>NZ_BAAGRO010000003.1:0-130306 GCF_054782915.1 Nocardioides hungaricus | reverse complement strand
TCAACCTCGGCGGCCACAAGCCTGTCCTCCCCGGCCGGATATGACCCACGGATCAGTCAGGAGAGCCATATTTTTGATGCTCGACGAAGTGCATAATGGGCCCGTGGTCTCGCTTGCAGAAGTGTTGGCGACGGACGTCGATGTGGAGGTCGTCGTCTGTCCGGACCCCGCCACCGCCGTGCGCTGGGTCGCGACCAACGAGATGCCGGACCCCTCGCCCTTTCTCGAGGGCGGCGAGCTGCTCCTCTTCACCGGGCTCGAGACCCGCGGTTGGGGCGTGGCCGAGTGGGACCAGTACGTCGGGCACCTGCGTACCTCGCGAGTCTCGGCACTCGGCATCGCCACGGGCCCCACCCTCACCCACTCCACCGTGCCGCCGGAGCTTGTTGCGGCCTGTTCGAGACTCGGCGTCAACCTCCTGACGGTGCCCATGCAGACCAGCTTCGTGTCCATCAGCCAGGCCGTTGCTGGCCTACTCGAAGACCGCGACAGCTCAGCCGCACGAGAAGCCGTCGCGCTTCAGCGACGTCTTGCCCAGGCATCGCGACGCCGGGACGCGCCGGCCGCCATCGCAGAAGAGCTTGCGCGCCACGTCGCCGGCGCCGTCTGGCTGCTCAGCCCCGAGGGCGACCTCCTGTCCGAGGCGGTGTTCGACAAGTCGGCCGACCACGACCTCGGAGACATTCGGGCGGAGCTCACGAACCTGCTTCCTCGCGGCCTCGGCGCGGTCGCCGCTTGGTCATCGGCGGAGGGCAACACCATCCTCCAACCGATCGGCCTTCGGGAGCCGGCGGAGGCGTACGTCGCGGTGCGATCGCTCGAGGTTCTCACCGACTATCAGCGCACCGCCGTCATGGCCTCGATCTCACTGCTGGGCCTCGAACTGGACCGCCGGCTCGAGCAACGCGAAGTCGGTCGCAAGCTCCGACGTCGCGCGCTCGATCTGCTGTTGACGGGCGAGGTGCGAGCAGCAGAGATCGTCATCGATGCAGCAGACCCGACGGGGACTTCCGCCGCGGTCCGCCTCAAGGGTCGCCTGGCCGTCGTTCGCGTTCGCGGACCGAGGGAGGACCTGCTGCGGCTCCTGGCCCGTGCAGAAGGCTCGCCAGACGGCCGCGGGCTGGTGGCGGCAGCTCGGGGCGAGTCCGAGCTCCACGTCCTGTGTGACGTGGCCACATCCGACGCCTGGGTCTCCATGCTCGAAGGAACTCGAACTACGGCGGGCGTCGGCGGACCGGTCCCGGTCAGCGAGGTCGGCCGAAGCTTCAGGTCGGCGGGGTTCGCCCTCGAGCAGGCAACGCCGACCAGACCGGTCGTGAAGTGGGGCGACCTCAGCGACTCCGGCCTGACGGCACTGGTCGATCCGTCGGCGCGAGAGGACTTCGCGGAAGAGCTACTGAGCAGGCTCGGGGCCACGAGAACAGGCAGAGCCGATCTGACCGACGTGGCCCATTCCTATATCCGCCATCACGGGAGGGTCCACATCGTCGCCGACGAGCTCGGGATGCACCGCAACACGGTTCGCGCTCGTGTGCGTGAGATCGAACGGGCGCTGAGCTTCGACCTCGACGACCCGACCTCCCGGCTGAACCTCTGGGCGGCTCTGCGGATCGCTCGAGACGGGAGCGCGTAGCTCTTGCCGCGAACCCGCTACCACGCGCCTGACACGATGGCCGCGCACGATGCGCCGCCGACCCCTTCCGAGTTGATCGACACAACCCGCGGGGCGACTGGAAGGGCCGGTCCGTGCGGGGACCGAGGGGGCAACCAGACCGATCCGATCCACGACAGACGGCACCCCCTGCGTTGACGTCGACCTCGAGTCGTCGTCAGAAGACCTTGATCGCGTCGACCACCTGGGCCGCCAGAGATACGTCACCGCCCAGGCGGACGTACTCCCGCCAATCCCCGCGATGCGTTCCCCAGACGAGGAAGTCTTCGGCCGTGGAGCTGATCGCGGCGTCCGCCTCGTGGGTTGCCGCCTTCACCTCGATCGTGGTCGGAACCGGCGCGAGGGTCCAGGTTCCACCACCGGGACCGGTCAGCTCGAGGGAGACCGGCGCGGTCAGCACGGACGGCAGACGCGCGGCTGACATCTGTGGCAGTCCTGCGATCAACCAGGAGAGCGAAGACTCCATGACCACGGCGTCCGCCCTGACCGAGAAGTCCAGCGGGCCGAATCCTCCGAGGTCGTGGCGAAGGTGGCAGTAGTGATCGAAGACCAGTGAATCGACCATCAGATGCGCGGGATAGGTGCCGGCGTCTTCGAGGTCCACCTCACGGCTGGCCGCATCACCGGTTTGCGCATTGTCGTGGATGACCAGAGCCGGCTCGATCAGGTCCCGGTACAGGTCGAGGGTCTGGCGGGGAGTCAGGCTCCTGAATGCCGCTACAGCCCGATCGTTGCTTCGCTCGATCTTCCCGGGCACGGGCGGAGGCATCGACTCCGGGTCGACGGATTCGCGGAGCGTGCAAGCCAGGTGGACGAAGATGTCGTGGACACTCCAACCGGGGCAGGCGCTCGGCTGTGCCCAGTCGGTCTCCGAGAGGCTCTCGCCGAGCTCGATTGCCGTGCGAGCGAGCTCGGGCAGGGCCGCCAGTCCTTGCTTGGTCATGAAGGCTCTCCTTGTTTGCCGACCGATCCGCGGTGAGGAGCACAGTAGGTCGATCGACGCGTCGGGTACCCGCCGGTCTGCACACCTGGACACCCACTTCGAGTGCGGTCCGGCGTCCCCAGCCGGGCCCCGGGATGCTGCGCACGAACGTTCGCGAGCCGTCGATCGCGTCTCCGCTCCCGGCGTACCCCGTCGGGGTCCGGTCTCACTGCCCGAGGTTCGTACGACGCAGCCTCGGCCTCGCCTCGCCCGCCAGCGGTTCCCGGGCGAGGTGAGCCGTGACGTTCCGGATCGCTCCGAGGACGAGAGCGACTGCTGCTTCCCGCGTGTTGTACGCCGTATGCGGCGTCACGAGCAGCTCTGGTGGAAGGTGCGAGAGCTCTGACCTGGTCGGCGGCTCCGTCGCCAGCACGTCGACACCTCCTCGCACCCGGCCGGCGGCGACCACCCGCTCGAGAGCACCGTCCTCCACGAGTTCGGCCCTGGCGGTATTGACGAAGACGGCGCCGGGCCGGCACGACTGGAGCAGTTTGCCGGTGATCATGCCTCGCGACTGCGCGGTCAGAGCGGCGTGCAGACTGATCGCATCAGCCGAGCAGAAGATCGTCTCCAAGTCCGCAAACTCGGCGTCGGAGCCCTCCAGCCGCGCCGGGTCAGGATCGCGGGTCCAGACCAGGACCCGCATCCCGATGCCTTCGAGCAGGTCGACCATTCGGCGCCCGATCGGTCCGAGTCCGACGACCCCCGCGAGCCCACCTGACAGTTGAAGGCTCATCGGCTGCGGCCAGGCCCCCGACCGCACGGCCGCGCTCGCCGGCACGATGTTCTTGGCGACTGACAGGATGATTGCCAGCGAGTGCTCCGCGACAGCGTCAGCGCCGTAGTGAGGGACGTAGCCGACTCGGATCCCGCGAGCGTGCAGGTCGTCCGCGTCGACGTAGAACTGATACCCGGTAGCCGTCACTGAGACGATCTGCAGCCGTGTCGCGGCTGCGACGTCGTTCTCGGCGAGGCTCCTGATGAGGATCAGTGCGTCCGCGTCCGCGAGCTCGGCGTGGAACCCGTCGGTGCTCGAGGCCGCCTCGGACAACGTCACCCGACCCAGCCCGCTCATCGCTGCCTGGATCGCGGGTTCGGCGAGAAGATCCTTCGTGTCGTCGTCTACGAGAGGACCGATGAGGGTCCTGGGAAGTCGGCTCGTCGAGTGCGCCGGTCCGTTCGCCTCAGTCGGCATAGTCCGGGGCGATGCGGTCGAGCTGCCGAAGCAGGGCGGCCCACAGCAGAGCTGCGCCGTGCTCGTCGGTGTAGTCCACGGCGCTCTCCCCGGTGAACTGCTTCGCGGTGTAGTCGCAGACCTCCGGCGACGGGAGCAGGAGCGTCCCGCCGGACATGGCGCTCACCTGGATCTCACAGGCGCGGTTGAGGTAGAACATCCGGACGAATGCCTGGCGCGGCGACTCTCCGACGGTGAGGAGTCCGTGGTTGCGGAGGATCAGCGCCGGGTGGTCGCCCAGGTTCGCGACGAGGCGCACCTGCTCGTCCTTGTTCAGCGCGATCCCTTCGTAGTCGTGGTACCCCACACGGTTGTAGAACTCGAGACTCATCTGGTTGACGGGGAGCAGCCCCTCCTGCGTTGCCGCGACGGCGCACCCTGCGCGCGTGTGCGTGTGGAGCACCGAATGAGCGTCGTCACGCGCAGCATGAACGGCAGAGTGGATCACGAAACCGGCAGGGTTCACGATGTAGGGAGTGGGCTCGAGGATGTTTCCGTCGAGGTCCACGACCACGAGCGAGGACGCAGTGATCTCCTCGAACATCAGGCCGTACGGGTTGATCAGAAACCGCGGCTCGTCGCCCGGCAGGCGAGCCGAGATGTGGGTGTAGATCAGGTCGGTCATCTGGTAGTGAGCGACCAGCCGGTAGACGGCGGCAAGCTCCCGGCGGAGCTCCGCCTCGGTCTGAGCTGTCGGGACGTCGATCTGGAGAGTTGTCATCGATCTTCCTATCGTCTTGTGTGGACTCGTGGAGTCAGATCCGCTGGTCGTCGAGCACGCCCTCGGAGGCGAGGAACTCGGCCATCTCGGCGCCGGCGTCCACGACGATGTCGGTGCCGTTGATCCAACTGCTGGACGGGGATGCGAGGAAGTAGATGACCTCTGCGATCTCGGCCGGTCGGCCGTTCCGGCCGCCGCGAGCGGTGAGGGGGTCGAGCTCCTCGTGCCCCATCGACTCGTAGAACTCGTCGAGCAACGGAGTATCGACGGGGCCGGGGCTCACACTGTTGACGCGGAACTGTCCGAGGTACTGCTGGGATGCGACGTTGCTCCAGACGATGACAGCCTGCTTCGTTCGTTCGTAGGCCCGGTACCCGCTGTCGATGTTGGACTCGGCCCACGCGAGTCCGGCAGTGAAGCCGTCGGTCTTGATCAGCTCGTTGACCGGCGTCAGTCCGTTCCGCCACCGCCATCCCGCCGTGCTGGCGACGTTGACCACGGCGCCCCCGCGGCGGATACGGTCGGCGAGGTTGTCGACCAGGTGCCGGACGGCGAGGAAGTTGACTGCGACGGTGGCCGGGATCGGACCGGCTCCCGACAGTCCCGCGACGTTGCAGAGGACGTCAACGTCGTCGATCTGTCGGAGAGCGGTGTCGATCGAAGCGGCGTTGGACAGGTCGGTCTGGATCCAGCGCTGGTTGTCCCCGAGGGGTGTGGTGGGCGCAGACCGATCGAGGATGATCACGTGGGATCCGTCCGCGCCGAACTTCGCGACGGTCTGTGCGCCGATTCCGGACGATCCACCGGTGACGACGACGGTACGGGAGCTCATGTCTTCCTGCCTTCGATGGAGTCGGTGATCAGACGTCGTCACGGAGGAGTTCCTGCGTGGAGCAGTGGATGCCACCCCCGTTGGCCTGGATGGCGTCGTAGTCGATGAGGTCGACCTTGACGCCGAGGCTGTCGAGCTTCTCGGCGGTCTTCTCGACGGTGGTGGAGAGCAGCACGTGTCCGGGCGCCAGCGTCAGGCCGTTGACGGCCCAGGACTGGTCGGGGTCGATCCAGATCGGGTGTACGCCGTGCTCCCGCATCAGGTCGGGGAGCCAGTGGGGCGTGCTCGCAGGGTTGAGAAGCGCCCGGTCGACGTCGACCATGGCCAGCGCCCCGTCCAGGTGCAGCTTGTAGCCGCTCAGCGGCACCTGGATCAGCTCGACGCCGTGCCACCGCAGCATCTCGGCGAGCTGGTCGCCTCCCTCCCGGTTGCACCGGATCCCGGAGCCGTAGAGGTAGACCTTCGGGGTCAGCTTGATCACCGAGCCGCCCTCGACGAACCCGCCACCCGAGATCGTGCCGAGGATCGGCATGCCGAGCGCGGCCACCGTCCGGGTGACGAAGGCCTCCTCGCCGCGGCGCATCGTGGGCGCGAGTCGGGTGATGATCGCGCCACCCTTGGTCGTGACCAACGGGTCACGCATGTAGATCGACTTGGTGAACTTGCCGGGAAGCGGCGCGAGAACCTCCGTCTGCACCCCGTGGCCCTGTAGCGTTGCCACGAGGTTGTCGTGCTGCGCCTGCATCCGCGCGAGGTCCGGTGCGTCGCGGCCGTACCAGTAGCCCATTCCGTCCGGATCGAACGCGGCGCCGAGTGCGCCGTCGAACTGAGAGACGTCCAGCGCCTCGAACTCGCTGCCCGGTCGTCGGAGCATGACTCGGCGCAGCTGGCCGACGTCGGAGGTCGCACCCCACTCCTCGCCCCAGACCGAACGCAGCTCGTCGGGGTCGTTGAAGTGTCGTGTCGCCAGCTCGACGCGTCCCTGCACGTAGGCGCTGTCAGCGGTCAGACGTTCAGGGAGCGATCGCGTACCTTCGGCGGAAGTCATCAGATCCGTTCTCTCTCGTGGTGGCCCGGTCGCGACGGCGGTCAGCGGCGTCGCTCTGAGGCCTCATCCGAACTGGTGGGCACGTCCCAAGGGGACAGAGTCGGGCGCGTCGAAGCTGACTGCGCCGCCGTCGACCGTGACCGGTGAGTCATCGGTCGGAACGACGACGTCGACGACGCGTTCGTTGTGCAGCAGGTCGGCCCGCGTGAGGCCGCGCGAGCGCGCGATTCTGGAGTATCGGAGCCCGCCAGGCAGGTTGGACCTCAGCCTTGAGTCATCGAGCGTCTCGCCCGAGACGAACACCCGCGCAAGTTGCTCGGGCGCTCCGCCGAGCGCTCCGAAGTAGGGCCCGTAGGCGCGCGGCTCGCCCAGTCGTGTCGATCCCGCGGGGCTTCCGACGTTTCCCCAGACTGCGAATCCTGCCTTGAGGACCAGCTCGGGTTTCGCACCGAACCAGGCGGGGTTCCAGAGCACGATGTCGGCGAGGCGCCCCACTTGGAGTGAGCCGACCTCGTGCGCGAGGCCGTGGGCGACCGCGGGGTTGAGGGTGATCTTGGCCAGATAGCGGAGCACCCTGTTGGTCGAGTCGGCGTAGGGCCCGAACTCTCCGGCGCGCACCCCGGAGAGCGAGGCGAGCTGCCAGGTCCTGCGCACCGTCTCGGCGATGCGACCCATGCCCATCGAGTCGGAGTTCACGATCCCGATCGCACCGATGTCGTGGAGGACGTTCTCTGCTTGGATCGCCCGGTCGCGGATCCGTCGCCTGCTGACCTCGATGTCGGTCGGGATCGCCGGGTTCTGGCGATGGACCGTCATCGTCATCGGCATGAGCTCGGCAGCCGTATGAGCGGTGTAGGGAATCGTCGGGGTGGTCGACGACGGGAGGACGTGGGGAACCGAGAGGATCTCCAGGAGGTTCGGGTGTCCCCCGCCACCTTCGACGTGGTACGCGTGAACCGTCCGCCCCCGGGTTGCGTCGACAGTGTCTTGGAGAGATCCAGACTCGTTGAGGGAGTCGGTATGGATCGCCACCGGCAGGTCCGCGCCCTCGGCTGCGGCGAGACACGCGTCGATGATGTCCGGCGTCGCGCCGAAGTCCTCGTGGACCTTGAAGCCTCCGGCACCCGACGCGACGGCGTCCTCGTGGAGCGATGTCGAGGCGGTCGATCCCCGAGCGAGGAACGCGACGTTCATCGGCAGACCTCTCCATGCCTCCATGAGCAGGTGGAGGTTGCGAGCCGGATTGCAGCCGACGTCCCAGACGCCGCCCAGTCCCATCCCGACGATGGTGGTGACGCCGGCCGAGAGGGCGGCGGGGACCAGCTCCGGCGACGAGAGGTGGACATGAGAGTCCACCGCGCCGGCGGTCGCGATCAGGCCCTCTCCGGGCACGATGGCCGTGTGGCTGTCGACGACGCCGTCGAGGTCCGCGCCGTGGTCGGGATTTCCGGCACTTCCGATCGAGACGATTCGGCCGTCCTTGACCCCGATGTTCGTCTTGCGGACGCCCAGGACGGGATCCAGGACGACGACGCTCGTGACCACCATGTCGAGCGCGGACTCCCGATGCGCACTCACGAGGAGGCCGTCGCGAAGCGTCTTGCCGCAGCCGCCCAACAGTTCGTCGCCGTAGTGGCTGTCATCGGCGGCGATGCGTACCCACAGGTCGGTGTCTCCGAGGCGAACGGAGTCGCCGACGGTCGGGCCATAGAGCTTCGCGTACTGCTGGCGCGAGATCTTCATACTCATACGTCCGCGCGTGCTGCGGTCTGGCGGCGGACTGGAGTCAGGGCGACCTCACTCGTGGTTCCTGGCTCGAACGTCGCCGACGTTCCGGCCGGGATGTTGAGCCGCATGCCCTCGGCGCTCTCCCGATCGAAGTCGAGGTCGGAGTTCGCCTGCGCGATCGGGAAGTGCGAGGAGACGAAGACCGGCCGGTCGGAGGTGTTGGTGACGCTCAGGTGGACGACCTCGCGGTCGCGGTCGATGACGATGTCGCCGTCCGCGCTCAGCAGTGCCCCCGGTCCGGCGGCATCGGGTTGCCCGAATGGCCAGTCGACCGAGACCAGAGCGGTTCCCTGGGGAAAGAGCGCCTCGACCTGGATCTGGGGCACCAGGTTCGGCACACCGGGTAGCAGTTGGCTGACGTCGACCACCCGGTACGCGGCCGCGACCACCTCGTCGAGAGAGGCACCGTCCCACGCGAGCTCGAGGATCTCATCGCAGACGACCGCGATCGCCTCCGGTGCCGAGATGCGGGAGCCTCGCCGCAGTCGGCGACGCGCGAACTCGGCGACCTGGTACAGCTCGATCCGCTCACGTTCACGGATGGTCAGGTGCATGGGTCCGTCCTTCTGACGATTGGGACACGGGGCTATCCGGAGAGCAGCCGCCGGGTCAGAGGTCGAGGACGAGCCGGTCGGACTTCGCACGTCCGACACAGATCATCATGACGTCGTTCGCGTCGTGCTCTTCCGCGCTGAGGAGCTGGTCACGGTGGCACGGCAGTCCCGCGAGTACTCCGGTCTCGCAGGATCCGCAGTAGCCCTCCTCACAGGAGAACGGCATACCCGGCACCTGAGTGCGGACGACGTCGATGACGCGGTCGTCGGGGCCTACTGGAAGGACGATTCCCGAAGAAGCCAACTCGATCTCGAAGTGGTCGCGGGCGCCGTCATCGGCGTCGAGGTCGACGGGAGCGGCCCCGAAGCGCTCCAGGTGCAAGCGATCCACGGCCGAGCACGCCTCTGCGTGCGACTCGAGCGCGGCGAGCAGGGGCTCCGGGCCACACGCGTAGACAGGCACGCTCGCGTTGCCTGCCTCGAATACCGCGGGGATGTCGAGGAGACCGTCTTCGTCCTGCGGGACCAGCCTCAGTGCCGCTCGGTCGCCCGCTGAACCAACCAGCTCCTCGAGCTCGGGCAGGTAGGCCATCGAGCCACGGGTTCGGCCGCCGTAGACCAGGGTCCAACGTGACCGACATTCTTCGGCGTGCCGGATCATCGCGAGAATGGGGGTGATGCCGATCCCTCCCGCGACGAAGACGTACTCGTCGACCTCGATCAGGCGGAAGTGGTTTCGAGGCCCGCGAATCTCAGCGACGACGCCTTCGCTGAGCGCGTCGTGCAGTTCCACCGAGCCGCCCCGGCCGTCCTCCTGACGGAGGACGGCGACCTTGATGCTCTCGCCGTCGCCGCCGCTGATGGAGTACTGGCGAACGACGCCGGAGGGCAGTACGACGTCGACATGTGCGCCCGGCTCCCAGGCGGGACAGGGCAGGCCGTCGCCCGGAACGAGTTCGACCTCGACGACGTCGACGGCGATGTCGCGCCGAGTCCGCACCGACATCTTCCGTGAGTCAGATCCGAGCATGCCCACTTCCTTTCACTCACGGCCCGCAACCAGTGCCGCAATGTTTCGCCAAGGTATGTTTGGAAGCCTGTGATTTGCAAGTCTTCCGATCCTGATCGCTCGATTTTGCAGATCGGCGCCCTCGGTCAGCCCTCCAGGACGGCAGCGAGTTGCTGGACGCCCCAGACGAGGTCCGGCTCGGAGATGACCAGCGGTGGGGCCAAACGGATCGTCGAACCATGGGTGTCCTTCGCCAGGACGCCGCGAGCCAGCAGTGCCTCGCACACCTCGCGACCGGTGCCGACCGAGGGGTCGATGTCGACCCCAGCCCAGAGCCCACGGGTTCGCGCGGCCACCACGCCGTGGTCGACGAGCTGGTCGAGCTGTCGGGCCAGCGCGGTACCGAGCTCCACAGCGAGGGCTTGGGGTTCCCCTTCGACGAGCATCGCAACGACCTCGCGCCCCACCGCGCAGGCCAGTGGATTGCCGCCGAAGGTGGAGCCGTGCTGCCCGGGGCGGAGGACACCCAGGACCGATCGGTCCGCGACCACCGCCGAGATCGGCACGACACCGCCTCCGAGCGCCTTGCCGAGGATGTAGATGTCCGGGATGACGCCCTCGTGGTCACACGCGAACGTGCGGCCCGTGCGGCCGAGGCCGGCCTGGATCTCGTCGGCCGCGAAGAGGACGTTCGTCCGGCTGCACAAGTCCCGCAGGCCCGAGAGGAAGCCGTCCGGGGGGAGGACGACTCCGCCCTCGCCCTGAATGGGTTCGATGATGACGCCGGCGGTGTTCTCGTTGATCGCATCCTGGACGGCGGCGAGGTCGCCGTACGGAACGGTCACGAAGCCCGGCGTGAACGGCCCGAAGTTCGTGCGTGCGTCCAGATCGTCGGAGAAGCTCACGATCGTCGTCGTCCGACCGTGGAAGTTGCCGGCGGCGACAACGATCTCGGCCCGATCGGGTGCGATGCCCTTGACCTCGTAGCCCCACTTCCGGATGACCTTGATGGCGGTCTCGACCGCTTCGGCCCCGGTGTTCATCGGGAGAACCAGGTCCTTGCCACATAGATTGCCCAAGGCTTCACAGAAGTCGGCGAACTGGTCGTGGACGAACGCGCGACTCGTCAGGGTCAGCCGATCGAGCTGCTCATGAGCGACCCGGAGGAGCCGGGGATGGCTGTGCCCGAAGTTCAATGCGGAGTAGCCGGAGAGAAAGTCGAGGTACCTGCGGCCCTCGACGTCGACCATCCACGCGCCCTCCGCTCGCTCCACCACGACGGGCAAGGGATGGTAGTTGTGCGCAGTGCGCTCTTCGGCACGGCGGAACGCGGTCGCGCCGATGGTCCTAGCTCCGGCCACAGTCGTCATTGCTGGCTCTCCTGAGATGCTTGTGGCTGGGGTCAGCCTTGGTAGGGGTAGCGGTAGTCGGTGGGCGGGGTGAAGGTCTCCTTGACGGAGCGGGGCTGGTCCAGCGGTGGAGGTTGGCCGGGGCGCCGGTGGGTCTGTCGTTGAGGTGCAGGTTCCCGGCGGCGAACCGCAGTCTGCGCACGAGGCGTACGCCGCGAGACGCGTTACGAGCACACCGTCCGACGCGGACGATACGCCTATTTCTTTCATCATTTCCAGTTCATGCACAGTTTTCTTGCACCAGCCCGGCTAGATTGCCGGAATGGATGACTAGGCGGAACCTCCAGCTCGTCGTGCGTGGCAGTTGCCCGGAGCGTCGTCTTCGCGCGACTCGAAGGCCGCAACGGGCATCGGTCTTCGCGGCTAGGCTCTCCACGCATCGAGCGCTCGTAGCCCGCCACGTCCTCGGGCCCGGCTGACTCGGTCCGGTCGGCGGCGAAAGGACAGGACTCACTTCATGAACGCGGATCCGACACGGTGGAGCGACCTCATCCCGACGACGGTCGCCGACGAGATCGATCTGGCTCTCATTGCTTGCCTGACCGAGGACGGCCGTATGAGCGCGGCCGACATGGCCGCGACGGTCGGGCTCTCAAGCGACGCCGTCCGAGACCGGCTGCGCCGGCTGTTGGACTCGGGACTCATCGAAGTCGTCGGCTCGGTGAATCCGGCCACCGTCGGACTCTCCGTCCTGGCCATGGTCGGCGTGAACGTATCCGGCAAGGTGCGTGAGGTTGGAGAACTGCTTGCGTCTCTCAAGTCGGTCGACTTCATCGCGTGTGTCGCCGGCTCCTACGACCTGCTGGCGGAGGTCGTCGCGCCCTCAGTTGAGGGCGTTCTGAGGATCCTGGACGACGAGATCCGCTCAGTAGAGCAGGTCCAACGCACCGAGGTCTTTCTGTACTCCTCCGTCGAGAAGTGGGCGACCGATCGGCAGACCGGCAAGCCACTCCTCCCGGTCGTGCTCGACCCCGACGAGTTGGCGATCGCAGAGGAGCTGCGCGTTGACGGCCGGATTACCTACCGTGAGCTTGCGGCGAAGACTGGGGTGAACTACCCGACCGCGCGTCGCAAGGCCATCTCCCTGCTTGAACGGGGCGTGGTCCAGATCTCCACCAATGTGAACCGTCTAGCGCTCGGCGGGCACGCCCAGGCGATGGTCGGAGTCCGCGTCGACGGCGATCTGGAGGTGGTGCTCGACAGACTCCGGTCCCTGCCGGAGATCGACGTCATGACCGCCACCGCGGGCCGATTCGATCTTCTCCTCGACGTCGACACGACGGACTCGGACGTGTTGCAGCGCTTCGTCCATCGCGAGGTTCGCCGGATCGACGGGGTCTCGGACACCGAGACGTTCATCTATCTGAAGGTCCTGAAAGTGCCGTTCAGCTGGGGGATTCCCGACCCCGTGTAGTCGAGAAGCCAGCTGCGACTCCGCGTCGGGAGGTCGCACCTGGCCCTGTTGGCTCGCGCGTCAGACGTCGTCTCTGAGCAGTTCCATGGTCGAGCAGTGGATACCGCCACCTCCGGCCTGGACGGCGTCGTAGGCGATGACCGTCACCTTGACACCAATGCTCTCGAGGATCTCCACCGTCCTGGGCGCCGACTCCGAGAGGATCACGTGTCCGGGCGAGACGTTCAGGCCGTTGACGGCCCACCCCTCGTCGGACGGAGCCCAGATCGGTTGGATTCCGTGCTCGCGAAGCAGATCGGGCATCCAGTGCGGCGCGGACTCTGGCGTGAGCAGCGCCAAATCCGTGTCGATCATCGCGAGCGTCCCGTCGATGTGGAAGGCGTCGAATCCGCTCAGCGGCACCGCGATGACCTCGATGCCCTGGTACTTGAGCAGATCCGAGAGCTGATCGGCGGCAGCCTGGTTGCAGCGGACGGAGGTGCCGAACACGGCGAGATTGCGGTTCAGCTTCACGAACGAACCGCCCTCCATGAAGCCGTGGCCAGTGATCGTTCCCAGGATGGGCATCCCAAGAGCGGCCACTTGGCGCGTGACGTCGGACTCTTCGCCCCGTCGCATCCACGGAGCCAGGCGTCCGATGACGGCGCCGCCCTTGACGGTGATGAGAGGGTCCCGCATGTAGACGGACTTGACGTATCCCGGCAAGGGATCGAGGACGTGCGTCTCGACGCCGAACGACCGAAGGGTGGCGACCAGGTTGTCGTGCTGGGCCTGCATCCTGACGAGGTTCGGCGGCTCCTTCTCGGGCCAGTACCAGCGACCGTCCGGGTCGAACGCGGCCCCGGCGTGGTCGTCCCAGAACTGGAGGTCGACCGCGTCGAACTCGGTACCGGGGCGTCGCAGGAGGACCTTCCGAAGGGGACCCACCTCGGTGGAGGCTCCCCAGTCGGCACCCCACATCTCCGTGATCTCGGCGGTGTCCGTGAAGGGCCGCTGATTCAGCGGGATGCGGCCCTGCGTGTAGGCGGTGTTGGCGGTCAGGATCTCGGGAAGCTCGCGGGTCATTCGAACTCTGCCCTTTCGCTGATGGGAGGTGTGTGCTGATCGGATGCATGTACCGGGAGGTCGGTGGGCTTCGCGGCGGCCTCAGATCCCGATGACGGTCGTCTTCGTCTCGGTGTAGTGCTCGATCGCGCCCGCTCCGAGCTCGCGTCCGAACCCGCTGCCTCGGACGCCGCCGAAGGGCAGCGTCGGATGGAACACCCCGTACGTGTTCACCCAGACGGACCCGGCTTCGAGTTGCCGGTTGACGGCGTGAGCACGGCGTAGATCGTTGGTCCAGAGTCCAGCCGCGAGACCGTAGGGAGTGTCGTTGGCGATCCGCACGGCCTCGGCGTCACTTGTGAATGTCAGAACCCCGAGCACCGGGCCGAACAGTTCGTTCTGTGCCAACCACGACTGCGGGTCGAGGTTCGTCACGACCGAGGGCTCCAGGAAGTAGCCCGGCTCCGACGTCGGCTTGGCACCCGTCACGACGGTGGCCCCGTCGTGTTCGGCCTCGTCGAGTCGCGCGATGATCGTCTGGCGTTGACGGTCCGTGATCACCGGCCCCATCTGGGCGGCCGGGTCGAGGCCGTGGCCCACGCGCACGGCCTTCGCACGGGAAGCGACGGCGACGACGAACGCGTCGTGGATGTCGCGGTGCACCAGGAGGCGACTGCCAGCGACGCAGACCTGTCCTGCGTTGGTGAAGATCCCTTCGCACACGACCTCGGCGGCCTGGTCGAGATCAGCGTCAGGGAAGACGATGTGGGCGCTCTTCCCGCCCAGCTCCAGGCTCACGCGGGCTGGACGGGCGGTTGCTGCCTGCATGACCTTCCGGCCGGTGGTGGTCGATCCCGTGAAGGCCAGCTTGTCGAGCCCGGTGTGGGAGGCAAGCGCGGCGCCGACGTTGCGGGCGCCGGTGACAACGTTCACTACTCCATCCGGGATGCCGGCCTCCGCAACCAGCCTCGCAATGTGCAGCGTTCCGAGTGGCGCGAGCTCGGAGGGTTTGACGATCAGGGTGTTGCCCGTGGCGAGCGCGGGCGCCAACTTGTAGCTGAGGATGGAGATCGGGTAGTTCCACGGCGTGATGGCAGCGCACACTCCAAGGGGTACGGGCGTGGTGAACGCGTGGAACTTCGGCGGCGCGGCAATCACCGAGCCAACCACCTTGTTCGCCCACCCGGCGTAGTAGCGCACCACGGAGGCAACCTCGTCAGCGCACGCCAACGCTTCGGAAAGCGGCTTCCCCGTCTCAAGGACCTCGAGCTCTGCGAGTAGCCGTCGGTCGCGCTCGACCAGGTCGGCGAGCGTCCGTAGCAGCCTTTCGCGCTCGTCGGGAGATGTCCTCGACCAGGGCCCGTCGGCGAAGGCGGTCCGGGCGGCGGCGACCGCGGCATCGACCTGGGCGGTGCTCGCCGAAGAGAGCTCCACGAGCTTCGCACCACGGCCGGGATCGTCGACCACGAACGGATCACCGTCGCCGGCGATCTCGCGCCCGTCGACCAGCTGACCGACGGGGTGCTTCGCGAGCCAACTGGCGGTCGACGCGCTGTAGTTGTCAAACGACTCCAGCGTCGTCGCACCACGATCGAGCGGTTCCTCAGTCGGTGCCGGTGCGCCGGCCGCTCCGGGCTGCAGGTCTTCACTCATTGATGCTTCCAATCTTTCAGTGATTCGGTACGCGTGCGGCCCGACCCGGCCGAGCGGGACGCGGGTGGCGAGCGGAGCCGACGGCCGACTCCCACGGATGAGCCTGCTCCGGCGTACTGGAGTCCTCAGACTCGATCTCGCGGAGGACGCCGCCCCGATCGCCGGTCAGATGACCGCTGCGAGGAAGTCACGCGTCCGCTGCTCGGCGGGCTGCCCCAACACCTGGTCCGGGGTCCCGTCCTCGACGATCCGTCCGTCGTCCATGAAGATCACGCTATCGGCAACCTCACGCGCAAAGTTGAGCTCATGAGTCACGACCAGCATCGTCATGCCGTTTCGAGCCAGGTCCTTCATGATTGCGAGCACCTCACCGACCAGCTCCGGATCAAGGGCCGAGGTCGGCTCGTCGAACAGCATCAGCTTCGGCTGGAGGGCGAGCGCCCGGGCGATCGCGACGCGCTGTTGCTGCCCGCCAGACAGCTGGATCGGGTAGCGGTCGGCCTTGTCGCCCAACCCGACGCGCTTGAGCAGGTCGAGGCCCTCCTCCCGCGCCGCGCGCTTGCCTCGCTTCTGCACCTGCACCGGTCCGAGGGTGACGTTCTGGAGGGCGGTCAGGTGTGACCAGAGGTTGAATCGCTGGAAGACCATCCCGATCTGCACGCGCTGCCTGGCAACCTCGCGCGGTCGAAGCTCGTAGTGGTTCCCGTGGGCTCGCCGGTAGCCGATCAGGGCGCCATCAACCTCGATGGACCCATCATCGATCCGCTCGAGGTGGTTGATGCAGCGCAGCATCGTGCTCTTGCCGGAGCCGGACGGTCCGATGATGCAGATGACTTCGCCGGGCATGACGTCGAACGAGACATCCTTGAGGACCGGCGTGTGTCCGAACCGCTTGGACACCCGGTCAACCCTGACCAGCGGGCTTGCAGTCGCTGTCGTCGATGTCATGCCACGGTCCTGCTCTCCGGTGTCGGCTGGGGTTGCGGGCGGCGTCGCCGCTTGGAGTCGCGGACGCTGCTACGCCCAACGCGACGTTCGATGAACCACTGCGCGACGCTCAGGATGCTCGTCATCACGAGGTACCAGAAGGCAGCCACGAGCAGCATCTCGACCACTCGCGCGTTGCCGGCAGAGATGATCTGCGCGTTTCCGGTCAGCTCCGAGTAGCCGATGACGGAGGCGAACGCCGAGTACTTGAGCATGCCGATGAGCTCGTTGCCCGTCGGCGGAACGATCACTCGGAGAGCCTGCGGCAGAACGACGATTCGGAACGTCTTGAAGCTCGACAGTCCGACCGCTTGCGCCGCCTCGACCTGACCCTGGTCTACCGACAAGATGCCGCCTCGAACGATCTCCGAGTAGTAGGCCGACTCCGTCACTGCCAGTGCGAGAACTGCGGCCAGGAACGGCGTGACAACCTCGTTGGTGTCCCACTCCGCCAGCGTCAGCGACGTTCCGGGGATGCTCAGGCTGAGGGACGGGAAGACGAGCGCGATGTTGTAGAGGATCACCAGGGTCAACAGGAACGGGATGCCTCGGAGCAGCCAGAGGTAGACCAACGCGAAGGTCTTCGCGACGGGGTTGCGGGAGAGGTTCATCGTCGCGATGACGACGCCGAGGACCATGGCGATCGCCATTGCGGTGATAGTGATGCGGATGGTTCGGCCCACCCCGGTGATGATGTCGCCGGAGAAGACGTACTCGCGGACGACGGCGAAGTCGAGGTTGTCGTTTCCCGCGACGGCAGAGACGAACCAGACGACAAGCCCCAAGAGGACGACGGCAGAGATCCAGCGACCGTAGTGTCGAACAGGTACGACACGTGGCGCGTTCGCGCTGGTATCCGCTGAGTCCGTGTTGTCCATGCTGGCCGACTGCGTACGTGTGAGTGACACCAGGGTCAGCTCCCGCTGTTGACCGCGACCGGGGTCGGGATGAGATCGCGGGCGAAGCCGTACTTGTCGAAGGTGGCATCCATGTCGCCGTTGTCGACGATCGTCGTGATGCCGTCCGCGATCTCCTGAGCGAGCTTCTCACCGTCCGCGTCCTTGCGGGTTCCGTCGCCGGAGAGGATGCTGCCGCCGCTGTCGCTGAGCGGCTGCGCCTTGAGGCTGTCGTCCTGCGAGGAGATGTAGCCGGCGGAGATGTTGTCGATGAGGTAGGCGCGGACCCGACCCGAGCGGACAGCGAGCGGGCCCTGAGACGTATCGAGGTAGGTGATCTCGATGCTCTCGCCGTTCGGGCAGTTGTCGCTCACGCCCTGGACGATCGGAACATCGGACTGGTTTCCCGAGGGCAGCGCGATGGTGTCGCCACAGAAGCCGGCGATGCTCGTGGCGTCGTCGTCGGCCTTGACCAGGGCGACGGTCGACAGCTCGATGTTGTCGATGATGTTCAACGACTTCCGGCGCTCCGGGGTGTCGTAGAACCCGCCGGCGGCGATGTCGATGCGCTTGGCCTGCAGGGAAGCGGTCATGCTGTCGAACTTCACGTTGACGAACTCGAACTTGACGCCCATCTCATCGCCGAGGGTGTTGTAGAGGTCGACCTGGTAGCCGCTCCACGTGCCGCCGGTGTACGAGAGGTACGGAAGGCCGAAGCCCGGGTCGAAGCCCACCTTGATAACGCGCTCGTCGGCGCCGCCGCTTGCGCTGGCGCTGCCGGAGCCGTCGGATCCTCCGCATGCCGTGAGCGCTGCGGCGCTCACGGCGAGGGTGAGGATCGCGGCGAGGGGCGAGAGGGCCGTCTTGCGACGCGGCATGGTCTTCTCCTTGAGGTGACGGGCCTGGCGGCTGCGACGCTCACCACGACCCTAGGTTCCGGCAAGTATGTACAGAGACCCCGATTACAGCAAGCGTTTCATCACAGCTTTGCGTCTCGATCCCGTTAAGTTTGCATACCGGGCCGATCTTCCGCCGTTTGTGGTCTCGCTGGTGATCGCAGCCCACGGGCTCCTCGAGTCCGCTGGCCCGCCGAGAGATGAAGGCCGCCGAGCGGGTCCCGTGAGTGGAGATGGTGCGCCAACAAGCCACCTTGAGCTCCCACCTCGACATGGGCGAGAGGACCGCGCCTGCAAGTTGCTAGTTCATGGCGAACGGTTCCGTATATAGTCACTGGACGGTACCGTCAACCCGTCTTGTTTGCAATGGCAGCCAACGCCAAGCGATTACGTGACACGAAGGACTCCCGTGATGACCTCTGCCTCCCCGGCAATCCTCACCGATCCCGACTTCTGGGCAGGTGACGACCACGCGGCAGCGTTCGCGACCTTCCGCCAGACCGCGCCGGTGGCGTGGCATCCCGAGCCCGCCACGGCCTGGAACTCCAAGGGCGGCCGCGGCTTCTGGTCTGTCACGTCGCATGAGTCGGTGACCGAGGTGAGCAAGGCGACGACCGTCTTCGGCTCGCGGTACGGCACCGAGATCATCGACCAGGACCCCGCGGTCGTGGCTGCGGCCGGCATGCTCAACATGGACGCGCCGGAGCACACGCGGCTGCGCTCGATCGTCTCTCGCGTCTTCACGCCTCGGCGCGTCGCGGGGATGATGACCGACATCGACGGGCGCGCCGAGCGGCTGGTGAGCCGGCTGCTCGATCTCGGCTCGTTCGACTTCGTCGCCGAGGTTGCCGACACCTACCCGGCCGGGATCATCGCCGACTTCATGGGAGTTGAGCCGGCCGACCTCCCGATGCTCGTCGAGCTGACCAAGAAGATCCTCGGCCCGCTCACTGAACTGTCCTACAAGTCCAACCTCGAGATGATCGCCTACGGCACCGAGGTCGCCCTTCGACGCAGGGAGCACCCCACCGACGACCTGGTGTCGTTGATCGTCAACGCGGAGGTCGAAGGCCAGAAGTTGACGCCCGAGGAGGTAGGCACCTTCTTCGCGCTCCTCCTCACCGCCGGTATCGAGACGACGGGCACCGCGCTCAACCATTCCATGGTCGCTCTGGACCGATTCCCGGAGCAGCGCGACCTCTGGAGGTCCGACGTCGCGACCCACTCGCCGTTCGCGGTCGAAGAGGTCTTCAGGTGGGCAAGCCCGGTACGCCGGTTCCGGCGCACGGCCCTTCAGGACACGTCCATCGCCGGCACTCCGATCGCCGCTGGCGACAAGGTGGTGCTCTGGTACATGTCGGCGAACCGCGACGAGACCGTGTTCACCGACCCCGAGCGGTTCGACGTCACGCGCAATCCGAACCCGCATGTGGCGTTCGGGGGTGGCGGCAGCCACTTCTGTCTCGGCGCGAACCTTGCCCGGGCCGAGGTGCGCGCTCTCCTGGAGCTTCTCCTGGTCCGCGCGCCCGGACTCCGAGTCGCGGGATCTGTGCGCTACGCGGCCAACGACGCGTTCAACGTGGTCGACGAACTCCCGATGACCATCGGCACCTGATCCTCGCGAGCGACGTCGACGAGCCCCGCCCGGCGGAGTTGAGAGCCACCACCAACCGACGACCGGCGCCAGAGAAGAAGCTGCCGTCGTGGCGGGAGGGTCGACCTGCCGTCGCCCGATCTGCAAGGACGACAGTTCTTGCTGCGAAAGCACGAAACCCCCACCGATGAGTGGGGGTCCGCAGCCTCAACGACTCTCGCTGAGTGGCAGGTGAAGGATTCGAACCTTCGAAGGCAAAGCCGACGGATTTACAGTCCGCTCCCATTGGCCGCTCGGGCAACCTGCCGGGGAGTCGCGCCGCGGCCGTTTGGCCCGGCGACGACAAGGCGAAAGAATAGCGCAGCCCATGTGGCGGACGAAAACCAGACCGGAGGAGTGCAGATGGCCGACTCGTCGTTCGACATCGTCAGCAAGATCGACCGCCAGGAGGTCGACAACGCGCTCGGCCAGACCGCGCGCGAGATCGCGACCCGCTTCGACTTCAAGGGGACCGGCGCGACCATCGAGTGGCAGGGCGAGCACGCGATCGAGATCTCCGCGTCCGCCGACGACCGGGCGAACGCCGTACTCGACGTGTTCAAGGGCAAGCTGGTCAAGCGCGACGTCAGCCTCAAGGTCCTCGACGCCTCCGAGCCGCGGCAGTCCGGCCAGCAGAGCAAGATCTCGATCGCGCTCAAGGAGGGCATCTCCTCGGAGAACGCCAAGAAGGTATCCAAGCTGATCCGCGACGAAGGCCCCAAGGGCGTCAAGGCGCAGATCCAGGGCGACGAGCTCCGGGTGTCCTCGAAGAAGCGCGACGACCTGCAGGCCGTGATCGCGCTGGTGAAGGCGCAGGACTACGACTTCGCGGTGCAGTTCACCAACTACCGGTGAGCGAGCGACGGCTCACCCGGTCGCGGCCGCCATCGCCGGGACGGTGGCGGCGCCGGACGCCGGTGTCACCCAGGCCCGGCAGCCCTCCGCGACGCCGAGCTGGCGCGCGTGCGTCCGGGTCAGGACCACGCCGACCTCCTCGCCGTCGTCGGTGAGCACGGTGACCCGCACCTCGAACCCGACTCGCAGCACCCGCGACACCACCCCCTCGGCCGCGCCCGCGAGCTCAGGGGCGAGCGAGATGTGGACGTCGTGCGGTCGCAGCAGTACGCCGTTCAGGCGGGTCGTCTCGCCGAGGAAGCCCATGACGAAGTCGTTGGCCGGCTCGTCGTAGAGCTCGTCGGGCGAGCCGATCTGCTCGACCCGGCCCTCGTTGATCACCACGATCTCGTCGGCGACCTCTAGGGCCTCCTCCTGGTCGTGGGTCACGAAGACCGTGGTCACGTGCACCTCGTCGTGCAGCCGGCGCAGCCAGTCGCGCAGCTCCTTGCGGACCTTCGCGTCCAGCGCGCCGAACGGCTCGTCGAGCAGCAGCACCGTGGGCTCCACGGCCAGCGCCCGGGCCAGCGCCATGCGCTGTCGCTGTCCGCCGGAGAGCTGGGAGGGCAGTCGGTGCGAGAACTGCGAGAGGTGGACGAGCCTGAGCAGCTCGTCGACCCGCTCGGCGACCTCTGCCCTGGGCCTCTTGCGGATCTCCATGCCGAACGCGACGTTCTTCGCGACCGTCAGGTGCTTGAAGACCGCGTAGTGCTGGAACACGAAGCCGACGTTGCGCCGCTGCGGCGGCAGCCTCGTCGCGTCGACGCCCTCGATGCCGACCGTGCCGGCGTCTGCGACCTCCAGGCCGGCGATTACCCGCAGCAGCGTGGACTTGCCGCCGCCGGAGGGGCCGAGGAGCGCGATCAGCCGCCCGGTCGGGATCGAGACGCTGACGTCGTCGAGGGCGACGAAGTCGCCGTACCTCTTGGTGACGTGGGTGATGTCGATGCTCATGCCTGTCTCCTCTTCTCGCGTCGGCGTTCGTCCTCGGCCCGGAGCACGGCGACGACGACCAGGCAGGCGACGCACACCATCACCAGCAGGAAGGCGATCGCGTAGGCCGAGCCCTGGGCGAAGTTCTGGTACTTCTCCTCCACCATCAACGTGGCGGTCTGGGTCTTGCCGCTGATGTTGCTCGACACGACCTTCACCGCGCCGAACTCGCCGACGGACCGGGCGAGGCTGAGCACCACGCCGTACCCGACCGCCCACTTGATGCTGGGCAGCGTGATCCGCCAGAACGTCTGCGGCGCGCTCGCGCCGAGGCTGCGGGCCGCCTGCTCCTGCTCGTCCCCGATCTCCGTGAGCGTCGGGACGACCTCGCGGATCACCAGGGGCAGGGCGACGAAGCAGGTGGCCATGACCAGGCCCGGCGTCGCGAAGACGACCTGGACGCCGCCGTCCTCGAGGCCCTGGCCGAGCCAGCCGTCGCGGCCGTTGTAGACCAGGACCAGCGCCAGGCCGACGACGACGGGCGACACGGACAGCGGGACGTCGACCAGCGCGGACAGCAGCCGCTTGCCCGGGAACCGGTAGCGGACCAGCAGGATCGAGACGGTCACGCCGAAGACGAGGTTGATCGCGACCGCGATGCCGGCCACCTGGGCGGTGAGCAGGAGGGCCGAGACGACGTCCTCGTCGCCGAGCGCGTCCGCCAGGTTCGCCAGGCCGCCCTCGAAGGTACGGCGGACCAGCATGCCCACCGGCCAGGCCACGAGGAAGAGCACGTAGGCGACGGCCACCAGGCGCAGCGTCCAGCGGACGGGGGCCGAGACCTCAACCACGGCGCGACACCCGCCTCGAGACGATGTCGAGCACGACGATCACGAACAGCGCGACCGCGAGCATGACCGAGGCGACGGCCGCGGCCGAGGCGTAGCTGCCGTTCTCGATGAACGACAGCACGCGCACGGAGACGACCTCGGTCTCGTTGGGCCGGTTGCCACTGAGCAGCACCAGCGAGCCGTACTCCGAGATCGCCCGGGCGAAGCTCAGCGCCGCACCGGCCGCGATCGCCGGCACGAGGCTCGGCAGGATGATCCGGCGGAAGATCGTGCTCCGCCCGGCGCCGAGGGAGGCCGCGGCCTCCTCGACGTCGGCCTCGAGCTCCTCCAGCACCGGCTGCACCGCGCGCACCACGAACGGCAGGGTCACGAAGGCGAGCGCCAGCGTGACCGCGCGGGGCGTGAACGCCCAGTGCACGCCGATCGGGCTGTTCGGCCCGTAGAGGGCGAGCAGCACGAGGCCGGCGACCACGGTGGGCAGCGCGAACGGGACGTCGATGACGACGTCGAGGATCACCCTGCCCGGGAACCGGTCGCGGACCAGCACCCAGGCGATGACCGTGCCCATCACGACGTTGACCAGCGTGACCACGATCGACTGGGTCACGGTCAGCCTGAGCGCGCTCCAGGTCTGCGGGTCGCGGAGCACGTCGACGTAGCTGCTCCAGCCACCGGCCGCGGCCGTGGCGACGATCGCCGACAGCGGGACCAGCACGAGCAGGCTGAGCCAGAGCGTCGCGACGCCGAGGCCCAGCCCGGCGGCGGGCGTGAGGGTGGTGCGCGGGGCCGTACGGCGGACGCGGCGGGTCCGGCCCGCGTCCACCGTCGCCCCGGAGAGAGCGCCGGTCACTCCTCGCCCTCCTTGCCGAGGCTCTGCTGGAGCTCGGTCACGATGCCGAGGGGGTTGCCCTCCTGGCCGTCGCCGAAGAACCTGTCGGCGGCCTCGCCCCAGCCACCGAAGTCGTCGATCGTGTACAGCGTCTTCGGGGCCGGGAACGGGTCGCTCGGGTCGTTGGCGCCCTCGACCTCGGGGATGTCGACGCCGTCGACGACCGGGCGGAATCCCGAGGCGGCGTAGTCGGCCTGCGCCTGCGGGCTGGTCATGAACTCCAAGAACGCCTCGGCGGCAGCGCCGGCGTCCTTGGTGACCGCGGCGGGGTTCTCGATGAGCAGCGTCTGCGGCGGGACGACGTAGTCGACGTCCGCGCCGCTCTGCCTGGCGAGGATCGCCTCGTTCTCGTAGGACAGCAGGACGTCGCCGCTGCCGTCGGTGAACGCGGTCGTCGCCTCACGGCCACTGGCGGGCAGCGCGATGGTGTTCTGCAGCAGCTTGGTCAAGAACGCCTTGCCCGCCGCCTCGTCGTCGGTGCCGCGGGTGGCGTAGGCCCAGGCCGCCAGGATGTTCCAGCGCGCCGAGCCGGAGGAGCCCGGGTTGGGCGTGATGATCTCGACGCCGGGCTTCACCAGGTCGTCCCAGGTCCGGATGCCCTCGGGGTTGCCGGCGCGGACCACGAAGACCACCACCGAGGAGGTGGCGATGCCCTTGGTCGGGTTGTCCCTCCAGTCCTCGGCGACCAGGCCCTCGTCCACGAGGCGGGTCACGTCGGTCTCCAGGGAGTAGTGCACGACGTCGGCCGGCGACCCGGCCACGACGGCGCGGCTCTGGTCACCCGAGGCGCCGTACGACGGCTCGAACTGGACGCCGTCGCCGGCGTCGGTGCTCTCGAAGTCCTTGAAGACGGGCTCGTTGGCCGCCTCCATGACCGAGAAGGCACTCAGGTTGATCGTCTCGCCGCCGTCCGAGCCGCTCGAGCTCGAGCATCCGGCCAGGGCCAGCACTCCGGCGGCCGCTGCCGACACGACCCTGGTCGCAGTCTTCATCATCGTCCCCTTCCGGCCCACCACTGTGGACTTTTTGTCTAATGACAATCAGATTACTGCATTTAATCGGCGGAGCCACTCGGGGGCCTGGCGACACGCAGGCCGTGGGTGCGACTCAGCCATCCGCAGTCAGAGACGGCTCCGGTGCGGCCGGGCATCGGACTATCGTGAGAGGCCGTGACCAGGACCCCGCTCGCGGGTGGAACAAGTCCCTCCGCCGTACCGCGAGTACGATCGGCGGCGACGTACCGGGACCGGTCGCGACCGGTGGCACGACGAGCACGACGAGGGAGTGGGCGCGAGGCCGTGGTGAACGAGCAGGGCAAGCAGGTCAAGCAGCTGGATCGGGTGGTGATCCGGTTCGCGGGTGACTCCGGTGATGGGATGCAGTTGACCGGCGATCGGTTCACGCAGGAGTCGGCGGTGTTCGGCAATGATCTGGTGACGCTGCCGAACTTCCCGGCCGAGATCCGGGCGCCGCAGGGCACGCTGCCGGGGGTCTCGTCGTTCCAGGTGCACTTCGCCGACCACGACATCTTGACCGCGGGGGATGCGCCGGACGTGCTGGTGGCGATGAACCCGGCGGCGCTCAAGGCGAATCTGGGCGACCTGCCCAAGGGTGCGACGGTCATCCTCGACACCCACGACTTCACCAAGCGCAACCTCGACAAGGCCGGGTACGACGCCAACCCGCTCGACACTCTCGGCGACGCGAACGACCCGCTGGGCGAGTTCAACGTGCAGCCGGTCGACCTGACCGGGATGACGGTGGCGGCGGTCAAGGAGTTCGGGCTCTCGCGCAAGGACGCGGCCCGGGCGAAGAACATGTTCGCGCTCGGCCTGCTGTCGTGGATGTACGGGCGACCCACCGACCCGACGGTGGCGTTCTTGGAGCGGCGGTTCGCGAAGGTCCCCGAGATCCGCGACGCCAACGTCACGGCGTTCCAGGCGGGCTGGAACTTCGGGGAGACCACCGAGACGTTCGCGGTCCAGTACGAGGTCAAGCCGGCGCCGATGGCGCCGGGGACCTACCGCAACATCACCGGCAACCTGGCGCTCGCCTACGGCCTGATCGCCGGCGGGGTGCGGTCCGGGCTGCCGGTGTTCCTGGGCTCCTACCCGATCACCCCGGCCTCCGACATCCTCCACGAGCTGTCCAAGCACAAGGCGTTCGGGGTGACCACGTTCCAGGCCGAGGACGAGATCGCCGGTGTGGGCGCCGCGATCGGCGCCTCCTTCGCCGGATCCCTCGGGGTGACGACCACCTCGGGTCCGGGGATCGCGCTGAAGTCCGAGGCGATCGGGCTGGCCGTGATGACCGAGCTCCCGCTGGTCGTGGTCGACGTGCAGCGCGGCGGCCCCTCGACCGGCCTGCCGACCAAGACCGAGCAGGCCGACCTGCTGCAGGCGATGTACGGCCGCAACGGCGAGGCACCCGTCCCGATCCTCGCGCCCCAGTCCCCCGGCGACTGCTTCGACGCCGCCTTGGAGGCGGCCCGGATCGCGGTCACCTACCGCACCCCGGTCATGCTGCTCTCCGACGGCTACCTCGCCAACGGCTCCGAGCCCTGGCGGATCCCCGACGTCTCGACAGGGTCCGCCGACCTCCCGAGGATCGACCCCGACTTCGCCCAGCCGCTCAACCAGAACGGGGCGGACGGGGAGGCGTTCCAGCCGTACGCGCGCGACCCCGAGACGCTGGCGCGGCCGTGGGCTCCGCCGGGCGTGGCCGGGCTGGAGCACCGGATCGGGGGCCTGGAGAAGGCCGACATCACCGGCAACATCTCCTACGACCCGGCCAACCACGACTTCATGGTCCGCACCCGGCAGGCCAAGGTGGACCGGATCGCGGAGTCGCTGCCGCCGCTGACCGTCGACGATCCGTCCGGTACGGCGAAGGTGCTGGTCGTCGGGTGGGGCTCGACGTACGGCCCGATCGGCGCCGGCGTGCGCCGGGTCCGCCGGGCCGGCCACCGGGTCGCGCAGGTCCACCTGCGCCACCTCAACCCGTTCCCGAAGGACCTCGGCGAGATCCTGTCCCGCTACGACAAGGTGCTGGTGCCCGAGATGAACCTCGGCCAGCTCTCCCTGCTGCTGCGCGGCAGGTACCTCGTCGACGCGGTCGGCTACAACCAGGTCCGCGGCCTGCCGCTCAAGGCCGCCGACCTCGCCGAGGCCATCGGCGGCCTGGTCGCCGAGGCCGAGGGCATCTCCCCCGAACAGATGCAGACCGACCTCACCACCCCTGCCGAGGAGGCACTGCAGTGAGCACCACCGATCTCGGCCTGCCCGGGCTCCGCTCCGGCGTCGAGCTCGTCCCCCGCGTGGACGAGGGCGACCAGCCACAGACCGGCAAGGACTTCACCTCCGACCAGGAGGTCCGCTGGTGCCCCGGGTGCGGCGACTACGCCGTACTCAAGGCCGTCCAGGGGTTCCTGCCCGACCTCGGGCTGCGCCGGGAGAACATCGTCTTCGTGAGTGGGATCGGCTGCTCCAGCCGGTTCCCCTACTACCTCGACACCTACGGCATGCACTCCATCCACGGCCGCGCGCCGTCGATCGCGACCGGCATCGCCACCGCCCGCTCCGACCTCTCGGTCTGGGTGGTCACCGGCGACGGCGACGCGCTCTCCATCGGCGGCAACCACCTCATCCACGCACTGCGCCGCAACGTGAACATGACCATCCTGCTGTTCAACAACCGGATCTACGGCCTCACCAAGGGCCAGTACTCCCCCACCAGCGAGGTCGGCAAGGTCACCAAGTCCACCCCCCTCGGCTCCCTGGACCACCCGTTCAACCCCGTCTCCCTCGCGCTCGGCGCCGAGGGCACCTTCGTGGCCCGCACCATCGACTCCGACCGCAAGCACCTCACCGCCGTGCTGTCCGCGGCCGCCGCGCACCGCGGCACCTCGCTCGTGGAGATCTACCAGAACTGCCCCATCTTCAACGACGGCGCCTTCGACGCGATCAAGTCCAACGACACCAAGGCCGACGCGATCATCCCGCTGGTCCACGGCGAGCCGATCCGCTTCGGCGCCCCCGACGATTCCGGGGAGGGCGCCAAGGGGCTCGTCCGCGACAGCGAGACCGGCGGCGTCAAGGTCGTGCTCGTGGCCGACGTCGGCGAGGACGCGATCCTCGTCCACAACGCCCACAACCCCGACCCGACCACGGCGTTCGCGATCTCCCGGCTCACCGCCGCCGACTACCTCCACCAGGCGCCCATCGGCATCTTCCGCCAGGTCCAGCGCCCCACCTACGACGACCAGGCCCGCGCCCAGATCGCCACCGCCCACAACACCACCCCCACAGACCCCACCGACCGCCTCGCCGCCCTCATCAACAGCGGCGACACCTGGACCGTCGACTGAGCGGAGACGCGCCAGCGGATCCGCTGGCGGTGGTTGGGCGAGCCGCGCGACCGAGGAACGAGGTCGCGACCGGCGTGTCGAAACCGAGTCGTGCGGTGAAGACCTGGACCCCTATTCTGGCGCGGTGCCAGAAGCGCGTCGGGGATTCGCCTTCGGCGTCGCGGCGTACGTCCTGTGGGGGCTCCTCCCCCTGTACTGGCCGCTGCTCGCGCCCGCCGGCGCCGGCGAGATCCTCGCCCACCGGATCCTGTGGTCGTCGATCACCATGGCGATCGTCGTCGTGGCGCTCCGGCGCACTCGCCGGCTGCGCGCCATCTGGGACGACCGGCGGGTGCGGATCCTGCTGACGACCGCGGCCGCGGTGATCACGGTCAACTGGCTGACCTACATCTGGGGCGTCAACAACGGCCGCGTGGTCGAGACGTCGCTCGGCTACTTCATCAACCCGCTGGTGACCGTGCTGATGGGCGTCCTCGTCCTCGGCGAGCGGCTGCGGCCGCTGCAGTGGGCCGCTCTCGGCCTCGCGGCCGGCGCGGTGGTCGTGCTGACCGTCGACTACGGCCGGCTGCCCTGGGTCGCCCTCGTGCTCGCCTTCTCCTTCGGCAGCTACGGCCTGTGCAAGAAGACCGCGAACGTCGGCGCCACCGAGTCGCTGGCCTACGAGACGGCCGTCATCGCACCCCTCGCGGCGGCGTACCTGCTCTGGCTCGGGGCGACCGGCGGGTCGAGCTTCACCGACCGGGGCACCGGGCCCGCGCTGCTGTTCGTGGCCACCGGTGTCATCACCGCGGTCCCGCTGATCTGCTTCGGCGTGGCCGCGACCCGGGTCTCGATGGTGACGCTCGGCCTGCTGCAGTACCTGGCTCCGGTCCTGCAGTTCGTCCTCGGCGTGCTGTGGTTCCGCGAGGACATGCCGGCCGGCCGCTGGGTCGGCTTCGTGCTGGTGTGGATCGCGCTGGCCATCTTCACCGTCGAGGCGGTCAACCACCGTCGCCGGCAACTCCGGCTCGCCGTCGAGGCGTCCGCCGCGTAGTACGTCCCTCGGTGATCGGGTCGTCCGCCTGTGGGCGGCGTATCAACCCGCGAGAGGCGGACGACCCGGTCAGCTGGAGCGGACGGCGACGATGTCGGCGAACGCCTCGAGGGCGTCGCGGACCGGCCCGGGGGGGACGACGGCGAGCCTGGCCTTGGCCTCCTGGGCCTGCGCGACGACGTAGGCGCGGGCCTCGTCCAGCGCGGGGTGCTTGCGGAGCAGGTCGAGGGCCTCGGCGTGGCGGTCGTCGTCGGCGAGGTCGCCGTCGAGCAGCTCGATCAGGCGCGCGTCGGCGGGGTCGCCGGCGGCCCGGGCCATCAGCACCGGCAGCGTCGGGACGCCCTCGCGGAGGTCGGTGCCGGGGGTCTTGCCGGACTCGCCCGCGTCGGAGGCGACGTCGAGGATGTCGTCGCTGAGCTGGAAGGCCGAGCCGACGATCTCGCCGTACGCCGTGAGCGCCTCCTCGACCTCCCGCGAGGCGCCGCCGAAGCGGGCGCCGTAGCGGGCGGAGGTGGCGATCAACGAGCCGGTCTTGCCGGCGACGACCTCGAGGTGGTGCGCGATCGGGTCCTCGCCGGGACCGGGCGCGACGGTCTCGAGGATCTGCCCCTCGACCAGCCGGGTGAACGTCTCGGCCTGGATGCGGACCGCGTCGGCGCCGAGCCGCGCGGTGAGCTCGGAGGAGCGGGAGAACAGCCAGTCGCCGGTGAGGATCGCGACGTGGTTGCCCCAGCGCAAATGCGCCGCATCGGCACCACGGCGCAGCTCGGCCTCGTCCATGACGTCGTCGTGGTAGAGCGAGGCGAGGTGGGTCAGCTCGACCACGCACGCGGCCGTGATCACGTCCTCGGAGTCCGCGCGGTCGCCGGTCTCGGCCGCCAGCAGCACCAGCAGCGGCCGGAACCGCTTGCCGCCGGCGGCCATCAGGTGGCTCGCGGTCTCGGTGACGAAGCCCGCCCGGCTGACCACGTGGCCGGCCAGCGCCTCCTCCACCACCGCCAGCCGCTCGCGGAGTCGCGAGGCCAGCGCCTCGTCGGTGACGGGGAGGGCCAGGCCGGCGGTACGGGTGGTCACCTGACGAATTGTCCCGCATTCGCCGCGAGGTCGAGAACCGGGCCGGGCACGATGCCCAGGACCAGGGTCGCCGCCGCCCCGACCAGGATGGTCGCAGAGGTCAGCGCCGACGGCTTCGTGACGGTCGCGACCTCGCCGGCCGGAGTCGCGTCGTCGACGAAGAACATCAGCACGATCACCCGGACGTAGAAGAACACCGCCACGATGCTGCACGCGATCGCCGCGACCACCACCGGCCACGCGCCCGCGGAGAGCGCGACCGCGAAGACCGCCCACTTCCCGACGAAGCCCGCGGTCAGCGGGATGCCGGCCATCGAGAGCAGGAAGAACGCGAACAGGCCGGCGACCAGGGGCGAACGGCGGCCGAGCCCGTGCCAGCGGGCGAAGCCGGTGGCCTCGCCGCTGGAGTCGCGGACCAGGGTGACGACCGCGAACGCGCCGATCGTCGCGAAGCCGTACGTGGTCAGGTAGAACAGCACCGCCTGCAGCGAGGTGACCTGGCCGTCGGACAGCTCCGAGGCCTGCTGGACGCCGAGGACGCCGGTGAGCAGGAAGCCGGTGTGCGCGATCGAGGAGTAGGCGAGCATCCGCTTCATGTCGGTCTGCACGACGGCGAGTACGGCGCCCACGACCATCGTCAGGATCGCGACGATCCAGAGCATCGGCTGCCACGACCAGCGCTCGGAGCCGAACGCCACGTAGAAGATGCGCAGCATCGCACCGAACGCGGCGATCTTGGTGCCGGCCGCCATGAACGCCGTGACCGCGGTCGGGGCGCCCTGGTAGACGTCGGGGGTCCAGGCGTGGAACGGCGCGGCGCCGACCTTGAACAGCAGGCCGACGGCGAGCATGCCCAGGCCGATCAGCAGCAGGGTCTGGTTGCCGTCGTCGTTGCGGGTGGCCTCGTTGATCTCGGCGTACCCCATGGAGCCGGCGAAGCCGTAGACCAGCGCGACGCCGTAGGCGAAGAAGCCGGAGGAGAAGGCGCCGAGCAGGAAGTACTTGAGCGCCGCCTCCTGGCTGAGCAGCCGGCGCCGGCGGGCCAGGCCGCACAGCAGGTACAGCGGCAGCGAGAGCACCTCGAGCCCGACGAAGAGCGTGAGGAGGTCGTTCGCGGCGGGGAACAGCATCATGCCGCCGACCGCGAACATCATCAGCGGGAAGACCTCGGTGTGCTCGAGGCCGCGGGTCGAGGCCTGGCGCTCGGCCTCGGTGCCGGGCAGCGCGGCCGCCTGGCCGGCGAAGGCGGTCACGCCGCCCTCGAGCCTGCGCTCGGCGAAGAGCAGCGCGCCGCCGAGCGCGAAGACCAGCACGATGCCCCAGAGGAAGACCGTCGGGCCGTCGACGGTGATCGTGCCCTCCATCCTGATGCCGCCCCTGGCGGCACCGTCGCCGACGGAGCCGAGGTCGGTGGCGAGCCAGACCGTGGCCGCGAGCGCGGCCACCAGGCCGGCGCCGGCGAGGATCGTCTGCACCCGGAACCGCAGCGACCGCGGCACGAACGCCTCGACGAGCACGCCGGCGCAGGCGACACCGAGGACCAGGAGCAGCGGCAGCAGCTGGCCGTACTCGATGGTGGGCTTCACGAAGTCCATCAGTTGCCCTCCTCGGCGGTGTCGGCGGCGGGGACGCTCGGCGCGTCGTCGGAGACGCCGACGCGCGCGAGGACCGTGTCGACGTACGGGTTCGCGGCGTCCAGCAGCGGCATCGGGTAGAGGCCGAAGACCACCAGCGCGACCATCAGGGGTACGACGGCGGCCAGCTCGCGCCGATTGAGGTCCGTCATCCCCTCGTCGGTGGGCACCGGCGGCCCGGTCATCGTGCGCTGGTAGAGCCACAGCACGTAGACCGCGGCCAGCACGATGCCGGTGACGGCGACGACGCCGACCCACCAGTGGTAGTCGAACGCGGCGATCATCACCAGGATCTCGGACACGAACTGGCTCAGGCCGGGCAGGCCGAGGGTGGCCAGGCCGGCGACGAGGAACAGCCCGGCCAGGACGGGCGCGCGGCTCTCGACGCCGGTGATCCGGCTGATCAGCGAGGTGCCCTTGCGTTTGATCAGGTAGCCCGCGATGAGGAACAGCGCGGCGGTGCCGACGCCGTGGTTGACCATGTAGAGGATCGAGCCGGAGGCGCCCTGGCTGGTCAGCGCGAAGATGCCGAGCGTGATGAAGCCGAAGTGGCTGAGCGAGGTCAGGCCGATCAGGCGCAGGATGTCGTCCTGGCCGATCGCGAGGAACGCGCCGTACACGATCGAGATCAGCGCGAGCACGACGACCACCGGCGTCGCCCACTGCGAGGCGTTCGGGAAGAGCCCGAGGCAGAACCGCAGCATGCCGAAGGTGCCGATCTTGTCGAGCACGCAGACCAGCAGCACGCTGGTGCCGGGCGTGGCCTTCTCGGTCGTGTCGGCCAGCCAGGTGTGCAGCGGGAACAGCGGCGCCTTGACCGCGAAGGCGACCATGAAGCCGACGAACAGCCAGCGCTCGGCGTTCGTGCCGAGGTCGAGCTGCTGCAGGTCGCCGATGAGGTACGACGGGCTGCCGGCGTCGGCCGAGACGACGTAGAGCCCGATCACCGCGGCGAGCAGCACCAGGCCGCCGGCGAGCTGGTACATGAGGAACTTCACCGCGGCGTGGGCGCGGCCCTCGCGGCCGTAGCGGCCGATGAGGAAGTACGCCGGGATCAGCGTCGCCTCGAACACCACGTAGAACAAGAAGACGTCGGTGGCGAGGAAGACCGCGAGCGCGAACGCCTCGAGCGCGAGCGCCCACGCGAAGAAGCTCGCCGGGCTGCGGCCGTCGCCCTCGTGCCAGGACGCCACGATCACGATCGGGACGAGCACGACCGTGAGCAGGATCATCAGCAGGCCGAGGCCGTCGACGCCGAGGGCGTAGTGGATGCCGAACGCCGAGATCCAGTCGTAGGTCTCGGTGAGCTGCATCCCCCCGCCGTTGTCGTACTGCAGCGCGATGGCGATGCCGACCAGCAGGGTCAGCAGCGAGACGCCGAGCGCGACCTGCTTGGGCAGGACGGCGTCGCCGCGGCCGCGGCCGAGGAGCGCCGTCACGACCGCGCCGACGAGCGGCACGGCGACCAGGACGGTGAGCCAGGGGAGGTCGTTCATTTCCGGGGTCCCCGTTCAAGGCGGAGCGAAGCGAGCATTCGAATGGGGTGGATCATGAGACGGCCACCGCCAGGAGGGCCGCGAGGACGATCAGGGCGCCGACGAGGAGGGAGAGTGCGTAGGAGCGGACGAAGCCGTTCTGCGCGCGTCGCGCGAAGCCGGCGAGCCCCCCGAGGGCGACCGGGCCGCCGGTGAGGACGCCGTCGACGGCGTACCTGTCGGTGGCGAGCAGCGCGGTGGTGAGGTGCCGGCTCGGGTCGACCACCAGGGCGTCGTTGATCCGGTTGCCGTAGAGCTCCTCGCGCGCGGCGCGGGTCGCGAACGAGACGTCCTGCGGGGCGGTCCGCGGCACCTCCCGCCTGCCGACGAGGAGCCACGCGGTGGCGACGCCGGCGGCGACGACCAGGACCACGATCGAGGTGATCGCGAGCGGCGGGATCGGCGGGGTCTCGTGCGGCGGCGTGCCGACGACGGGCGTCAGGAACTCGACGATCCAGTCGCCGAGCACCATCACGCCGCCGAGCACCGACAGCGCGGCGAGCACGACCAGCGGGACCGTCATCACCGAGGGGGACTCGTGCGGATGGACGTCCTCCTCCCAGCGCTGGTCGGTGAAGAACGTCATCAGCATCATCCGGGTCATGTAGAAGCCGGTGATGCCGGCGCCGAGCAGCGCGAGCAGGCCGACCGGCCAGCTCTGGACGAGGGCGACCTCGATGATCTTGTCCTTGGACCAGAAGCCGGAGAAGCCCGGGAAGCCGATGATCGCGAGGTAGCCCATCGCGAAGGTCAGGAACGTGACCGGCATCAGCCTGCGCAGCCCGCCGTAGTGGCGCATGTCGACGTCGTCGTCCATGCCGTGCATGACCGAGCCGGCGCCGAGGAACATGTTGGCCTTGAAGAAGCCGTGGGTGAGCAGGTGGAAGATCGCGAACGCGTAGCCCGCGACGCCCAGGCCCGCGCCGAGCATCATGTAGCCGATCTGGCTCATCGTGGAGCCGGCGAGCGCCTTCTTGATGTCGTCCTTGGCGCAGCCGATGATCGCGCCCCACAGCAGCGAGATGACCGCGATGACGACCACGACGGTCTGGGCGTCCGGCGCGAGCTCGAAGATGAAGTTGGACCGGACGATCAGGTAGACGCCGGCGGTCACCATCGTCGCCGCGTGGATCAGCGCCGACACCGGGGTCGGGCCCTCCATCGCGTCCAGGAGCCAGGCCTGCAGCGGGAACTGCGCCGACTTGCCGCAGGCGCCGAGCAGGAGCAGCAGGCCGAGGACGGTCAGCTGCGTCTCCGACGCGTTGCCGGCGGCGGCACTGATGGTCGAGAAGCTGGTCGACCCGAACAGCACGAAGAGCATCATGATCGCCAGCGAGAGGCCCATGTCGCCCACCCGGTTGATCACGAACGCCTTCTTGCCGGCCGCGGCCGCGGAGGGCTTGTGCTGCCAGAAGCTGATCAGCAGGTACGACGCCAGGCCGACGCCCTCCCAGCCGAGGAACAGGCCGAGGTAGTTCTCGGACAGCACCAGCATCAGCATCGCCGCGACGAACAGGTTGAGGTAGCCGAAGAACCGGCGGCGTCTCGGGTCGTGTGCCATGTAGCCGATCGAGTAGACGTGGATCAGCGACCCGACGCCGGTGATCAGCAGCAGGAACAGCGCCGACAGCGGGTCGTAGAGCAGGTCCATGCCGACGTCGAGGCGGCCGGTCTGGAACCAGGTGTAGAGCTCCTGGACGACCTGCCGGTCGCCCTCGTCGCGGCCGAGCAGCGAGACGAACATCGCCAGCGAGATCGCGAACGAGCCGATCGGCAGGGCGGTGCCGAGCAGGTGGCCCCACCTGTCGGTGTACCTGCCGCCGATCAGCAGGATCGCCGCACCCGCGAGCGGCAGCGCGATCACCAGCCAGAGCAGGGAGAACACCCCGTCGGCCGACGTGGGGTCGACCACCGGGATGGCGCCCTCTTCGAACGCATACATCGACGCGATCTCCTAGTACTTGAGGAGGCTGGCGTCGTCGACCGAGGCCGAGCGACGGGTCCGGAAGATGGTCATGATGATCGCGAGCCCGATCACGACCTCGGCCGCGGCCACCACCATCACGAAGAAGGCGGCGACCTGGCCGTCGAGGTTGCCGTGCTGCTTGGCGAACGCGACCAGCGCGAGGTTCGTGGCGTTGAGCATCAGCTCGACGCACATGAACACGACGATCGCGTTGCGGCGGGTCAGGACGCCGACGCAGCCGATCGTGAAGAGGATCGCCGAGAGGACGACGTACGCGGTGATGTTCATCGGTGGTCGTCACCCCCGGTGGCGGGCGTCTCCTCGACGGTGGACGCGGGGACGGCGCCCTCGCGGCCGGCGTGCGTCGAGCCGCCGAGCTGGGCCTCGATCTCGTCGACGTCCTCGGCCATCGCCGGCCCCGAGCGCACGGTGCCGCGGGCGGCGAGCACGCGGGAGACCGAGGACTCCGCCGCCGTACCGTCCGGGAGCAGCGCGGGCGTGTCGACCGCGTTGTGGCGGGCGTAGACGCCCGGTGGCGGCAGCGGGCCGAGGTGGGTGCCCTTCTCGGCGTAGTCGCGCACGCGCTGGGCGGCCTGCTCGGCCTGGCCGGCCTTGGGCGTCAGCCGCTCGCGGTGGGCGAGGACCATGGCCCCGACGGCCGCCGTGATGAGCAGGACGCTGGTGATCTCGAAGGCGAAGACGTAGCGCGAGAACAGGATGTTCGCGAGCGCCTGGACGTTGCCGCCGTCGTTCGCGTCGTCGAGCCCGACCGCGGCGCCGAGCGAGATCTGGCCGAGGCCGGCGACGAGCACCAGGCCGAGCAGCAGGCCGCCGACCATCGCCGTCGCGCGCTGGCCGCGGATCGTCTCGACCGTCGAGTCGGAGGCGTCGACGCCGACGAGCATCAGCACGAACAGGAACAGCATCAGGATCGCGCCGGTGTAGACGATGATCTGCACCGCGAACAGGAACGGCGCGTCGAGGCCCGCGTAGAGGAACGCGAGGTTGATCATCACGACCGCCAGCAGCAGCGCGGCGTGCACGGCCTTGCGGACGAACAGGATGCCCAGTGCGGCGAGCACCATGATCGGGGCGAGGATCCAGAACTCGATCACCGGCTCTCGCCTCCCCGGGTCTCGACCGGCTCGACCACCGGCGCCGGCGCGGAGTACTCGCCGCGGTAGTAGGCGCCCTCGTCGTCGCCGAGCCGCATCGGGTGCGGCGGCTGCTCCATGCCCGGCAGCAGCGGGGCGAGCAGGTCCTGCTTCTCGTAGATCAGGTCCGCGCGGTTGGTGTCGGCCAGCTCGTACTCGTTGGTCATCGTGAGCGCCCGGGTCGGGCAGGCCTCGATGCACAGGCCGCACAGGATGCAGCGCAGGTAGTTGATCTGGTAGACGCGGCCGTAGCGCTCACCGGGGCTGAAGCGCCCCTCCCCGTCGGGATCGTCGCTGTTCGACGCGCCCTCGACGTAGATCGCGTCGGCCGGGCAGGCCCAGGCGCAGAGCTCGCAGCCCACGCACTTCTCGAGGCCGTCGGGCCAGCGGTTGAGCTGGTGCCGGCCGTGGAAGCGTGGCGCCGTCGGCATCTTCTCGAAGGGGTACTGCTCGGTGACGACCTTCTTGAACATGGTCCGGAAGGTCACCCCGAACCCGGCGACCGGGTCCCAGAACTGCGCCTTGAGACTCTTGGACTGCTCGTCGGCCATCAGGCGTCCCCTCCCGTGACGGTGGAGCTCGAGGTGAAGGTCAGCGGCTGGGCCGCACCGCGGACGGCGCCGCCGGCCGGCATCGGCGGGACCGGGAAGCCGCCGGTGGCCGGCGCGGCCTCGGGGGCGGCCTCCTCCTCGGCGGCCTTGTCGCCGACGAAGAACAGCACCAGGAAGATCAGCGCGAGCGCGCCGACGCCGATCAGGAGGTACTGCCGGTCGATGCCGCCGTCGAGCGTGACCGAGCGGATCGTGGCGACCGCGACGATCCAGACCAGGGAGATCGGGATCAGCCGCTTCCAGCCGAACGCCATGAACTGGTCGTAGCGCAGCCGCGGCAGCGAGCCGCGCAGCCAGATGAAGATGAAGACGAAGAACATCACCTTGCCGAGGAACCACAGCACCGGCCAGTAGCCCTGGTTGGCGCCCGCCCAGACCTCGTCGATCCAGAACGGCGCGGCCCACCCGCCCAGGAACAGCGTGGTCGCGAGCGCGGACACCGTCGCCATGTTGATGTACTCGGCGAGGAAGAACAGCGCGAACTTCAGCGAGCTGTACTCGGTGTGGAAGCCGCCGACCAGCTCGCCCTCGGCCTCCGGGAGGTCGAACGGCGCGCGGTTGGTCTCGCCGACCATCGAGATCACGTAGATGACGAAGGACGGCACCAGGATCAGGCCGAACCACAGGTCGTCCTGGGCGGCCACGATCTCGGAGGTCGACATCGAGCCGGCGTAGAGGAACACCGCGACCAGCGCGAGGCCCATCGCGACCTCGTAGGAGATCATCTGGGCGCTCGAGCGCAGGCCGCCGAGCAGGGAGTACGTCGAGCCGCTGGACCAGCCGCCGAGCACGATGCCGTAGATGCCGATCGACGCGATCGCCAGCACGAACAGCACGGCGACCGGCATGTCGGTGAGCTGGAGCGGGGTCTCGGTGTCGGTGAACGGGATCGTCACCACCGGGCCGAAGGGGATCACCGCGAACGTCACGAACGCCGCGGTGGCCGAGATGACGGGGGCGATCACGAAGACCACCTTGTCGGCGGCCTTGGGGACGATGTCCTCTTTGAGCGCGAGCTTCACGCCGTCGGCGAGCGACTGGAGCAGGCCGAACGGGCCGTGGACGTTGGGGCCGATGCGGTGCTGCATCCGCGCGACGACGCGGCGCTCCAGCCAGATGTTGAACAGCGTGAGCAGCACGAGGATCAGGAAGATCAGCACGGCCTTGACGATGACGACCCACCAGCTGTCCTGCCCGAACTCGGACAGGTCGTCGGCCATCGGGATCAGCAGGGTGTTCACCGGTCGGCTCCCTTCGTGACCTGCACGCGACTGCCCGGCGAGGCGAGGTCCGCGAGCACGCCGTTGCCGAACGAGTTGGCCGGCACCCACACCACGTCGTCGGCGAGGTCCGCCGGCTCCGCGGGCAGCGTCACCGAGCCGCGGTCACCGGTCAGGGTGACGGTCGGGCCGTGCGCGTCGTACACCGCCCGGCTCAACCGCGCGACCGGCGTACGACCGGTGGCGCGGTAGGCCTTGTCGCCGTCCTGCATCGAGCCGTTGTCGACCATCAGCTTCCACGTCGCGAGCGCGAACCCCCCGGTGGTCGAGACCGTCGAGCCCGCGGCGACGGCGGTGTGCGCGGCGCGGTCGCCGTCCCACGGGCCCATCTCCTCCATCTGGGCGCGGACCTCGGCGACGGTGCGGAAGCCCAGCGGGTGCCCCGTCCCCATCGAGCTCAGCTCCTCGGCGATGCCGGCGAGGATGCGCAGGTCGGGCAGCGAGCTCGCGCTGGAGAACACCGCCTCGAACGGCCGCGGGCGGCCCTCCCAGGTGACGAACGTGCCGGCCTTGTCGGCGACCGGCGCGACCGGGAACACCACGTCGGCGGCGCGGGTCACGTCGGTCTCGCGGACCTCGAGCGCGACGACGAACGACGCCGCGTCGATCGCCGCGCGGGTGGCCGCCGGGTCGGTCGTGTCGTCGGGGTCGACGCCGCCGACGACGAGCCCGCCGAGGGCGCCGTCGGCGAGCGCGGCGACGATCGCGTCGCCGTCGCGTCCGGCCGCGTCGGGCAGGTGCTCGACGCCCCAGGCGGTGGCGGCGTCGACGCGGGCCCGGGCGTCGGCGACCGGGCGGCCTCCGGGCAGCAGGTTCGGCAGGCAGCCGGCCTCGACCGCGCCGCGGTCGCCGGCCCGGCGCGGCACCCAGGCCAGCCGGGCGCCCGTCTTCGCGGCCAGGCTCGCGGCGGCGCTCAGCGCACCGGGCACGGTGGCGAGGCGCTCGCCGACGAGGATCACGGCGTGCTGGTCGACGCCCTGGTCGATCAGCCCGTCGATCGCGGCCGGCTCGTCGCCGGGCGCGGTCGCGATGAGCGTGCCGCGCATCTTCTCCAGACCGCGCGAGGCGTACGGCGCGACGGAGACGACGCGGGTGCCTCCCCCCGGCCGGGTGGAGCCGGCGGCCTTGCGCAGCCGCAGGAAGACCATGCCGGCCTCGTCCTCGGGCTCGAGCCCGGCGAGCACGACGGTGGTGGCCGACTCGAGGTCGGCGTACGAGACGTCGTTTCGCAGCACGACCTCGCTCGCGAGGAACGACGCCTCCTCGGCGGAGTGCGGGCGGGCGCGGAAGTCGATGTCGTTGGTGCCGAGCGCGACCCGGGCGAACGTGCTGTAGGCGTAGGCGTCCTCGGCGGTCAGCCGGCCGCCGGTGAGTACGCCGGTGGCGCCCGCGGCCTGCAGGCCGCGGGCCGCCACGGCGAAGGCCTCGGGCCAGGACGCGGGCCGCAGCTCGCCGTCTCCCCCGTCTTCCACGCGGTCGCGCACCCGCGGGTAGGAGAGCCGGTCGGCCTCGGTCGCGTAGTGGAAGGCGAACCGGTCCTTGTCGGTGATCCACTCCTCGTTGACCTCGGGGTCGTTGCCGGCCAGGCGGCGCATCACCTTGCCCCGCCGGTGGTCGACGCGGATCGCCGAGCCGCAGGCGTCGTGCTCGGCGACGCCCGGCGTGGAGACCAGGTCGAACGGGCGGGAGCGGAAGCGGTAGTCGGCGCTGGTCAGCGCGCCCACCGGGCAGATCTGGATCGTGTTGCCGGAGAAGTAGGAGTCGAACGGCTCGCGCTCGTAGATGCCGACCTGCTGGAGCGCGCCACGCTCGACCAGCGCGATGAACGGGTCGCCGGCGATCTGCTCGGAGAAGCGGGTGCAGCGAGCGCAGAGCACGCAGCGCTCGCGGTCGAGCAGCACCTGCGCGGAGATGTTGATCGGCTTGGGGTAGGTGCGCTTGACGCCCTCGAAGCGGGTCTCGCCGCGGCCGTTGCTCATCGCCTGGTTCTGCAGCGGGCACTCGCCGCCCTTGTCGCAGACCGGGCAGTCCAGCGGGTGGTTGACCAGCAGGAACTCCATGATCCCCTGCTGCGCCTTGTCCGCGACCGGGCTGGTGGCCTGGGTGTTGACGACCATGCCCTCGGCGACCGGCAGCGTGCAGGAGGCCTGCGGCTTGGGGAAGCCGCGGCCGTTGCCGGCGTCGGGGACCTCGACCAGGCACTGGCGGCAGGCGCCGACCGGCGCGAGCAGCGGGTGGTCGCAGAACCGCGGGATCTGCACGCCGACCTGCTCGGCCGCGCGGATCACCAGGGTGTCCTTGGGGACGCTGACCTGGACGCCGTCGATGGTGAGGCTGACGGTGTCCACCTTCTCGGGTGTCTGCGTCATGCGGGTGCCCCCTCCGGTGCGAACAGGGTCGAGGCGGCCGGGTCGAACGGGCAGCCGCCCTGGGCGAGGTGCGCGACGTACTCGTCGCGGAAGTACTGGATCGAGCTCACGATCGGACTGGTCGCGCCGTCGGCGAGCGCGCAGAAGGAGCGGCCGAGGATGTTGTCGCACTGGTCGAGCAGCAGGTCGAGGTCGGCCTCGCTGCCCTGCCCCCTCTCCAGCGCGGACAGCACCTGCACGAGCCACCAGGTGCCCTCGCGGCACGGCGTGCACTTGCCGCAGGACTCGTGCTTGTAGAACTCCGTCCACCGCAGCACGGCGCGCACCACGCAGACGGTGTCGTCGAAGATCTGCAGCGCGCGGGTGCCGAGCATCGAGCCCGCGGCGCCGACGCCCTCGAAGTCGAGGGGTACGTCGAGGTGCTCGGCCGTGAGCAGCGGCGTGCTGGAGCCGCCGGGTGTCCAGAACTTGAGCTCGTGGCCCTCGCGGACGCCGCCGGCCAGGTCGATCAGCGTGCGCAGCGTGATGCCGAGCGGCGCCTCGTACTGGCCGGGCCGCCGCACGTGGCCGGAGAGCGAGAAGATGCCGAAGCCCTTGGACTTCTCGGTGCCCATCGAGGCGAACCAGCCGTGGCCGTGCTCGATGATGCTCGGCACCGACGCGATCGACTCGACGTTGTTGATGACCGTCGGGCTGGCGTAGAGGCCGGCGACCGCGGGGAACGGCGGGCGCAGCCGCGGCTGGCCGCGGCGGCCCTCGAGACCCTCGAGCAGCGCGGTCTCCTCGCCGCAGATGTAGGCACCCGCACCCGCGTGGACCACGACGTCGAGGTCGAAGCCCGAGCCGTGGATGTCCCTGCCGAGATGGCCGGCGGCATAGGCCTCCTCGACCGCGCGCTGCACGCGGCGGATCACGTGGAGCACCTCGCCGCGGATGTAGATGAACGCCTTGTTCGCGCGGATGGCGTAGCTGCTGATGATCACGCCCTCGACCAGGGTGTGCGGGCTGGCCATCATCAGCGGGATGTCCTTGCAGGTGCCCGGCTCGGACTCGTCGGCGTTGACGACGAGGTACTTGGGCTTCGGGTTGCTCTGCGGGATGAAGCCCCACTTCATGCCGGTCGGGAAGCCGGCGCCGCCGCGGCCGCGCAGGCCGGACTCCTTGACCGCCTCGATGACGGCGTCGGGCGCCATCGCGAAGGCCTTGTCGAGCGCCCGGTAGCCGCCGCGGGCCGCGTAGGACGCGAGGGTCCAGGCGCGGTCGTCGCCCCAGTTGGCGGTGAGGACGGGAGACAGCGTCACTTGGAGTCCTCCGTTTCAGTCTCTTGCTGCTGACTCTCGCTCTCGGCGCGGGACGTGTCCGCCTGGGATACGGCCTCGGCCTTGGTGTCAGCCGTACGGCCGCTGCTGGCCCTCTGGCTCGGCGGATCGTCCGGCGAGGGGGCAGTCCAGCCCTTCTCTCGGGCCAGCCTGAGGCCGACCAGCGAGGCCGGGCCGGCGGCCGGGCCGTCGTCGGCGAGGCCGTCGGGGTAGCCGGCGAGCACCCGCTCCGCCTCGCGCCAGGTGACCACGCGCGGGCCGCGGGTCGAGTGGACCTCCCTGCCCTCGCGGAGGTCGTCGACGACCTGTACGGCGGACTGCGGGGTCATGTTGTCCAGGAACTCCCAGTTGACCATCATCACGGGCGCGAAGTCGCAGGCGGCGTTGCACTCGACGTGCTCGAGGGTGATGCTCCGCCTGCCCGGGGCCTCCTCGGTGGTCTCGTCGTTGCCGACGCCCAGATGGTCCTGGAGCCGCTCGAAGATCGCGTCGCCGCCCATCACCGCGCAGAGCGTGTTGGTGCAGACGCCGACGTGGTAGTCGCCGACCGGGCGGCGCTTGTACATCGTGTAGAACGTCGCGACGCCGCTGACATCCGCGGCCGAGATGTCGAGGATCTCGGCGCACGCCTCGATGCCCTCCGGCGTGACCCGGCCCTCGACCGACTGCACGAGGTGCAGCATCGGCAGCAGCCCGGAGCGCGGCTCCGGGTAGCGGGCGGCGATCTCGCGCAGCTCGGCGTACGTCTTGTCGTCGATCACCGGTCGACGCCTCCCATCACGGGGTCGATGGACGCGATCGCGACGATGACGTCGGCGACCATGCCGCCCTCGCTCATCACGCTCGTGGCCTGGAGGTTGGTGAACGACGGGTCGCGGAAGTGCGCCCGGAAAGGGCGGGTGCCGCCGTCGGAGACGACATGCGCGCCGAGCTCGCCGCGCGGCGACTCGACCGGCACGTACGCCTGGCCGGGCGGGACCCGGAAGCCCTCGGTCACCAGCTTGAAGTGGTGGATCAGCGCCTCCATCGACTCGCCCATGATGTGCCGGATGTGGTCCAGGGAGTTGCCCATGCCGTCGCTGCCGATGGCGAGTTGGCTGGGCCAGGCGATCTTCTTGTCCGCGACCATGACCGGGGCGCCGTCCAGCTTCGCGAGCCGCTCGGCGGCCTGCTCGACGATCCTCAGCGACTCCCACATCTCGGCGAGGCGGACCCGGAACCGGCCGTAGGAGTCGGACGTGTCCCACGTCTGCACGTCGAAGTCGTAGGTCTCGTAGCCGCAGTAGGGCTGGGTCTTGCGCAGGTCCCAGGGGTAGCCGGTGCTGCGCAGCACCGGGCCGGACAGGCCGAGCGCGAGGCAGCCCTCGAGGTCGAGGTGGCCCACGCCCTCGAGCCGGGCCTTGAAGATCGGGTTGGCGTTGCAGAGGTCGGCGTACTCCGGGAGCCGCTTGCGCATCAGCGCGATGAAGCCGCGGATCTCGTCGAGCGCGCCGGGCGGCAGGTCCTGCGCGACGCCGCCGGGGCGGATGAACGCGTGGTTCATGCGCAGCCCGGTGATCAGCTCGAACAGGTCGAGCACCAGCTCGCGCTCGCGGAAGCCGATCGTCATCACGGTGAGCGCGCCGATCTCCATGCCGCCGGTCGCGATGGCGACCAGGTGGGAGGAGATCCGGTTGAGCTCCATGAGCAGGACCCGCATCACCTGGGCCTTCTCCGGGACCGAGTCATCTCCTTGGCCATCGATGCCGAGCAGCCGCTCGACGCCGAGCACGTAGGTCGCCTCGTTGTAGAACGGCGAGAGGTAGTCCATCCGGGTGCAGAACGTCGTGCCCTGCGTCCAGGAGCGGAACTCCATGTTCTTCTCGATGCCGGTGTGGAGGTAGCCGACGCCGCAGCGGGCCTCGGTCACCGTCTCGCCCTCGAGCTCGAGGATCAGCCGGAGCACGCCGTGGGTCGACGGGTGCTGCGGGCCCATGTTGACGACGACGCGCTCGTCGGCCTCCTCCGCGAGGCTGTCGACGATCGAGTCCCAGTCCTGCCCGGTGACCGTGAACACCCGGCCCTCGGTCGTCTCGCTGCTGCCGGCGTAGAGGTCCTGGCTCATCAGCTGTAGCTCCTCCGCTGGTCGGGCGGTGGGACCGTGCCCCCCTTGTACTCGACGGGGATGCCGCCGAGGGGGTAGTCCTTGCGCTGTGGGTGACCCGGCCAGTCGTCGGGCATCAGGATGCGGGTGAGCGCGGGGTGGCCGTCGAAGACGAGGCCGAACATGTCGAACGCCTCGCGCTCGTGCCAGTCGTTGGTGGGGTAGACCGACACGATCGACGGCACGTGCGGGTCGGCGTCCGGCGCGGTGACCTCGACGCGGATCCGGCGGTTGTGGGTCATCGACAGCAGGTGGTAGACCGCGTGCAGCTCGCGGCCGGTGTCGTCGGGGTAGTGCACGCCGCTGACGCCGGAGCAGAACTCGAAGCGCAGCCGCGGGTCGTCGCGCAGCACCTTCGCCACGGCGAGCAGGTCCTCGCGCCGGACGTGGAAGGTGATCTCGCCGCGGTGGATCACCACGCGCGGAGCGGCGACCTCCAGCCCGTCGTCGCCTTCCCGTACGTCGACCAGCGCGGCCTCCAGCGCGTCGGCGACCTCGTCGTACCACCCGCCGAACGGGCGCCGCGCGTCGCCGGGGTAGGCGATCGCCTGGGTCAGGCCGCCGTACCCGCTGGTGTCGCCGGTGCCGCGGGCGCCGAACATGCCGTGGCGGACGCCGACCCTTCGGACCTCGCCCGTCGGCGCCGGCACGTTCTCCGGGGTCTCGTCGGTGTGGTCGCGCTCCGTCATCGCAGCTGGCCCCTCATCTCCGAGGTGGGCAGCGCGGCCAGCGCGGCGGTCTCGAGCTCGACGATCTCCTTGGCGCGGTTCGGGCCGAGCTTGGTGTGCTGGACCTGGTCGTGCAGCTTGAGGATCGCGTCGATGAGCATCTCCGGGCGCGGCGGACAGCCGGGGAGGTACATGTCGACGGGGACGACGTGGTCGACGCCCTGGACGATGGCGTAGTTGTTGAACATGCCGCCGCTGCTCGCGCAGACGCCCATCGCCAGCACCCACTTGGGGTTCGGCATCTGGTCGTAGATCTGGCGGAGCACCGGCGCCATCTTCTGGCTCACCCGGCCGGCGACGATCATCAGGTCGGCCTGCCGCGGGCTGGCGCGGAACACCTCCATGCCGAAGCGCGCGAGGTCGTACTTGGGGCCGCCGGTCGTCATCATCTCGATGGCGCAGCAGGCCAGGCCGAAGGTCGCGGGCCAGAACGACGCCTTGCGCATGTAGCCGGCGACGCCCTCGACGGTCGTCAGCAGGACGCCGCTGGGGAGCTTCTCTTCAATTCCCATCGTGGTGACTCCTCAGTCCCAGTCGAGGCCGCCGCGGCGCCATACGTAGGTGTAGGCGATGAACACGGTGGCGATGAACAGGACCATCTCGACCAGCCCGAACAGCGCCATCTGGTCGAACTGCACCGCCCACGGGTAGAGGAAGATGATCTCGATGTCGAAGACGATGAAGAGCATCGCGGTGATGAAGTACTTCACCGGGAACCGGCCGCCGCCGAGCGGCTGCGGCGTGGGCTCGATGCCGCACTCGTAGGAGTCCAGCCGGGCGCGGTTGTAGCGCCGGGGACCGACGGCGGTGCTCATCACCAGGGAGAAGACCGCGAACAACGCGGCCAGGGCGGCCAGTGCCAGCACCGGCGTGTAGAGCTCCATCCCTCGCCTCTCTTCCGAGCCACAGCCGGACCACCCATTGTGACCTTGTGAACCGAATCACTAAGTGGCCCGACCAACATCTAACCACTCTCGAAACGCCCTCGCACCCAGGGGTCGACAACGAGGACCAAGGTCCCGAAATCCGCGCTGACCTGCGGAATTACACAATGGGGACGTGCGCTAATTCGCAGCTGCAGGGGTGGTGGCGCGGTGGAGGGCGACGATGCCGCCGGAGAGGTTGCGCCACTGCGGCGCCTGCCAGCCGGCGGCCGCGATCATCGCGGCCAGGCCGGCCTGGTCGGGCCAGGCCCGGATCGACTCGGCGAGGTACACGTAGGCGTCGGGGGACGACGACAGCGCGCGGGCGATCGGCGGGAGCGCGCGCATGAGGTACTCGACGTACGCCGTGCGGAACGGCGCCCAGGTCGGGTGGCTGAACTCGCAGACGACCAGCCGGCCGCCGGGCCGGGTCACCCGGCGCAGCTCGCGCAGGCCCGCGAGCGGGTCGACGATGTTGCGCAGCCCGAACGAGATCGTCACCGCGTCGAAGGTGCCGTCGGCGAACGGCAGCCGGGTGCCGTCGCCGGCCGTGAACGGCAGGCGCGGCCGGGTCCGCTTGCCGACCCGGAGCATGCCGATCGAGAAGTCGCACGGGACGACGATCGCGCCCCGGTCGGCGAACGGCTGGCTCGACGTGCCGGTGCCGGCGGCCAAGTCGAGCACGCGCTCCCCCGGCCTCGGGTCGACGGCGACGAGTACCGCCTGACGCCACCGGCGGTCCTGCCCGAGCGAGAGGACGTCGTTGGTGACGTCGTAGCGGCGCGCGACGGCATCGAACATCGACCGGACGTCGGAGGGCTGCTTGTCGAGCTCGGCGCGGACCACCCGCAGAGACTACTGGCGGCGACCACTGGCTGCCCCTGGCGTGGTCGGCTACTGGGCGTAGCCCTTCAGGATCGCCCGGGCGAGCGCGACCAGGTCGGCGCCGGCGACCTCGGCGGACTGCACCTGCACGGTGATCCCGCCCTGCGTGAGCTGGCACTGGGTGGACGTCGGGTCGCCGGGACCGGCGTCCTGACTGGTGCCCTGGCTCTGCCCGTAGCTGAGGATGCACGCGGCGCCGTCGATGCTCTCCATGGTGACGCCGCCCGCACCGCCGGTGGACTGCGGATCGGTGAGCGAGCCCGGCGCGAATGCGCCGCCCTCGGCCTGGAACGCCTGCACGAACACCGCCTTGGTGCCGTCGGCGACGTAGCTGCGCGTGACCGCCGGAGCGCCGAGGACCTCGGGCAGCACCTGGTTGCCGTACTCCGTGCTCGCCGCCTGCTGCTTCGCGATGGCGTCGGCCTGCGCGGCCAGGTCGCCGTCCGCGAAGGACGCGGCGAGGTCGGCGGCGGCGTACCCGCCCGGCAGCGTGTCCGGGAGGCTCAGGTCGACCTGCGGCGTGGGCTCCTCCGCCTTGGCCGCCTTCGGCAGCCCGATCGCGAAGGCGGCCATCAGGCCCAGCAGTACGACGCCGACGGCGATGCCCGCCCAGGTGGCGGTGCGGCCGGAGGAAGTGCTCGTGCTCACGCTCCGCGACGCTACCCGTCCGCCCCTCGCCGGGTCCGGTCGGGTCCGTGAGTAGTCTCGGCCCGTGACGTTGACCGTCCGCACCGTCCGCCTCGACCTCGAGGAGGCCACGCGGCTCCTCGACCTGGTCCCCGGCGACCGTCCGGTGACGTGGCTGCGCCGCGGCGACGGCCTGGTGGGGTGGGGTGTCGCCGCCGAGGTGCGCACCCGCGGCGCGACCCGGTTCGCCGACGCGGACAAGTGGTGGCGCGAGACGACCGCTCGCGCGACCGTGGTGGACGAGGTGAACGAGCCCGGATCCGGGCTGGTCTCGTTCGGGACGTTCGCGTTCGCGGACGAGCCGGGCGACCCGGGCGACCCGGGCGGCTCGGTGCTGGTGGTGCCCCAGGTCGTCGTCGGCCGGCGGGGCGGCGTTGCCTGGCTGACCACGGTCGACGTACCGACCCCGTCGCTGTCGGCTGTCGAGCCCCCGGCCGCGCCGGTCGGCGTGAGCTTCGCCGATGGCGCGCTCAACGGCGAGCAGTGGATGTCGGTCGTCGCCGACGCCGTCGCCCGGATCGGCCGTGGCGACCTGGAGAAGGTCGTGCTCGCGCGCGACCTGGTCGCGACCGCCGACGAGCCGATCGACGTGCGCTGGCCGCTGCGGCGGCTGGCCGAGATCTACCCGATGTGCTGGACCTTCCACGTCGACGGCCTGTTCGGCGCGACGCCGGAGATGCTGGTGCGCCGCGAGCGCGGCCTGGTCACCTCCCGCGTGCTGGCGGGCACCATCCGGCGTACCGGCGACGACGAGCGCGACCTCGCGCTGGCCGCCACCCTGGCCCGCTCGTCGAAGGACCTCGAGGAGCACGAGTACGCCGTCCGCTCGGTCGCCGACGCCCTGGAGCCGCACTGCTCCTCGATGAACGTGCCCGAGGCGCCGTTCGTCCTCCACCTGCCCAACGTCATGCACCTGGCGACCGACGTCGCCGGCGTCGTGCACGACGCGGCCACCGTCTCCTCGCTCCAGCTCGCCGAGGCGCTGCACCCCTCCGCGGCCGTCGGCGGCACCCCGACCGCCACCGCCACGGCCCTGATCGCCGAGATCGAGGGCATGGACCGCGACCGCTACGCCGGCCCGGTCGGCTGGATGGACGCCACCGGCGACGGCGAGTGGGGCATCGCGCTGCGCTCGGCCCGCATCGCCGGCTCCACCGTGCGCCTCTTCGCCGGCTGCGGCATCGTCGCCGACTCCGACCCCGAGGCCGAGCTGGCCGAGGCGCAGGCGAAGTTCGTCCCCGTGCGGGACGCGCTGACGGCGGGCTGAGCTGCCTGTCGGTTTCCCCGGTCAGCCGGGGATCCCTGACGTTGTCGGCCGTTGCAACCCCTGACAACGTCAGGGACGGCCTGACCAGTCGCTCACGCGATGCCCAGCGGCTCCCGCCACCGGCCCCGGACGATCTGCCACCCGACGACCCGGCGCTCGGAGATGACGCCGGCGTCGTGGAGTGGGTCGCGGTCGAGGATCGCCTCGACGTCGGCCGCGGACTCGCCCTCCCAGACGAGTACGGCGCCGCCGGCGTCGGTCGGGCCGCTGGCCAGCAGCTGCGGCTGCTCGGCGAGCCAGTCCCGATGGGCCGGGCGGAGGCGGTCGAGGGCCTCGGTCGCGGCGGGGTCGTACTCGTAGGTCGCGCAGAAGATCGCCATGTCACAGATCCTGCCCGGCACCCGGAGCGCGACCGTTGGCGGGTCCGCCGCATGCGAGTCGCCTCGTGGTCACAGGTCCTGCCCGTCCGCGCGGCGGACGTACTCGAGCCCCTCGTTCGGCAGGAACGCGCTCATGTGCGTGTCCACGATGCCCAGGCCGGCCTCGCTGTAGACCCGGTCGTGGATCGCCAGGTTGCGCGGGGCGCGCACGGCGCGCGCGAAGTCGATCGCCTCGGACGCCTTCAGCCACGGCGCGGACACCGGCACGCACAGCACGTCGACGGGCTCGCCGGGCGCGGTGAGGGCGTCGCCCGGGTGGTAGACCCTCGTGCCGCCGAGGTCGAGGACGTAGCCGCTGTTGGCGATCCGCTCGAACTCCGGGTGGATCACGGCGTGCAGCTCGCCGACCGCGCGCACGGGTACGCCGACGTCGAAGGTCTCCCCCGGCGCGACGACGGTCAGCCGGTCGGAGAGCGATGGCGCGTCGGCGCGGATCTTCTCCGCGACGGAGGCGATCGTGAACACCGGCGCGTCTGCGGCCAGCAGGTGGTCGAGCAGGTAGTGGTCGGCGTGCTCGTGGGTGATCAGCACCGCGTCCACGCCGGCGACCGCCTCGGCCTGGCTCCAGACGCCGGGGTCGAGCACGACCGTCGTGCCCTCGTGCTCGATCCGGACGCAGGCATGGCCGAACTTGGTGATCCGCATGGTGCCTACGATGCCACCGTGCCCCGTCCCGACCGGATGACCGTCACCCTGCGCACCGCCGTGCCCGCCGACGCCGCGGCCTGTGCCGCGCTGCACGCCGCCTGCTGGCGCGAGGCCTACGGTCCGTACGTCGACGGCGACCTGCTCGCCGAACGGCTGGCCGACACCGGCCGCTGGATCTCCGCCTGGACGAGGCACCTGGCCCACGGGCCGCCCCGGATGCTGGCCGAGGCGGACGGCGAGCCGGTCGGGTTCTCCGTGGTCGGCCCGAGCCGCGACGAGGACGGCGCGACGCCGTACGAGCTCCATGCGATCTACACCCGCGCGGCCTGGTGGGGCACCGGCCTCGGCCAGCGGCTCTGGGACGCCGTCCGGCCCGACGGGCCGTGCTCGCTGTGGGTGCTGGAGGCCAACGAGCGCGCGCGGGGCTTCTACCGCCGCAACGGGTTCGCGCCCGACGGCGCCCGCGAGCACTACGCGGGCCTGGACGCCTGGGAGATCCGGATGGTGCGATCGTGACCTCCTTCGACCTCTCCGACCCGGCGTTCGACATCACCCAGCAGCGCCCGCCCCACCACGGCTTCGGCGCCGGCATGCACCACTGCCTCGGGCACTTGATCCGCTTCGTGCCGAGCATGTAACGCCGGGTTACCCACTCTTCCCACCAGGTTGCAACACCGTGGGAACAAGCAGTAACCCGGCGTTACATGCGCGCCCAGACCCACCTACGCCGTCAGGTGGTGGACGTAGCACCACCGCCAGTCCTCGCCGGGCTCGGCGGACTGCATGACCGGGTGCCGGGTGTCGTGGAAGTGCTCGGTGGCGTGCTGGAGCGGCGAGGAGTCGCAGCAGCCGACGTTGCCGCACTCCAGGCAGCGGCGCAGCGACACCCACTGGGTGCCGGCGTCCAGGCAGGCTTGGCAGTACGTCGACGGCGCGTCGTCCGACGCCGGGAACCTGTCCAGATCGGCGCAATTGTCCCCGATCTGCCAGCGGCGGGCGGCGTACGACGCTGTCTCGTCGCGCTCCTGCTCGGCGCTGTCGAGCATCGACTCCTCGACGTCGAGCATCGCGAGCACGTCGGCGACCACCTCGGACGGGACGTTGCCGTCGCTGCGGATCTCGAGGATCCGGCGGCGCTCGGCGTCGATCAGCTGGCTGCGGATCCGATAGTAGAGCGCGGCCGGCGACTCCCGGTCGGCCTGGGTGCCGAGCCGCTCCCAGGCGGCGAAGTTGCGCTGGTCCAGCCGCTGCCGGATCAGGTCGACGACACCGGCGTGGTCGTCGTACTCCAGCTCGTCGAGCTCCTCCAGCGCGGCCTTGGACGCCTGCTGGAGCAGGGTCGCGCGGGCGAGCGCGTCGTCCAGGGGGTCGGGCGCGGGGACGCGGAGCCGGCGCGCGAGCATCGGCAGCGAGAGGCCCTGGATGAGCAGCGTCCCGGCCACGACCGTGAACGCGATCATCAGCAGCACCTCGCGGTACTCGGTGTCGACGGGGATGACGAACGCGGCGGCGAGCGTGACGACGCCGCGCATGCCGGCCCAGCCGAGCAGGAACATGAACGACCACGGCGGCGCGCCGTGGCTGGCGTCGGGGTCGCGCGGCCGGCGGAACAGCACCCACCGCGACCCGAGCACCCACACCAGCCGCAGCACGATCACCGCGGCCAGCGTCGCGAGGCACACCGCGACGATCCGGCCGGCGCCCAGGTCGCTGTCGGCGAGGTCCTGGAAGAGCCACTGCGCCTGGAGGCCGATCAGCGCGAAGACGGCGTTCTCGAGCAGGAACGCGATCGTGCGCCAGTTGATCCGCTCCGCGATCCGCGACTGGGCGGTCTGCAGGACCGGCGCCCGGTGGCCGAGCAGCAGGCCGGCCACGACGACCGCGATCACGCCCGAGGCGTGGATCTCCTCCGCGAGGAGGTAGCTGGCGAACGGCACCACCAGCGAGAGCGCGACGTCGACCGCCGGGTCGGTGATCCGGCGGCGGATCCGGGCGACCAGCCAGTACGCCGCCAGTCCGACGGCCGCGCCACCGACGGCCGCCACCACGAAGTCGAGGCCGACTCGCCAGGCCTCGACGCCGACCAGCGTCGCGCCGAGCGCGGTGCGCAGCAGCACCAGCGCGGTGGCGTCGTTGAACAGCGACTCGCCCTCCAGGATCGTGACGATCTTGCGCGGCAGGCCGATGTGGCGGCCGATCGCGGTCGCGGCGACCGCGTCCGGGGGTGCGACCACGGCGCCCACGGCGAACGCCACCGGCCAGGAGATGCCCGGCACCAGCGCGTGCACGAGCACGCCGACGCCGAGGGTCGTGAAGAGCACCAGGCCGACCGAGAGCAGCAGGATCGGGCGCCGGTAGGCGTTGAAGTCCACCAACGACGAGGAGAGTGCGGCGGCGTAGAGCAGCGGCGGCAGCAGCCCGATGAGGACCACCTCGGGCTCGAGGTGGATCTGCGGCACGAACGGCAGGAACGACGCCGCCACGCCGGCGACCACGAGCAGCAGCGGCGCCGGGACCCCGATCCGGCGCGACACCACGACGCCCGCCAGTACGCCGACGGCGAGCGCGATCAGGAAGAGCGCGACGTCCACCGGCCCATTCTCCTATGGCCGCAGTCTCCTACGGGCGCAGGGCGCGGATCCGCTCGTCCAGCTCGCGGCGGTTGTCGCGGCGGACGACGGCCTCGACGACCTCGACGCCGCCGTTGGGGCTGGCGAGGGCCTGCTCGAGCTCGGGCAGGGACGTGACCCGGAGGTGTGGGGTACGCGTGGCGGCGCAGAGGCTCGCGAGGTCGACGCCGTGCGGGGTGCCGAAGAGGCGCTCGTACTGCTCGGCGTACTCCCCCGCGCCCTGCTCCAGCATCGCGAAGATCGAGCCGCCGTCGTCGTTGACCACGACGATCGTCAGGTCGGGCACCGGCTCGCCGGGGCCGACGACGAGGCCGTTGGCGTCGTGCAGGAAGGTCACGTCGCCCATCAGCGCCAGCGCGCGGGTGGAGTCCGAGCGCGCCAGCGCGGCTCCGATCGCGGTGGAGACGGTGCCGTCGATGCCGGCCAGACCGCGGTTGGCGAGCACCTTGCGGCGGGCGCCGACCCGGTAGCGCGGGACCATCAGGTCGAGGTCGCGGATCGGGCTGGACGCGCCCACCACGAGCAGCCCGCCCTCGGGGAGCGCCCGGGCGACCGCGCCGGCGACCTCGTGCGGGGTGAGGTCGGGCTCGGCGGCGAGCAGCGCGTCGAGCCGGCGCGACACGGACCGGTCGGCGGCGTGCCACTCCTCCAGCCAGGCCGGGTCGTCCGGGGTCTCGACCGTCGGCACCACGATCAGCCGCTCGTCGACCGGGAACGGCCGCTCGCTCCAGACGCCGTACGCCGGCGTGTCGATCACCTGGACGTCGGGCCGCGCGAGCAGCCGGCCGACCGGCCGCGACAGGGTGGGGTGGCCGCAGACGACCACCCGCTCGATGCGCTCGCCCAGCTGGGAGGCCAACAGCAGGCGGTAGGTGCGGATCGCGTTCTCGCCGGTGCGCGAGCCGCTGGACGGCTCGGCGAGCAGCGGCCAGTGGGCGTCCTGGGCGAGCACCCGCGCGGGCGGGCCGGCGTCGTCGCCGGCGACCACGACCGTGCGCGGCCCGGTCGGGATCGTCACGTGGATGGCCGGGCGCGCTCGCACGACGCCCGGGCCGGGCGTGACGTCGGGCGTCCACCGGTCCCCGGGCACCAGCGGCTCGTCGAGCGGCACGTTGAGGTGCACCGGCCCGGCGGTGAGCAGGTCCATCGCCCGACTGGCGTCCTGGGTGGCGACCAGCGGCCCGAAGACGCCCACCTGGTCGGTGGTCTGGTTGGCGCTGGTGCCGCGCAGCCGGGCCGGCCGGTCGGCGGTGACGACGACCAGGTCGACATCCGCGTGGGCGGCCTCGAGGACCGCCGGGTGCAGGTTGGCGACGCCGGTGCCGGACGTGCAGACCACCGCCGCGCGGCGGTGGTTGCGCGAGAGCCCGAGCGCGAGGAATCCGGCGGTGCGCTCGTCGATCCGGGTGTGCAGCCGGACCAGGCCGGCCGCGGCGGCGTCGTACGCGGCGAAGGAGAGGGGAGCGTTGCGCGACCCGGGCGCGACCACGATCTCGGTGACGCCGGCCTCGACCAGGGCGGCGACCACCCGGCGGGCCAGCGCGGTGGAGCTCATCGACGCCGATCCTGCCGCACCGCGCGGACCGCGGCGAGCCGGGCCTCCCAGTGCGCCACTCGGTCGGGCTCGGCGGCGACGAACGACTCGTCGACGACCGGCACCCGCACCGGCAGCACGCCGTCGACCGGCAGCAGCGGATCGACCACGACATCGCGCTCGAGCAGCTGCACGGTCGCCAGCCCGCACGCGTAAGGCAGCTCCGGCAGCGCGGCGGCCAGCGCCACCCCGGCCGCGATGCCGACGCTGGTCTCCAGCGCCGACGACACCACCACCGGCAGACCGATGTCCTCGGCGATCCGCAGGCAGGCGCGGACGCCGCCCAGCGGCTGCACCTTGAGCACGGCGACGTCCGCGGCCTCGAGGTCGCGTACGCGGTAGGGGTCAGCCGCGCGGCGGATCGACTCGTCGGCGGCGATCGGCACGTCGACCGCACGGCGTACCGCAGCGAGCTCCTCGACGCTCGCGCACGGCTGCTCGACGTACTCCAACCCTCCGGCGGCGCGGTCGAGCACGGCGATCCGGGCGAGGGCGGTGTCGACGTCCCAGCCGCCGTTGGCGTCGACGCGCACCCGGCCGTCCGGGCCGATCGCGTCGCGCACCGCCTCCAGCCGGGCCTCGTCCCCCGCGAGCGACTGGCCGGGCTCGGCGACCTTCACCTTGGCGGTGCGGCAGCCGCTCTCGCGGACGATCTCATGCGCCCGGTCGGGGTCGACCGCGGGGACGGTCACGTTGACCGGGACGCTCTCGCGCAGTGGCGCGGGCCAGTCACCGGCGGCTGCCTCCTCGGCGCAGCGCAGCCAGGGCTCGGCCACCTCGTCGTCGTACTCCAGGAACGGGCTCCACTCGCCCCAGCCGGACGACCCCCGCAGCAGCACGCCCTCGCGGACCGTGATGCCGCGGAAGCGCGTGCGCATCGGCAGGCTCCAGACCCTCATCGCCGCTCCGTGACGGAGGCTTTCAGCGCGAGCCGGTCGGGCTTGCCGTTGCCGAGCAGCGGGATCGCGTCGAGCACGACCAGTTGCCGAGGCGCCCACGACCGGGGGTGGGCCGCGGCGACCCAGTCGCGGGCCTCGTCGGCGCCGATGCGGCCGACGACGAAGGCCACCACCCGGTGGCCCCACTCCTCGTCCGGCACGCCGACCACCTCGGCGGCCTCGACCGCGGGATGTCGGCGCAATTGCGCCGCTACGGCAGTCGCGGGCACGTTCACCCCCCCGCTGACGACCATGTCGTCGAGCCGGCCGAGCACGCTCAGCCGGCCGTCCTCGTCGAGCCGGCCGGCGTCGGAGGTGCGGAACCAGCCGTCGACGAGCACCTCGGCGGTGCGCTCGGGCTCGCCGTCGTACCCCGCGAAGAGGGTGGGCCCGCCGATCCGGATCCGCCCGTCGGCGTCGAGCGCGACGGCCACGCCGTCGAGCGGGTAGCCGTCGTAGACGCAGCCGCCGGCCGTCTCGGCCGAGCCGTACGTCGCCACGACGTGGACGCCCGCGTCCTCGGCGCGACGCCGCAGCGCGGAGTCGATCGGCCCGCCGCCGAGCAGCACCGTGTGGAGGGCGCGCAGCGAGTCGGCGTCGGTGTCGAGCAACCGGCGCAATTGCGTCGGGACGAGCGACACGAACTCCGCGTCCCGGGCCGCCGCCGCGAAGTCGTCGCCGAGCACCACCGGCGGCTGCCCGGCGACGAGCGACCGGCAGATCACCTGCAGCCCGGCGACGTACGACGCCGGCAGCGCCAGCAGCCAGCGGCCGGTCGCGCCGAGCCGGCGCGCGCTGGCCTCCACCGAGGCCAGCACCGCGGTCCGCGGGAGCAGCACCCGCTTCGGCGCGCCGGTGGACCCGGAGGTCTCGACCACCCAGGGCGCGGGGTCGTCCGCGGCGAGCCACGCCGCCACCCGCTCGATCTCCACCCGGACGAGGCTAGTGGTGCCGCGCAGTGCTTGAATCTCCGGTCGTGGCACCCTCCCATCCTCGGCCAGCACAGTGGCTCGCCGGCGCCCGGCCGCGCACGCTCCCCGCGGCCGTCTCTCCGGTCCTGGCGGGCACCGGCGTTGCGGCGTACGCCGGCCAGAGCGTCTGGTGGAAGGCGCTGCTCGCGCTCGTGGTGTCGCTGGCGTTGCAGGTGGCGGTCAACTACGCGAACGACTACTCCGACGGCGTCCGCGGCACCGACGCCGACCGGGTCGGCCCGATGCGGCTCGTCGGCTCGGGCGCGGCGACGCCAAGGGCGGTGAAGCGGGCGGCGTTCCTGGCCTTCGGGGTCGCGGGCGCCGCCGGCATCGTGCTCGCCGCGACCACGGCCTGGTGGCTGGTGCTGGTCGGGCTGGTCTCGGCGCTGGCGGCGTGGTTCTACACCGGCGGCTCGAGGCCCTACGGCTACCTGGGCCTCGGCGAGGTCATGGTGTTCGTGTTCTTCGGGCTCGTCGCCGTCGTCGGTACGGCGTACGTGCAGACCGAGACCTGGGAGTGGGCGGCATTGGCGGCCGCCGTCGGCGTCGGCGCCCTCGCCTGCGCGATCCTGGTCGCCAACAACCTCCGCGACATCCCCACCGACACCGTCGCCGGCAAGCGGACGCTGGCGGTGCAGCTCGGCGACCGCCGTACCCGCCTCCTCTACGCGCTGCTCGTCGTCCTCGCCGCCGCCGCAGTCGTCGCGGTCGCGGCCGTGACGTCGTGGTGCGCGCTGATCGGGCTCGGGTTCCTGGTGCTCGCCGTGCCCGCGGCCCGCACGGTCCTCGGGGGCGCCACCGGCCCGGGCCTCGTCCCGGTGCTCCAGGAGACCGGCCTCGCCGAGCTGCTCTGGGCGGCCCTGGTCGCCGCCGCGCTGGTGGTCTGCGGCTGAGCCGCGGGCCAGGACTCAGTCCTGATCCTCCTTGGCCTTCATCTCCTCCACCTTCGCGGTCATCCGCTCGGCGCGGCTCTGCACCTGGCGGGCGAGCAGCTCGCGCGGTCGGTTGAGCAGGAAGTACGAGCCGACTCCGCTGACGACCAGCGCGATGATGAGCGCCGCGAGGACGGACACGTCGTCGGTGAACAGGAGCCACAGCCCGACGACGATCCCGAAGGACGCCAGGAACAGCAGTGCACGCAGGCCGGTGTAGATCCAGAACTCCTTCACGGGATTCAGGGTAGGCGTGACCACCGAGTGCCTACTCTGGAGGGGTGCTGAAGCTCCTGCTGCTGGTGATCCTGATCGCGCTCGCCGTCTACCTGACGACGCGCGCGTTCCAGCAGCGCGGCATCGCACCCGCACCCCCACGCCGCGCGCGGCCCCGGCCGCAGCCCCCGCGCATCATCGGCCCCGACGACGACCCCGACTTCCTCCGCGACCTCGACCGCAAGCGCAAGCACCCCGAGGACCCGGAGTGAGCTCCGGGTAGCCGTCGAGTCGGCGCATCTTGCCCGCCGGCGGCGGGCAAGATGCGCCGACTCGGCCCGCGCGGGTCCGGTGCGCCCAGAACGGGCCGGTGGTCAGGGCCGCCTCTCCTCGGGCGCGTCGCCGGCCGAGAACGGCGCGAACTTGTCCTTGAGCGGGATCAGGTCGCCGGCCGGCTCGGAGTAGCTGACCTGGGTGATCCGGTCGCCGACGAAGTGCAGGGAGGTCAGCGAGCACAGCGTGCACTGGCGGCTGCGCGGGTCGTGCAGCTGACGGCGTCCCTCCACGTGGAGGCGCGTGGACCAGATCGGCAGCTGGTGGGAGACGATCACCGCCTCGTGGCCGGCGGCGGCCGCGCGGGCGTCGTACACCGCCGCCATCATCCGGGCGACGATCTCGCGGCTCGGCTCGCCCCACGAAGGGCGGAACGGGTTCCACAGGTAGCGCCACAGCCGGGGGCGCTTGACGATCGTCAGCGCGCCCTCGCCGAAGTTGATGCCCTCGAACCTGTTGGTCGACTCGATCACCCGCTCGTCGGTCACGACCTCCAGGCCGCGCGCCGCGGCCAGCGGCCGGGCGGTCTCCTGGGCGCGCTCGAGCGGCGAGACCCGCAGGTGGGTGATGTCGCGGTCCCCGATCGCGTCGGCGACCTGCTGGGCCATCCGGTTGCCGAGGTCGGAGAGGTGGAACCCGTCGCGGCGCCCGTAGAGGATGCCGCCGGGGTTGTGGACCTCGCCGTGGCGGAGCAGGTGGACGATCGTGTCGGGGGTGGTCACGCGCGCTCCTGGGCGGCGGCCGCGGCGTGCGCGGCGTGGGGTAGCGCGTCGAGCACGGTCTGTACGGCGCGCTCGTCGTGGGCCGAGGACAGGAACCATGCCTCGTACGCCGATGGCGGCAGGTAGACGCCGCGGTCGAGCATCGCGTGGAAGAACGCCGCGTAGGCCCGCTGGTCGGTGGTCGAGGCGTCGTCGAAGTCGCGCACCGACCGATCCGTGAAGAAGACCGAGAACATCGTGCCGGCCGCCTGCACGACGTGCGCGACGCCGGCCCGGCTCAGCTCGTCGGAGGCGGCCGTCTTGACGGTGTCGGCGGCGGCGCCGATGTGGGCGTAGACCTCGTCGGTGGCGAGCCGGAGCGTGGCGAGGCCGGCGGTGGTGGCGATCGGGTTCCCCGACAGCGTGCCGGCCTGGTAGACCGGCCCCTCGGGCGCGAGGTGGCCCATCACGTCGGCCCGGCCGCCGAAGGCCGCGGCCGGGAAGCCGCCGCCCATCACCTTGCCGAAGGTGACCAGGTCGGGGCGCCAGCCCTCGCCGGCGCCGTCCAGGCCCCACTGACCGAGCCGCGACGCGCGGAAGCCGGTCATCACCTCGTCGCTGACGAACAGCGCGCCGTGCCGCCGGCAGGTCTCGGCGAGGAACGCGTTGAAGCCCGGCTGCGGAGGGACGACGCCCATGTTGCCGGGCGCGGCCTCGGTGATCAGGCAGGCGATCCGGTCGCCGTGCTCGGCGAACGCCCTCTCCACCGCGGCCCGGTCGTTGTAGGGCAGCACGAGGGTGAGCGCGGTGGACGAGGCCGGCACGCCCGGCGTACCCGGGAGCGCGAACGTGACCAGCCCGGAGCCGGCCGAGGCCAGCAGCGCGTCGACGTGGCCGTGGTAGCAGCCGGCGAACTTCACGACCACCTCGCGGCCGGTGACGCCGCGGGCCAGCCGGATCGCCGACATGGTGGCCTCGGTGCCGGAGGACACGAGGCGGACCCGCTCGACCGGCGCGCGGGCGACGATCTCCTCGGCGAGCTCGACCTCGGGCTCGGTCGGCGTGCCGTACGACGTGCCGCGGGCGACCGCCGCCGCGACCGCGGCCTGCACCTCGGGGTGGGCGTGGCCGAGCAGCATCGGACCCCACGAGCAGATCAGGTCGACGTACTCGTGGCCGTCGACATCGGTGAGCCAGGCGCCGGAGGCGGACCTGATGAACCGGGGCGTGCCGCCGACGGCGTTGAACGCGCGGACCGGGGAGTTCACCCCGCCCGGGGTCACCGTGCGGGCACGCTCGAAGAGCGCGCGGGAGCGGGCGGTGTCGGCGGTCGGGGCGGGCACCGGCCCATTGTCCCCGAGGCGCCCAGGGGTGGGCGTCGGGGGTCGCGGGCCGCACTGGAACGTGTTTCACCGTCACGAGGACGGGTAGGGGACGTCTCGTGAAAGACGGTCCGAGACACCGAGCGTCGGCGTACCGTAACCGGTGGGTAACCCGCTCGTTGGATCGGGCAGCGCGTGCCGAGGGACACGCGTTCGTTGGTGGACAAGGGAGCGTTGCGTCGATGTCGAAGACCCGTCTCGGTCGCGGCCAGAGGGTTCTGGCCATCGTCCCGCTGGCCGTGCTCTCGGCCGCGTGGACCGCCAGCATCGCCGGCGTGGGCGCCGGCACCGCGTCCGCCGAATCCGACCCCGTCACCCGGCTTCCCGACGGCACCGCCGTCCCGACCGAGGCGATCGAGGCCCCCGCCAGCGTCTCGGCCTCCGGCGGCGTCGCCCCCGGCGTCGACGGCCCGACCGCTCGCGCGGTCGCCACCGCGTCGACGACCGGGATCCCGGCGGCCGCGCTGGCGGCCTACCAGCGCGCCGCGACGGTCATCAACGCCGCCGACAAGTCCTGCAACCTGCCCTGGCAGCTGATCGCGGCGATCGGCCGGGTCGAGTCCGACCACGGCCGCACCAACGGCAACAGCCTCGACGTCAGGGGCGTCGCGCGGCCGGGCATCTACGGCATCGCGCTCGACGGCACCAACGGCACCACCCGGATCCTCGACACCGACGCCGGGCAGTACGACTCGGACGCCAAGTACGACCGGGCGATCGGCCCGATGCAGTTCATCCCGTCCACCTGGTCGGTCGTCGGCGTGGACGCCGACGGCGACGGCCAGCGCAACCCGCAGGACATCGACGACGCCGCCCTCGCCTCGGCCGTCTACCTCTGCTCCGGCGGCGACGACCTGTCGACGGTCCGCGGCCAGCGCGCCTCGGTCTACCGCTACAACAACAGCACCTCGTACGTCGACCTGGTGATGTCGATCTACAGCGCCTACCTCGAGGGCGAGTTCACCTCGGTCCCGAACGGCACCACCTCCGCCGGCTACCTCGTGCCCGCCGAGCCGGCTCCGCAGCAGGACCGCGGCCCGCGGAAGCCGCCGAAGGACCCGCAGTCGAACGGCGGCAGCGACGACGGCGGTGGCGACGGCGGCGAGCAGCCGACCGAGGAGCCCACGCAGGAGCCGACCCAGGAGCCCACCGAGCCGTCCAACCCGCTGCCGGGCGGTGGCGGCGGCGGCCTCCCCCTGCCGTCCCTGCCCCCGCTCCCCTCGACCTCGATCAAGCCGGTCGACGAGATCCTCACCCGGGCCCAGGCGATCGTGCAGTGCACGCTGGACGGCTACATCGACAACATCCTGCGCAGCGACGACCCGTTCGACCGGTGCGTGGCCGACTACCTGGATCGCTGAGCGCCGTCCTGCGGGGGCATCAGCCGGCGCGCAGCAGCCGCGCCGCCTCGGCCGCCCAGTAGGTGAGCACGACGTCGGCGCCGGCGCGGCGGATGGAGAGCAGCGTCTCCAGGATGGCCGGCTCGCGGTCGATCCAGCCGCGCGCGGCGGCGGCCTCGAGCATGGCGTACTCGCCGGAGACGTGGTACGCCGCGACCGGCACGTCGACGGCGTCGCGGACCCGCCGCAGCACGTCGAGGTAGGCCAGCGCCGGCTTCACCATCACGATGTCCGCGCCCTGCTCGACGTCGAGGAGCGCCTCCCGCACGCCCTCCCGGGCGTTGGCGGGGTCCTGCTGGTAGGTCCGCCGGTCCCCGGCCAGCGAGGAGTCGACCGCCTCGCGGAACGGGCCGTAGAAGGCCGAGGCGTACTTCGCGGAATAGGCCAGGATCGACACGTCGGCGAAGCCGGCGCCGTCGAGGGCCGAGCGGACGGCCGCGACCTGGCCGTCCATCATCCCGCTGGGACCGACCATGTCGACCCCGGCCGCCGCCTGGGCGAGCGCCATCTCGGCGTACGCCGCCAGGGTGCGGTCGTTGTCGACGCGGCCGTCCGGCGTCAGCACGCCGCAGTGGCCGTGCGAGGTGAACTCGTCGAGGCACAGGTCGCTCATCACCGTGAGCGCGTCGCCGACCTCGGCGACCACGTCGGCGATCGCGACGTTGAGGATGCCCTCCGGGTCGAGCGCACCCGACCCGAGCTCGTCCTTGGCCGACGGGACGCCGAAGAGCATCACGCCGCCCAGGCCGAGCGACGCGGCCTCCGCGGCGGCTGCCCGCAGCGAGGAGCGGGTGTGCTGGACGACGCCCGGCATCGAGCCGATCGGCCGGGGCTCGGTGAGCCCCTCGCGGACGAAGACCGGCAGCACCAGCTGCCGCGCCTCGACCGCGGTCTCGGCCACCGTCCGGCGCAGCGCCGCGGTGGTGCGCAGCCGCCGCGGCCGGACGATCGGTCCGAGGTCCCCGGGCGAGGAGGTCATCGCGAGGTGCTGGCCTTCCGGCGCGCCGACGGCTTGCGGTCCGACGGCTTCGTGACGGGCTGGCCGGCCTCGAGCATCGCGATCCGGCGCGCGGCGCCGAAGTCGGCGAGCGCGTCGACCAGCGCGTCGACGTCCGGCTCGGGCGCCAGCACGTCGACCCGCAGGCCGTGCTCCTCGGCGGTCTTCGCGGTGGCCGGGCCGATCACCGCGATCACCGTCGCGGGGTGCGGCTTGCCGGCGATGCCGACCAGGTTGCGCACGGTCGAGGACGACGTGAACACGACCGCGTCGAACCGGCCGGTCTTGATCGCGTCGCGAGTCGGGGCCGGCGGCGGCGCCGCGCGGACGGTGCGGTACGCCGTGACGTCGTCGCACTCCCAGCCGAGGTCGATCAGACCGGCGACGAGGTTCTCGGTCGCGATGTCGGCGCGGGGCAGGAAGACCCGGTTGATCGGGTCCAGCAGCTCGTCGTACTCGGGCCAGTCCGCGAGCAGGCCGGCGGCGGACTGCTCGCCCGAGGGCACCAGGTCGGCGCGCAGGCCCCAGTCGGCGATCGCCTGGGCGGTCTTGTCGCCGACGGCGGCGATCTTCAGCCCGGAGAACGCCCGGGCGTCGAGGCCGTACTCCTCGAACTTCTCGCGTACGGCGCGCACCGCGTTGACCGAGGTGAACGCGATCCACTCGTAGCGGCCCTCGACCAGGCCGCGGACGGCCTTGTCCATCTGCTGGGGGTTGCGCGGCGGCTCGACGGAGATCGTCGGCACCTCGTCCGGGACGGCGCCGTAGCCGCGCAGCCGCTGCGACACCGAGCCGGCCTGCTCCTTGGTGCGCGGCACCAGGACGCGCCAGCCGAACAGCGGCTTGGTCTCGAACCACGACAGCTTCTCGCGCAGGTCGACGACGTCGCCGACCACGGTGACCGCCGGCGGGGCCATCCGGGCCGCGCGCGCGTCGGCGGCGATCCGCTCCAGGGTCGAGGTGACCGTCGACTGCTCCGTGGTGGTGCCGACCCGGGTCATCGCGACCGGGGTGTCGGCGGAGCGGCCGGCGGCGACCAGCGCCGTGGCGATGTCGCCGATCTGGCCGACGGCCGAGAGCAGGACCAGCGTGCGCCGGTCTGCGTACTGGCTCCAGTCGACCTTGTCGCCGCAGGTCACGACCGCGACCGCGCGGTGGTCCTTGGTGGTCAGCGGGATGCCGGCGTACGCCGGGACGGCGCTCACCGAGGAGACGCCGGGGACGATCTCGAACGCGATGCCCGCCTTGACGCACGCCTGCGCCTCCTCGGGGCCGGACGCGTAGAGGAACGGGTCGCCGGACATCAGCCGGACCACGCGGAGGCCGCGCTTGGCCTGCCGGACGACGACCTTCGCGCGGGCGGCGTGCGTCAGCGGCTGGCCGTCCTCGCCGAACCCGCCGTCCACGAGCTCCGGGCCGTCCTCGGTCGCGCCGCGCACGGCCCGCACCAGGTCGGCGTGCTCGGGCAGCTCGGTGATCACGACGTCGGCCCGGGCGAGCAGGTCGACGGCGCGCACCGTCAGCAGGTCGGGGTCGCCCGGACCGCTGCCGACGAACGACACCCGGCCCGTGGTGGGACCGGCGGTGATGGTCTTGCGTCGCGTCATGCGTTCTGCCCTCTATCAACTGCTGGTTCTACTGCTGGGTCTGCTACTGGGTCTACTACCGGGTCTACTGGTTCCACGGTCAGCTCCGCCGCCCCGTCGGCGAGCATCTCCTTGGCCAGCCGGGTCCCGACGCCGACGGCGTCGGCGGGGCTCCCGGTGGCGGACATCCGTACGGCGAGCGCCCCGTCGGGCGACAGGGCCACGGCCCGCACCCAGAGCTCCTCGCCCTGCTCGCCCTCGACGACCTCCGCCAGCGCGCCGATCGGCGCGGAGCAGCCGCCCTCGAGGGTGGCCAGGACCGCCCGCTCCGCCTCGACGGCCGCGCGTGCGTGCGGGTCGTCCAGCGCGGCGAGCGCCCCGGCGAGCTCGTCGCCGGCCCGGCACTCGACCGCCAGCGCACCCTGCCCGGGGGCCGGGAGCACCTGCAGCGGGTCGAGCACCTCGGTCGCCTCGTCGAGGCGGCCGAGGCGGGCCAGCCCGGCCCGGGCGAGCACGACGGCGTCGTACTCACCGGAGCGGACCCTGCCGATCCGGGTGTCGACGTTGCCACGGACGCCGACCACGTCCAAGCCGAGGCCGAGCGCGCGCAGCTGGGCGACGCGTCGCGGCGAGCCGGTGCCGACCCGGCTGCCGGCCGGCAGCTCGCCGAGGGTCAGGCCGTCGCGGGCGACCACGACGTCGCGCGGGTCCTCACGGCCGGGGATCGCGGCCAGGGCGATGCCCTCGGCGGCGTACGTCGGGAGGTCCTTGAGCGAGTGCACGGCGACGTCCACGCGGCCCTCGAGCAGCGCGTCGCGCAGGGCGCTCACGAACACCCCGGTGGACGACGAGCCGGCGAGCGGGGTGCCCGCGGCCTGGCTGCGGTCGCCCTCGGTGGCGATCTCGACCAGCTCGACGTCGCGGCCCAGCCGCGCCGCGATCTGGTCGGCGACCAAGCGGGCCTGGGTGGTGGCGAGCGCCGAGGCGCGGGTGCCGATGCGGATCGTCGCGGCGGTCATGGGACCTCCGGCCGGGTGACGGCGTCGACCGCCTCGGGGTCGAGCGCGAACAGCTCGGCCAGCGCGGCGGCGTACGACACGGCGCCGGCCTCGTTGGCGAGCTCCTTGACCCGCACGGTCGGCTGGTGGAGCAGCTTGTCGGCGACCCGGCGCACGGTGTGCAGCACCTCGGCGCGGGTGGCCTCGTCGAGGTCGGGGAGCCGGCCGGCGAGGCGCTCCATCTCGGCGTCGACGACCGAGGTGGCCATCGAGCGGAGCGCGACCACGGTCGGGGTGACGCTGGCCCGGCGGCGGGCGGCGAGGAACGCCGCGACCTCCTGGGCGACGATCCGACGGACCTCGAGGACCTCGCGGCCGGCGTCGGAGTCGCGCAGCTCCTCGGCGAGGTCGGCGAGGTTGACCAGCGTGACGCCGGGCAGCTCGGCGACCTCGGGCTCGACGTCGTGCGGCAGCGCGAGGTCGATGATCGACAGCGAGCGGCCGCCGGCCGCCGCGGACTCGACCATCGGGCGGGTCACCACGACGCCGGTGGAGCCGGTGCAGGAGACGACGACGTCGGCGAGCGCGAGCTCGGCCTCGACGTCGGCGAGGGCGGCCGCGCGGGCGCCGTACTCCCCCGCCAGCCGGTCGGCGTTGCCGGCCGTGCGGTTGGCGACGGTGACGCTGGCGGCGCCGCGGCGGGCGACGGTCGCGGTGGCCAGGCCGGCCATCGCGCCGGCGCCGAGCACCAGCACCCGCCGGCCGGCCAGGTCGCCGACGGCGGCGTGGCTGCGGTCGAGGGCGGCGGTCACCAGGGACGGCGCCGCCCGGTCGATGTCGGTCTCGGCGCGGGCGCGCTTGCCGACCCGCAGCGCCTGCTGGAACAGCACGTTGAGGGCCGGGCCGACGGTGCCGATCTCCTGGCCCGCGCTGAGCGCGTCCCGGGTCTGGCCGAGGATCTGGCCCTCGCCGAGCGCCATCGAGTCGAGCCCGGCGACGACCTGGAAGAGGTGGGAGACCGCGCCGTCGTCGTAGTGGACGTAGAGGTGCGGCAGCATCGCCTCGGTGGACTCGCCGGCGCGCTGCACGAGCAGCCGGGAGACCTCCTCGACGCTGCCGTGGAAGCGGTCCACCTCGGCGTAGATCTCCAGCCGGTTGCAGGTCGCGACCACGGTCGCCTCGGTGACGTGCTCGCAGCCGGCGACGTCGTCGATGAGCTTGTGCACGCCGTCGCCGTCGAGGGCGACCCGCTCCAGCAGCGAGACCGGCGCGGACTTGTGGGAGATGCCGACGACGAGGACACTCATGCGCGTACTCGCTTCGCTCCGTGCGCGCATGAGGCACAGGACACGCTGCACTGAATGGTTCGCTCGCTGCGCTCGCTCACGCGCTCGCCCCCTGACCCTGGCCGGTCTTGCGCTGCTCGTGGTAGGCGAGGATCTGCAGCTCGATGGAGAGGTCGACCTTGCGGACGTCGACCTGCGCGGGGACGCTCAGCACGGTCGGCGCGAAGTTGAGGATGCTGGTGATGCCGCAGGCGACCATCCGGTCCGCGACGTCCTGCGCGGCCAGCGCCGGCGTGGCGATCACGCCGATCGCGACGGCGTGCTCGCGGGCGATCTGCTCGAGCTCGTCGAACGCGCGCACCGGTACGCCGGCGACCACCTCGTCCCGGCGGGCCGGGTCGGCGTCCAGCAGCGCGACCACGCGGAACCCGCGGCTGCGGAAGCCGGAGTAGTTCGCGAGCGCCTGGCCCAGGTTGCCGATGCCGACGATGACGACCGGCCAGTCCTGGGTCACGCCGATCTCGCGGGCGATCTGGTAGCGCAGGTAGTCGGTGTCGTAGCCGACCCCGCGGGTGCCGTAGCTGCCGAGGTAGGAGAGGTCCTTGCGCAGCTTCGCGCTGTTCACCCCCGCCGCCACCGCGAGCTCCTCGCTGGAGCAGGTGCCGATGCCCTGCTCGGACAGCGTGGTGAGGGCCCGGAGGTAGACGGGCAGCCGGGCGACGGTCCCCTCGGGGATGTCCCGAGCGCTCTCGGGGGAGGTCCGTGCGGTCACTGCTGCTCTTTCCATCACCATGGGCTGGGCCGTCGTCGGGCCGGCGTCGTGCTGAGCCCGGCGGCCCGTTCACTGTAGGAGTTTGTGAACGCGAGAACAAAACGAGCGGGGTGGGGTCAGCGAGCCAGGGCCGCCCGCAGCCGCGGCTCGTCGACGCGCCAGAAGTCGTGCTGGCGGCCGTCGACGAGGGTGACCGGGATCTCCTCGCCGTACCTCTCCCGCAGGACGGGGTCGTCGTCGACGGAGAGCTCGACGTACTCCTCGCCGAGGTCGGCGCAGACCCGCTCGATCACCGCGCGGGCGTCGTCGCACAGGTGGCAGCCCGGGCGGGAGTACAGGACGACCCTGGCGGGGGCCGTCACTCGAGGAGCCCCAGGTGGCGCCGGCGCTCGATGCCGCGCAGGCGGCCCTTCTGGACCTTGCCGGTGACGGTCCTGGGCAGCTCGTCGACGACCTCGACGCGTGCGGGCTGCTTGAACCGCGCGAGGCGTACGCCGCAGTGCGCGCGCACCGCCGCGGCGACCGCGGCCGGGTCGGCACCGGGCGCGAGGAGGTAGGCGACCACGGCCTCGCCGGTGTGCTCGTCCTCGACGCCGATCACGGCGACGTCCTCGACCCCGTCGACCTCGGCGATGACGTCCTCGACCTCGGTCGGGTAGACGTTGAACCCGGAGACGATGACGAGCTCCTTGAGCCGGTCGACGAGGAACAGGTCGCCGTCCTCGTCGAGGAAGCCGACGTCGCCCGTCGACCACCAGCCCTCCTCGTCCGGGCCGCCGTCGCCGTCGGGCCAGTAGCCGCTGAACAGGTTGGCGCCGCGGACCTGGATCTCCCCCGGGTCCGCGCCCTCCGGCGTACCGCCCGTCTCGTCGACGAGCCGCAGCTCGACGCCGGGCAGGGCGGCGCCGACCGAGCCGGGCTTGGCCGCGGCGCTGCACAGCGTGCTGGTGACCACCGGCGCGGCCTCGGTGAGCCCGTAGCCCTGGTGCACCGGGATCCCGGTGCGCTCGGTGAACCGCTCGACGACCTCGGCCGACAGCGGCGCCGAGCCCGACAGCACCAGCCGCACCGCACCGAGGTGGACGGCGAGGTCGTCCTCGGCCTGCCAGTAGCCGAACACCGGCGGCGCGATCGGCACCACGCTGCACGCCTCGTCGTCGACGAGCGAGAGCGTCTCGTGGGGGTCGAACCGCTCGACCAGCATCAGCCGCGCCCGGTGGCGGAGTACGCCGCCCAGCACGGCGTTGAGCCCGTAGACGTGGAACAGCGGCAGCACGCCGAGCACGACGTCGTCGCCGTGCATCATCGGCGGCTCGACCGCGGCCACCTGCTCCAGGTTGGCGAGCAGCGCCCGGTGGGTCAGCATCGCGGCGCGCGGGCGGCCCGACGTACCGCTGGTGTAGAGCAGCGCGGCCAGCTTCTCGGGGTCCTGCAGCGGCGGCACCGGCCGGGCGGGCTGCGCGCGGAGCTCGTCGTAGGACGCCTCGCCCACGACCACCACGCGCGGCGGCGCGCCGAGCGAGGACGCCGCCGCGCGCACCGCGTCGGCGGTGGCGGCGTCGGCCACGACGACGCGGGCGCCGGAGTCCTCGAGCATCCGGGCCAGCTCGCCCACGGCGGAGCCGGGGTTGACCGGCACGGCGACGGCCTGGGCGCGGAGCACGCCGAGGTAGGTCGAGACGAACTCGAGCCGGTTGCCCAGCACGAGCATCACCCGCTGTCCGCCGACGACCCCGGCCGCACCGAGCCCGGTCGCGAGCCGGCCGACCTCGTCCTCGAGCCGGGCCCAGGTCAGGGCGCGGCCCCCGGACTCGACGATCGCGAGGCGGTCGGGCTGCTCGGCGGCCGCCGCGGCGACCAGCTCCGCGACGTCACGCACTGCTGACATGGACCGATCCTTCCACAGCGCATTTGCGCTTACGCTTCGAGCGTGACCCCGAAGCGCCCGCGCAACCTCCAGGTGCGGTCCGTGCTGGCCGGCGAGGCCGCCGCGTCGGCGGCCGAGGTCGAGTCGGCGCTCGCGCAGCCCTCGGACACCCAGGCGGCGGCGTTCTTCGACGTCGACAACACCGTCATGCAGGGCGCCAGCATCTTCCACCTCGCCCGGGGCCTGCACCGCCGCAGGTTCTTCACGACCCGCGAGATCGTGGGCGCGGCCTGGAAGCAGGCGTACTTCCGGGTGGTCGGCGTCGAGGACCCCGAGCACGTCGCGGACGCCCGGGCCTCGGCGCTGGGCTTCATCGCCGGCCACACCGTCGCCGAGCTCCAGGAGCTCGGCGAGGAGATCTTCGAGGAGGCGATGGCCGACCGGATCTGGCCCGGCACCCGCGCGCTCGCGCAGTTGCACCTCGACGAGGGGCAGCGGGTCTGGCTGGTCACCGCGGCCCCGATCGAGATCGCCGCGATCATCGCCCGCCGGCTCGGCCTCACCGGCGCCCTCGGCACGGTCGCGGAGCACGTCGACGGCGTCTACACCGGCCGGCTGGTCGGCGACCTGCTGCACGGCCCCGCGAAGGGCGAGGCGGTCCGGGCGCTCGCGGAGCGCGAGGGCCTCGACCTGCGCCGCTGCTCGGCGTACTCCGACTCCTACAACGACCTGCCGATGCTCTCCCTGGTCGGCGACCCGTGCGCGATCAACCCGGACGCGAGGCTGCGCGCGCACGCGCGCGAGCAGGGCTGGCGGATCCGCGACTACCGGACCGGCCGCAAGGCCGTGCGCGCCGGCCTGGTCCTTGGCGCCGCGGCCGGCGCCGCGACGGGGGCCGTGGCGGCCGGCGTCGCACTCCGGGGAAAGCGGCACTGATCGTCCGGTTCCCAGACGCGTAGCCCGCGTTTACGATGGGCAAGGCTTCGGGGGAAGCTTCCTGGGAGGATCTCTGTCCATGTCGTGGGAGGACGGCGACGTCGCGCGCGGGCTGCACGCCCTGCGCCACCTCGTCGCGCAGGCGCTCCTCGGCGAGCGCCCCCACCTCGCCCCCGCGGCGGCCGGGCTCCCCGGCCTGCTTCCCGGGCTGCTCGCGACCGAGGCGGTCGCCAGCGGTCGCAGCACCGCAGACACCGGGTCCGGCACGGGCACCGGCAGCGGCGGCGGGTACGACGACGCCGACCTGGCGGCGTCCTCGGAGGAGGACGCCGCCGAGCGCTCCCGGCTGATCGCGCTGGTCGAGCTGGCCCGGCAGGGCGACTCCGACGCGTTCGGCCTGCTCTACGACCACTACCAGCCGTCGGTCTACCGGTTCCTCTTCTACCGGACCCGCTCCAGCACGCTCGCCGAGGACCTCACCTCGGAGACGTTCTTCCGGGCGCTGCGGAGCATGACCGGCTTCCGCTGGCAGGGCAAGGACTTCGGCGCCTGGCTGATGACCATCGCCCGCAACCTGGCCACCGACCACTTCAAGGCCGGCCGGACCCGCCTCGAGCTCACCACCGAGGACATGGCGCTCCACGACGACGCCACCGACGGACCGGAGTCCACGGTGCTCGCCGGCCTCACCAACGAGATCCTGCTCGCGGCCCTCACCGAGCTCCCGCCCGAGCAGCGCGACTGCCTGGTGATGCGCTTCCTCCAGGGCATGAGCATCGCCGAGACCGCCGCCGTCCTGGGCCGCTCCGACGGCGCGGTGAAGCAGCTCCAGCTGCGCGGGGTGCGCAACCTCGCCAAGCTGATGCCCGAAGGGCTGCGGGACCGATGACGACGACCGGACTCCGCGTAACCCCGCCGCCGCGACCCTCGTTGAGGTCGACATGACATGGGGGTTCCGGGCGCAACGGCGCGCCGACGAGTTCGACGCCCTGGTCGAGGGCCTCTCGACCATCGACCCGACCGCCGGCCGCGACGCCGACCTGCTGGAGCTGGTCGGCGCGCTCCGCGCCACCCCGGAGATCCACGCCCGGCCCGAGTTCGTGGCCGACCTCCGCGTCCGGCTGATGGCCGAGGCCGCGACGGCCCTCGTCCCCGCGGACCTCTCGAGGCTCCGCCTCCCCGAGCGCCGGCCGCGCCGCGAGCGCCGGCTGGCCGCCGTCGTCGGCGGCATCGCCATCGTCGGCGCGACCACCTCCGTCGCGGTCGCCGCCCAGTCCGCGCTCCCCGGCGACACCCTCTACCCGATCAAGCGGGCCATCGAGGGCGCCCACACCGGCCTCTCGGTCGGCGAGGGCAGCAAGGGCACGACCGCGCTCGCGAACGCCGCCAACCGGCTCGCCGAGGTCGAGGCGCTGACCGGCCAGGACGGCGTCGCCGACGACCTCCGGATCGCGCAGACCCTGAACGACTTCACCGATCAGGCCACCCAGGCCTCCGACCTGCTGCTGTCCGACTACGCGAGCAGCGGCGACGGGTCCTCGATCGCCGCGCTGCGCGACTTCTCCTCGACCAGCCTCGACCAGCTCGCCGCGCTCGAGCCGCTGGTGCCGGCCGACGCCCGCGACGAGCTGATCCGCGCCGCCCAGGTGCTGCAGACCATCGACGCCGAGGCCGCCCAGCGCTGCCCGACCTGCGGTGGCGCCCCGATCGACTCGATCCCGCCGGTGCTCGTCAGCGCCGAGCAGGTCTTCGTGCCGGTCGCGCCGAAGCCGAGCGTCGAGCCGGCCGACACCGGGCCCCGTAACCCCGGCAAGCAGGGGGGCACGGGGAACGAGGGGCGGCCCACCCTGCCGAGCGTCGGGCCCGACGACGTCGGCCCCGGCAGCGTGACGAACCCGAGCGCCGGCCCGGGCCTGCCCGACTCCACCACGGTGCGGAACCCGCTCCAGCAGCTGGCCGAGGACCTCACTGGCGGCCTGACCGGTGGGGGCAAGGACAAGCCGTCCGATCGCCCGTCCGTGCCGGTCGTGGGTCCGCTGCTGGGCACCGTCGGCGACCTGCTCGAGTCGATCGTCGACCCGCTGACCGGCCAGGGCGCCGAGGAGCGGTAGCCGTCCGGTCAGTAGTCGTCAGCGGAAGACGGACTGGCGCTCCATCAGCAGCGTGTAGAGCGTCTGCTGGATGGTCTCGCGCACCTGGTCGGTGACGTTGAAGACCAGCATCGGGTCGTCGGCGGCGCCCTCGTCGAGCTCGTCGGTGCGGATCGGCTCGCCGAACTCCAGCAGCCACTTCGACGGCAGCGGCACCAGCCCGAGCGGGCCGAGCAGCGGGAAGAACGGCGTGATCGGGATGTAGGGCAGGCCGAGGAGCCGCGCCAGCGACGGCACGTTGCCGACGAGCGGGTAGATCTCCTCGGCGCCCACGACCGACAGCGGCACGATCGGCACCCCGGTGCGCAGCGCCGCGGAGACGAAGCCGCCGCGGCCGAAGCGCTGGAGCTTGTAGCGCTGGGAGTACGGCTTGCCGATGCCCTTGAAGCCCTCGGGCCAGACGCCGACCAGCTCGCCGCCGCGCAGCATCCGCTCGGCGTCCTCGCCGCACGCCAGGGTGGCGCCGCTCTTGCGGGCGACCGAGCCGACGAACGGCAGCCGGAAGACCAGGTCGGCGCCCAGCGGGCGCAGGAACCGGCCGGTCGACTCGTGGACCGAGAAGAGCGTCATCAGCCCGTCGACCGGGATGGTGCCGGAGTGGTTGGAGACGACCAGCGCCCCGCCCTCGGCGGGGATGTTCTCCGCGCCGCGGACCTCGATGCGGAACCACTTCTCCGCGATCGGGCGCAGCGCGGCCAGCAGGAAGCGCTCGGTGACCTCGGGGTCGAAGCCGTACTCGTCGAGCTCGTAGTCGCCGCTCACCCGGCGGCGCAGGAACGCGAGGAGGCGGGCCAGCTGCGGCTCCCACTGCTCGCCGAACACCTCGCGGGCGGCGTGGTCGATCGCGGCCAGCCAGTCCGAGGCCGGGATGCCTCCGGACGGCTCCCGCTCGGCGACGGTGACCGGGGGACGCGCCGGCTCCGCGGCCGGCGGCGGCACGGCCCTCTTCGGCGGCGCGGCCCTCCTGGCCGGGGGCTTCGGCGCCAGCCCCCGCGCGGCCGACGACGGCTGCGTGCCGGTGCCCCGGCCGGGCCGGCCGCGGGTGCCGATCGGGATGATCTCGGCGTCACCCACGGACGCCACCCCGTTCGGGCTCGGCCGGCTCGGGTTCGGGCAGGCCGGCGGCGACCCGGGCCAGCACCCGCTCGGCGCGGCCGCCGGTCGGCGTCAGGGGGGCGCCGAAGTCGGCGAGCGCGGCCGCGGTGGAGTACGCCGGCTCGAAGCCGAGCTCGGCCCGCATCCGGGTGGTGTCGACGCCGCGGCCGTAGGTGATCAGCGCGAGCAGCTCCGGCGACAGGTCGGTGACCCGGGCCGAGCGCAGCGCGGAGCCGACGCCGCCGACCGCGAACGACGGCAGCGCGACCGCGGCGCGCTGGAGGCGGCGTACCGCCTGGGCGAGCGTCACCACGCCGTCGCCGGCCACGTTGAAGGTGCCGGCGACGTCGGTGGCGACGGCGTGGCGCAGCACGCCGAGGAGGTCCTGCTCGTGCAGGAGCTGGAGGCGGGGGTCGAAGCCGAGGACGGTCGGCACGACCGGGAGCCGGAGGTAGGCCGTGAGCGGGCTGACGACGTGCGGGCCGACCACGTTCGCGGCCCGGACCGTGGTCACCCGGACGTCGGGGCGGCGCCGGGCGAACCCGCGCACGTAGCCCTCGATCTCGGCGAGGTCCTTGGCGTAGCCGGTGCGCGGGGAGCGCCGCGGCTCCATGTCCTCGGTGAACATCGCGGGGTCGCGGCTGCTGGCGCCGTACACCGTGGTCGACGACTTCACCACGAGGGTGCGCAGCCCCGGCGCCTTCTGGCAGGCGGCGAGGAGCTGCATCGTCCCGATGACGTTGAGCTCCTTCATCGTGTGCCGCACGCCGGTGCTGCCGGGGGTGGAGATGACGCTCATGTGGACGACGGTGTCGACGTCCTCCTTGACGATCACCTTGGCGATGACCGGGTTGCGGATGTCGGCACGGACGAAGGAGACGTCGCCGACGTCGCCGCGAGGCGGCACCGCGTCGACGCCGATGACCCGAGTGACGCCCGGGTCGGCCGCGAGCGAGCGCGCGAACCGCCGGCCGAGGTCGCGCGAGACCCCGGTGACCAGGACGACCCTGCCGGCGCTGCCCATGCGGCGTGGCGGCGCGTGCCTACTTGCCGAGCTTGCGACGCTGGACGCGCGTCTTCTTCAGCAGCTTGCGGTGCTTCTTCTTCGCCATGCGCTTGCGGCGCTTCTTGATGACAGAACCCACGGGACACCTTTCGACAGCACTGGGACCGGCCAAGCCTATCCGCAGCGGTCGCTGGCGAAGAATCGCGCCCGTGGGCTCGGCTCAGCCAGCGCTGTAGAAGCTGTTGCGCAGGTACTCGTCGACGTCCTTCTCCAGCACGCGGAAGGAGCGGCCGACCCGGACGGCGGCCAGCTCGCCGTTGTGGACGAGCCGGTAGACCGTCATCTTCGAGACCCGCATCATCGCGGCGACCTCGGCAACGGTCAGGAACTTCGAGTCGGAGATGTCCCCGGAGCTGGTAGCCATCGTGCACCGATACTTTCTGTCTGACGCGCCACCGGCTTCCCCGCACGGTGAGTACACGCGTCGCGCTCAGTGAGAATAGGGCCTGATGTGACTCGTGGGGAAGAGATTGACCAAAGTAACTCACGGGAGACGGCGTGTCCGCTTGCCCTCGACGCTCCGGACCGTCGGCGCCGGTCTAGCGCGCTACGGCAGAGCGGCTACGGCAGCGGGTCGAGCCCGTGCAGCGGGAAGGCGGCGGTCCGGGTCGCGTGGATGGCCCGGTCGAGCCAGGTGTCGGGGTCGTAGCCCTCGCCCCAGTCGCGGTACGCCGGCGTCCGGCCGTCGGTCATCCGGTGCGGCGCTCCCCGGCCCAGGCGGGTGCGGACGTGGTCGCGCCAGCCGTCGGGGGTGTCGGTCAGCGGATCCACCGGGCTGCCGCCGACGATCGCGAGCAGGTGCGTCCAGGCGCGGGGGACCACGTCGACCAGCGCGTAGCCGCCGCCTCCGGTCACCACCCACCTGCCGCCGCACACCTCGTGGGCGAGGTCGTGGAGGGCGAGGTACGCCGCACGCTGCCCGTCCACGGTGAGCATGAGGTGCGCGAGCGGGTCCTCGATGTGGCTGTCGCAGCCGTGCTGGGTGACCAGCACGTCCGGCTTGAACTCGCGCAGCAGCGGGGGCACGACGGCGTGGAAGGCGCGCAGCCAGCCCCCGTCTCCGGTGCCGGGAGGGAGGGCCACGTTGACCGCCGTACCCTCCGCGGCGGGGCCGCCGAGGTCGGCCGGGAAGCCGGTGCCGGGGAACAGCATCTGGCCGGTCTCGTGCAGGGAGATGGTGAGGACCCGCGGGTCGTCCCAGAAGATCCGCTCGACGCCGTCGCCGTGGTGGACGTCGACGTCGACGTAGGCGACCCGCTCGGCGCCCTGGTCGAGCAGGTGCGCGATGCCGACCGCGACGTCGTTGTAGATGCAGAAGCCGCTGGCCCGGTCGCGCATCGCGTGGTGCAGGCCGCCGGCGATGTTGGCGGAGTGCAGCGACTCCCCCGACCAGACCTGGCGGAACGCCTCGACGCTGGCGCCGACGATGTGCGCCGCGGCGTGGTGCATGCCCGGGAAGACCGGGTTGTCGTCGGTGCCGAGCCCGAACCGCTCGTCCGGTGCGGCCCGCAGCACCGCCTCGATCAGCGCGCCGCCGTGGATCCGGGCGATCTCGTCGTCGCTGGCGATCGGCGCCGGCACCTGACGCAGGCGCGCCAGGACGCCGAGGTCCTCGGCCAGCCGCATGGTCAGGTCGACGCGCACCGGCGACATCGGGTGGGAGGGGCCGAAGTCGTACTCGGTCAGGCTGCGGTCGAAGACCACGGTCGCCGGTCCTGGACAGTCGGGCATGCCCGCGACCGTACCGCTACTCTGGGCGGGTGCCGACGCGTCCCCTGTCCTGGTGGCCCGCCTGAGGGCGGACCACCTCCTGACGCGCACGCACGTCACCCACCGGCCGCCCACGGGCGGCCGTTGTCTCTCGGCGTCGGCTCGTGGGCTCTCACCCCTTCGGAGCTCCCATGAACCGACAGCTCTCGCTCCTCACCCCGAGCGGGCACCTCACCCTCGGCAACCTCCTCGGCGCGCTGCGGCCGATGGCCGCCGGCCAGCACGCGGACTGCTTCTACGGCATCGCCGACCTGCATGCGATGACCACGCCCCACGACGCGTCCTCGCTGCGCTCCCTCGTGCAGGAGACCGCCACCCTGATGCTCGCCGCCGGGCTCGGCGAGTCGACGCTGTTCGTGCAGAGCCGGGTGCCGGCGCACACCCAGCTCGCCTACCTGCTCGAGTGCACGGCGTACACCGGCGAGCTGAACCGGATGATCCAGTTCAAGGAGAAGGGTCGTGGTGTCGACGCCGCGCGGGCGTCGCTCTACACCTATCCGGCGCTGATGGCCGCGGACATCCTGCTCTACCGGCCCGAGCAGGTGCCGGTGGGCGCCGACCAGCGCCAGCACGTCGAGCTGACCCGCGACCTGGCGGTCCGCTTCAACCGCACCTACGGGCCGGTGTTCACGGTCCCGGAGATCACGGTGCCCGCCGCCGGGGCGCGGGTGATGCGGCTCGACGACCCGACTCGGAAGATGGGCAAGTCCGACGTCGACGCGGCCGGGGTGGTGCTGCTGCTCGACCCGCCCGACGTCGTACGCCGCAAGGTCTCGCGGGCCGTCACCGACTCCGACACCGGGCCGGACGCGGTGCGGGCGTCGCCGGACAAGCCCGGGGTGTCGAACCTGCTCGACGTCCTGGCGGCCTGCGGCGGCTCGGCGTCGGGGATCACGACGTACGGCGCGCTCAAGCGGGCCGTCACCGACGCGGTGGTGGCGGTGCTCGAGCCGCTGCAGACGCGGTACGCCGAGCTGGCCGGCGACCCGGCGTACGTCACCTCGGTCTTCGACGCCGGTGCCGCGCGCTGCCGCGAGGTCACCGCCCCGGTGCTCGCCTCCGCGCAGGCCGCGATGGGGCTCTGACGCCGGATCCGCGCAGCCCGCCCGGCGATCGTCGCGGGCTCAGGAGCCCTCGGCGAGCGCCCGCGACCGGTCGCGGGCGGCCTCCATGGCGGCGAGGAACGCCGCGCGGACCTTGTGCACCTCGAGCTCGCGCAGCGCGGCGGCGGTGGTGCCGCCGGGCGAGGTGACCTGCTCGCGCAGGACGACGGGGTGGGTGCCGGTCTCGCGGAGCATCTTCGCCGAGCCGACGACGGTCTGGACGACGAGCTCGGTCGCGGTCGCGCGCGGCAGGCCGAGGTGGACGCCGGCCTCGATCATCGACTCGACGACGAAGAAGAGGTAGGCCGGACCGGAGCCGCTGATCGCGGTGACCGCGTCCTGCTGGCGCTCGGGGATCCGCAGCACGTGCCCGGTCGAGGCCAGCAGCGCCTCGGCCTCGGCGAGGTGCTCCTCGGAGCAGTGCGAGCCGGGCGAGATCGCGGCCATGCCCTCGTCGACCAGCGCCGGGGTGTTCGGCATGACCCGGACGACGGCGACGCCGTCGGGCACGCGGGACTCGATGAACGCGGTCGTGATGCCGGCGGCCAGCGACACCACCAGCTGGCCGGGGCGCAGCACGGGGGAGATCTCGTCGAGCAGGTCGGCCATGTCCTGGGGCTTGACGACGAGCGCGAGGGTCTCGGCCTTGCGGGCCGCCTCGACGTTGGTGACCACGGCGACGCCGTACCGCTCCTCAAGCTCGCGGGCGCGCTCGGCGCGCTTCTCGCCGACGAGGAGGTGGTCGACCCGGCGCCCGGCGCGGACCAGCCCGGAGAGCAGGGTCTCCCCCATCACGCCGGCTCCGAGGATCGCGGTCTGCGCCATCTGTTGCACCTAGCTCTTGGAGATCAGGGACCTCAGGAAGAATGTCAGGTTCTGCGGGCGCTCGGCGAGCCTTCTCATCAGGTAGCCGTACCACTCCAGGCCATAGGGCACGTAGACCCGCACGACCTCGCCGGACTCGGCCAGGCGGCGCTGCTCCTCGGGCCGGACGCCGTAGAGCATCTGGAACTCGTAGCTGCCCGGCTCGCGACCGTGGCGGTTCGCCAGCGACGACGCGATCTCGATCATCCGCGGGTCGTGGGTCGCGACCATCGGGTAGCCCTCGCCGGCCAGCAGCACCTTGAGGCAGCGCACGTAGGACCTGTCGATGTCGAGCCGGTCGACGTAGGCGACGTCCTCGGGCTCGAGGTAGGCGCCCTTGCAGATCCGCACCCGCGAGCCCTCGTGGGCGAGCGCGCGGCAGTCGGACTCGGTACGCCGGAGGGCGGCCTGCAGGACCGCGCCGGTCTCCGGGAAGTCCTTGCGCAGCTCGCGGAGGATTGCCAGCGTCGAGTCGGTGGTGGTGTGGTCCTCCATGTCCAGGGTGAGCGTGGTGCCGGCGTTGCGCGCGGCCCGGCAGATAGTGCGGGCGTTCTCCAGCGCGATCTTGTGGCCTCCCCCGAACCCGGCGTCGTCGGGGAGGGAGTGACCGATCGCGCTCAGCTTGACCGACACCTCCGCGCCGCGGGTGAGGCCGCGGGCGGACAGCTGCTTGAGGAGGTCGAGGTACGCCGCGACCGTCGCGTCGGCCTGCTCGGCGTCCAGGGTGTCCTCGCCGAGGAAGTCGAGGGTGACCCGCAGGCCGTCCGCCGCCAGCGCGGCGGTCGCGTCGACGGCGGCCTCGGTGGTCTCGCCGGGGACGTGCCTGCGGACGATGCCGGCGGAGACCGGCATGGTGCTGACCGCCTTCTTCACCAGGCCGCTGCGGGCGAGCAGGAGGAGCGGCTGACGGAGGAGCGACATGCCTCTCAGGCTACGTTCCCGCGCGCCGGTCCCCCATCTCAGGGCGTACGCCGCCGCAGAGTCGCCGCCCCGAGCGCCAGTCCGGCGAGGGCGAACCCCGCGACCACCGCCAGGTCGGCCCAGACGTCGGCCGTCGCGCTGGTCTCGGTGAGCGTGGTCATCGCGTCGACGGCGTAGCTGAGCGGCAGCACGTCGCTGACCCACTCCAGCGCCTGGGGCAGCCGGTCGCGCGGGACGAACAGCCCGCACAGCAGGATCTGCGGGATCACGATCGCGGGCATGAACTGCACCGCCTGGAACTCGGTCTGCGCGAAGGCGCTCACGAGCAGCCCGAGCGCGGTGCCGAGCACGGCATCGACGACGGCGACCACCGTCAGCAGCCAGACCGGGCCGAGCACCTCCAGGTCGAGCAGGCCGACGCTGATCCCGACGGCCAGCGCGGACTGGACGGCGGCGACGACGCCGAACGCGACGCCGTACCCCAGCAGGAAGTCGAGCTTGCCCATCGGCATCGCGAGCAGCCGCTCCAGCGTGCCGCCGCTGCGCTCGCGCAGCGTGGTCACGCTCGTCACGAGGAACATCACGATGAACGGGAACATCGCCAGCAGCGCCGGGCCGACCGCGTCGAAGACCGGGGTGTCGGCGAACATCCACCACAGCAGGGTCATCAGCAGGCACGGCAGGACCAGCAGCATCGCCAGCGTGCGGTGGTCCCGGCGGAGCTGGACCAGCACCCGGGCGGCGACGGCGAAGGTGACGCGCGGGTTCACGCGGCATCCCGCCGCACGATCGCGAGGAATGCCTCCTCGATGGTCGCCGCGCCCGCCTTCTCCTTGATCTCGCCGGGCGTGCCGTCGGCGATGATCCGGCCCTCGCGCATCAGCAGCAGCCGGTCGCAGCGCTCCGCCTCGTCCATGACGTGGCTGGAGACGAACACCGCGGTGCCCTGGTCGGCGAGCTCGTGGAAGAGCCGCCACAGGTCGACCCGCAGCACCGGGTCGAGGCCGACGGTGGGCTCGTCGAGCACGAGCAGGTCCGGCTCGCCGAGCAGCGCGACCGCCAGGCTGACCCGGCTGCGCTGGCCGCCGCTGAGCCGGCCGACCACCCGGTCCCGGTCGCGGCCGAGGTCGACGGCCTCGACGACCCGGGCGACCCGGGCGACGTGGTCGCGGCCGACGCCGAGCACCCGCGCGAAGAACCGGAGGTTCTCCACGACGGTGAGGTCGTCGTACACGCTGGCGGCCTGGGTGACGTACCCGACCCGGGCGCGCAGGCCCCGGCTCCCGGCCTCCTCGCCGAACACCGTGACCGTCCCGTCGTGGACCCGCTGGACGCCGACCAGGCAGCGCAGCAGCGTGGACTTGCCGCAGCCGCTCGGTCCGAGCAGCCCGGTCACGCCCCCGCCGATGGTGAGGTCGAGGTGCTCCAGCGCGCGGCGACCGCCGCGGACGACGCGCAGCCCGCGGATCTCTACGTTATTCATCATGTGTTGAATTATGCGCTCGGGGTCGGGCCGGAGCAAGGGGTTGTCGAGGCGTGCTGCCGCCGTCGGTCGAGCTGTCGGCTTGGGCCGCCACGGCGCTTGACATTGACCCTGCGTCAGGGTCGCAGGCTTCCGTGCATGACTACGGCTGCCATCGAGATCGCCGGGCTCACCAAGGCCTACGGCGACCAGACGGTGCTCAGGGGCGTCGACCTCGCCGTCCCGGCGGGCACCATCCACGCACTCCTGGGATCCAACGGCGCGGGCAAGACGACGGTCGTCAGGATCCTCTCGACGCTCCTGAAGCCGGATGCCGGCACCGCCGTCGTCCACGGCCACGACGTCGCCACCGACGCCGCCGCGGTTCGTGGGTCGATCAGCTTGACCGGGCAGTTCGCCGCCGTCGACGAGGTCCTCACCGGACGGGAGAACCTCGTGCTCATCGCCGAGCTGCGTCGTCTGCCCGGCCCGGGCGAGATCGCCGACGGCCTCCTGTCCCGCTTCGACCTGGTCGAGGCTGGCGCACGCCGGGTAGCGACGTACTCGGGTGGTATGAAGCGGCGCCTCGATATCGCGATGAGTCTGATCGGCGACCCGCCGGTGCTGTTCCTCGACGAGCCGACCACCGGCCTGGACCCCCAGGCCCGGCTCGAGGTCTGGCGGACCGTGGAGGAGCTCGCCGGAGCAGGGACCACGGTGCTGCTCACGACCCAGTACCTCGAGGAGGCTGAGCGCCTTGCCGACCGGATCGCCATCCTGCACGAAGGACGGATCATCGCCGACGACACGCTCGCGGGCCTGACGGCGATGCTGCCGCCGGCCGAGATCGAGTACGTCGAGAAGCAGCCCTCCCTCGAGGAGATCTTCCTGACCATCACCGCCGCCAAGGAGGCCTGACCATGAGCTCGGCGATCCACGACTCGGTCGTCCTCACCCGACGCTCGCTGCGCCACATCGGTCGCAGCCCCGACACCATCATCACCACCGCGATCACGCCGATCGCGATGCTGCTGCTGTTCGTCTACGTGCTCGGCGGCGCGATCGACACCGGCACCGGCTCGGGTGCCTACACCTCGTACCTGCTGCCGGGCATCTTGCTGATGACAATCGCCTCGGGGGTGGCGTACACGGCGTACCGGATGTTCCTCGACGTATCGACTGGCATCGTGGAGCGGTTCCAGTCGATGCCGATCGCGAGGTCCGCCTTCCTGTGGAGCCATGTGCTGACCTCGATGGTCGCCAACGCGATCTCGATCGTGCTGGTCGTGGCCGTCGCCCTCGTCATGGGCTTTCGCACCAGCGCCGGCATCCTGGCCTGGCTCGGCTCGATCGGGATGCTGCTGGTCTTCACCCTGGCGCTGACCTGGCTGGCCATCATCCCGGGCCTGACCGCGAAGACGCCCGACGGCGTGAGCGGCTTCTCCTACCCGCTGATCTTCCTGCCCTTCATCTCCTCGGCGTTCGTGCCCACCGCCTCGATGCCGGGACCTGTGCGGTGGTTCGCCCAGCACCAGCCGGTGACCTCGATCGTGGACACGATCCGGGGACTGTGGACCTCGTCCGGCGTGGGCGAGGACTGGTGGATCGCACTGACCTGGTGCGGGGCGCTGCTCGTGATCTCCCACCTCCTCGCGATGCGTGCCTACCGGCGCAAGGTCGGCTGACGAGGACGTCGGGGATGATGGGGGGCATGCTGACGATCGGTCAGTTGGCGGCCTACGCCGGGGTGAGCGTGCGTACGGTGCGGCACTATCACGCCACCGGGCTGCTGCCCGAGCCCGAGCGCGACCGCTCGGGCTACCGGCGCTACGACGCCGCGGCGGTCGTCGAGCTGATCAGGATCCGCACGCTCGCCAAGGCCGGCGTACCTCTCACCAGGGTGCGGGAGCTGCTCGGAGCCGGCGAGGCCGAGTTCGCCGAGGCGGTCGCCGGCATCGACCGGCGGCTGCGCGCCGAGATCCGCGAGCTCCAGCAGCACCGCCGGCGGATCGCCCGGCTCGCCGTCGGCGAGAGCCTGGCGCTGCCTGCCGAGGCGGTCGCCTACCTCGGCAGCCTGCGCGCGCTCGGCGTACCCGAGCCGATGGTCGAGGCCGAACGCGACGCCTGGATCGTGGTCGCGGCCCGACTGCCCGAGCGGATGCCCTTCTACATGCAGCTCAAGCAGCAGCAGATCGCCGACCCCGGCGTCCAAGAGCTCTACCGCGACCTGGCCCAGGTGATCGGCTGGGCTGCCGACGACCCACGGCTGGTCGGCGTCGTCGACCGCCTCGTCACCCAGTTCGAGGCCGTTCCCGACTCCGTGTGGAGTCAAGACCCGCTCCCCGACGAGCTCGCCGCGCTCCTGGACGGGGTCTTCCTCGACTCCGTGCCCGCCGCCGGTCGGATGCTGGAGCTCCTCGAGGAGCGCGGCTGGACCGGCTGGACCAGCATCCGGCGATCCTCGCCGCATCTCGACGGCACCTGACGCAGATGTCCGCCTGGGGGAACTGGGACAGGTACGTCAGGTGCGCCGGGCCCAGGGTTGTCAGGCGATCCCTGACGTTGTGGGGTGTTGCAACGCCTGACAACGTCAGGTTTCCCCGGTCGACCGGGGAAACCCGCCGTCAGGGCAACGGCCCGGTCAGATAGCGCTGGATCGTCGGGGCGAAGATCGCCACCAGGTCCTCGGCCGGCATGGTGGCGATCGGCTCGATCTCCAGCACGTAGCGGGTGAGGATCAGGCCGATCACCTGGCTGGCGACCAGGGGCATTCGCACCTCGGGACGCTCGATCCCGAGTGCGACGCCGACGGGCAGCAGCACGGCCGGGAGGAAGCCGTCGCGCATCAGCCGCTGCCCGGACGGGTCGAGCATGCTGCGGGCCAGACCGATCAGCGGGAGCCGCAGCTCCGGGTCGTCCCAGACCGACAGGAAGACCCGCAGCATCCGCTCCCCGGCGCCGTCCGGCCCCTCGGCGACCACCCCGGCCAGCCGCTCCCGGGGGTCGACCGGCAGCTCGAGCGCGGCGACGAAGAGGTCGTCCTTGCTGCCGAAGTAGTGGTGCACCAGCGCCGCGTCGACGCCGGCTCCGGCGGCGACCGCGCGGACCGACGTACCGGCGAAGCCCTGCGCGGCGAACAGCGTGCGCGCCGACGCGAGGATCGCGGCCCGGGTGTCGGGCGCCCCCGGACGGCGGCCACGGCGAGGCGGGGCGCTCACGCCGTCCGCTCTGGCCGGGTCCGGTCCAGCGCGGCCCCGATGGGGACGCCGCCCTCGTCCCAGCCGATCCGGGCCTGCTCGATCGCGAGGCCGAGGAAGTAGCGGTCGTCCAGCGTCACGACGCCCTCACCCCCAGGTGCTCGCGCGCGAAGTCCAGCGACTCGCGCAGGTCCGCCTCCCGCTCGGCCGCGTCGCGACACTTGCGGGTGTTGATCTCCAGCACGATCTCCCCGGCGAACCCGACCTTCGCGAGGTGGCGGAGGAACGCCGCCGCGTCCATCGAGCCGCGGCCCGGCACCAGGTGCTCGTCCTTGGCCGAGCCGGTGCCGTCGGTCAGGTGGACGTGCCGCAGCCGGTCGCCGAGCCGCTTGGCCATCAGGATCGGGTCGGACTGGGCGATCGCGGCGTGGGAGAGGTCGATCGTGGTGTTGGCGTAGGACTCCTCGGACGGGTCCCAGCCCGGCAGGTACATCTCCATGCCGCGCCGGGTCGATGCCCGCCAGGGGTACATGTTCTCGACGGCGAACGCGATGCCCGTCGACGCCTCGAGGGCCGCGATTCCCTCGACGAAGCCGGCGGCGTACTGCTTCTGCCAGCGGAACGGCGGGTGCACGACGACCACCTCGGCGCCGACCACCGCGGCCATCTCGGCGGAGCGCTCGAGCTTGCCCCACGGCTCGGTGCCCCAGACCCGCTGGGTGAACAGCAGGCAGGGTGCGTGCACCGCGGTGATCGGGATGGCGTGGTGCTCCGAGAGCTGCCGGACCGCCGACGTCTGCTGGCTGATCGCGTCGATGCCGACCATGACCTCGACGGCGTCGTACCCGAGGGAGGCGGCGTAGCCGAAGGCGTGCGCGGACGACTCGGGGTAGACCGAGACCGTCGAGAGCCCGATGCGCGACGCCATCAGAGGCCGATCGTGATCTGGTCGAGCCGCTCGAGGATCACACCCTCGCGCAGCGCCCACGGGCAGATCTCCAGCGCGGGCAGTCCGAAGATGTCCATCACGGCCTCGGCGACGAGCGCGCCCGGCACCACCTGGTGGCTCCGGCTCGGCGAGACGCCGGGCAGGCCGGCGAGCTCGTCGGGCCGCATGGCGACCAGCTTCGGGATCCACTCGCGCAGCTCGGCGACGGGCAGCGACCGCGCCACCAGCGGGCCCTCGCCGGACGGCGCGGCGCCGCAGATGCGGGCGAGCGAGCGGAGCGTCTTGGAGGTGGCCGCGGCATGGTCGGGAGCGCCGGCCCGCAGCAGGCGCCCGGCGTCGCGGGCGATCTCGGCCCGGATCTCCTTGCGCAGCTGGCGAATCGCGTCCTCGTCGACGGCGCCGTCGGCGAAGTGCTGCCGGGCCAGCCGGGCCGCGCCGAGCGGCAGCGACCAGGCCACGTCGGGCTCCTCGTCCGCGCCGCCGGCGATCTCCAGCGAGCCGCCGCCGACGTCGAAGACGGACAGCCGGCCCGCGGACCAGCCGAGCCAGCGCCGTACGGCGAGGAAGGTCAGCCGCGCCTCGTCCTCGCCCGGCAGCACCGCGATGTCCTGGCTGGTGCGCTCGCGCACCTCGGCCAGCACCGCCTCGGCGTTGACCGCGTCGCGCACCGCGGAGGTGGCGAACGCGAGGATGCCCTCGCTGCCCTTGTCCTCGGCCACGCGCAGTGCCTGCGAGGTGAACGCGCAGAGCGCGTCGATCCCCTGCTGGGACACGGCTCCCGCCTCGTCGAGGTGCTCGGCGAGGCGCAGCGGCTCCTTGTAGGAGTAGGCCGGCAGCGGCGCGGCGCCGCGGTGGGCGTCCACCACGAGCAGGTGTCCGGTGTTGGACCCGATGTCGAGCACGCCCAGACGCATGGCTCCCACGCTACTAGCCGGTTCGGGCGACGTAGGGTTGGTCCGTGCCCGAAGTCGACCTCGTGTTCCCCCGTGCCTTCGTGGAGTTCGTGAACCCGGCCGACGAGACCGAGGTGATGAGGTGCGACCTCACCTGGCTGACGTCGAGCTACACCTGCATCTTCGGCCAGGGCTGCCCGGGCATCTACGCCGACGCACCCGACGTCGGCTGCTGCACGCTCGGCGCGCACTTCGCCGACAAGGACGACGAGAAGCGGGTGGCGGCGTACGTCGAGATGCTCGACGAGAGGCTGTGGCAGCAGAAGCCGCGGGGCAAGGTCCGCAAGCGGGACTGGATCGAGGTCGACGAGGACGGCGAGCGGAAGACCCGCGTCACGACGGTCGACGGCCAGCAGGCGTGCGTGTTCCAGAACCGCCCCGACTTCGCTCCGTCGAAGGGCGGGCCGGAGGGCGGGGGCGGCGCGGGCTGCGCCCTGCACGCACTGGCCTTCGTGCTCGAGAGGAGCCCCGTCGAGACCAAGCCCGACGTGTGCTGGCAGCTGCCGATCCGCCGCACCTTCCGCGAGGTGACGCGCCAGGACGAGACGACGTACACCGAGGTGACGATCACCGAGTACGACCGCCGCGGCTGGGGATCGGGCGGCCACGACCTCGACTGGTACTGCTCGGGCAACACCGAGGCGCACGTCGCCGTCGAGCCCGTCTACGTCACCAACGAGGCCGAGCTCACCGAGCTGATGGGCAAGGCGGCGTACGACGAGCTGGTCCGCCACTGCGAGGCCCACCTCCGCTCGAGATCGGCCCTCGCGCTGCATCCCGCCGATCCGCAGTAGGCGTCTCGACGTCAAGAGACTCCGACCCCGGTGTCGGCGCTTCCTGGGAGAGCACCGAGAATCGACGCATGCGCCTGGACCATCTCTCGTTCGCAGCAGGACCGGATGGCCTCGCCAGCACTGCCCAGCGCATCGGGGGACTGCTCGGCAAGGACTTCGTCGACGGCGGTGTGCACCCCCGCTTCGGGACCCGCAACATGATCCTGCCGCTCGCCGGCGGCACCTACCTCGAGATCGTCGAGGCCCTCGACCACCCCGCGTCGGACAAGGCCCCCTTCGGCCAGGCCGTGAAGGCCCGCTCCGCCCTCGGCGGCGGCTGGCTGGGCTGGGTCGTGGCCGTCGACGACATCACGCCCGTCGAGCGGCGGCTCGGCCGGGAGGCCGCGAAGGGCAACCGGCACCGCCCGGACGGCTCCGAGCTGCTGTGGAAGCAGATCGGCGTCAACGGCCTGATCGCCGACCCGCAGCTGCCGTTCTTCATCCAGTGGCAGAGCCCGGCCGACATGCACCCGAGCGTGGGGGCCGACCCGGCGTACTCCCTGGCCTGCCTGGAGATCGCGGGCGACCCGCAGCGCGTCAGCGAGTGGCTCGGCGAGACCGTCGAGGCGCCGCTGGAGGACGTGAAGGTCGAGTGGGTCGCCCCCAACGGCACCCCCGGGATCCTCGCCTGCCAGGTCCAGACGCCGGCCGGGCTCGTGCGTCTTTGATCTCACCCGGGGCTCGGCCGAGCCCCAACATCTGGCACCACACGGCGACGTACGAGGTCGAGAACCGTGCGGTTGACCCGGATGGGGCGATCGAGGCGGCCATGCGCGCCGTGTCGTCGTGGGAGGGCCGGACGGTGCTCGACGTGGGCTGCGGGACCGGCTTCCACCTGCCGTGGCTCGCGGCGACCGCGGCGTCGGTCATCGGGGTGGAGCCGCACGCCGACCTCGTGGCGCTGGCCCGGCGGCGTACCCGCCGGCTCCCGAACGTCGACGTGCGGCACGGTACGGCGCAGGCGCTGCCGCTCCCGGACGCCTCGGTCGACGTCGTGCACGCCCGGTGGGCCTACTTCTTCGGCCCGGGCTGCGAGCCGGGCCTGGCCGAGCTCGACCGCGTGGTCCGACGCGGCGGCACGGCGTACGTCATCGACAACGACCCGACCCGCTCGACCTTCGGCGGCTGGTTCCGGCGGGGCTACCCGGAGGTCGATCCCGGCGCAATTGCGCTGTTCTGGTCGACGCGCGGCTGGACGCGCACGCCTGTGGACATGCGCTGGGCCTTCGGCTCGCGCGCGGACCTGGAGAGCGTGGTGCGGATCGAGTTCAGCCCGGCGATCGCCGAGGAGGTGCTCGCGTCCCACGAGGGCACCGAGGTCGACTACGCGGTCAACCTCTGGTGGAAGCGGTTCTAGCTCGACCGCCCGGGACGTCGTACGGACAGTGTGTCGCCTTCCACCGTCCGCATGACGTAGCTAGGAGGACCCCCGCATCGCCAGCGTCGGGGTGAGCAGCACGCCGGGGCCGGCGACCGGCGGGCGGCCGAGCATCCCCTCGAGTGCCTTGACGATCTCGACGGCGACCTGCTCCAGCGGCTGGCGCACCGAGGTGAGGCCGGGCGGGACGACCTGGGCGACCTGGGAGTCGTCGAAGCCGACGACCGCGATCTCGCGGCCCGCCGCCATCCCGCGGTCGCGCAGCGTGTGCAGCACGCCCATCGCCAGGGTGTCGGAGGCGCAGACGAACGCCGAGGGGTGCGCCTCGTCGAGCAGCACCGCGCTGGCCTCGCGGCCGCTGGCGACGGTGTCCTCGACGCGCGAGGCGAGCCCGGTGGTCGGGAGGCCGCGCGCGTGCATGGCGCGGGTCCAGCCGGAGCGCCGGTCCTCGCCGATGCGGGAGTCCTTGCGCCAGCCGATCCAGGCGATCCGGTGGTGGCCGCGGTCGATCAGGTGGGTGGTGGCGAGGTCGGTGCCGGCGGCGCCGTCGACGTCCACCCACGCGTGCCCGGCGGCCGGGTTGTCCCAGGGGCGGCCGAAGGCGACGAACGGCGCCCGCCGCTTGTCCAGCCAGGCGGCCTGCGGGTTGCCGAGGTAGGTGTCGGTGACGACGAACGCGTCGACCGCGGTCGACCGCAGCAGGTCGTCGTACCCCGCCAGCGGATCGCGGTGGTCGCCGGCGAACAGCAGGACGTGGTAGCCGGCCTCACGCGAGGTCTCCACCAGCGAGTGCACGAACCGGTCCATGGTCGCGTTGGCGGTGCCCTCCTGGGCCGGGCTGAACCGCATGCCGATCAGGTGGGAGGCGCGGGTGCGCAGGTTGCGCGCGGCGCGGTTCGGCGAGTAGCCGAGCTCGTCGATCGCCTCCAGCACCCGCGCGAGCGTGTCGGCGCGCAGCAGGTCGGGGTTGTTGACCGCGTTCGAGACGGTCTGGCGGGACACGCCCGCGCGCTCGGCGACGTCGGCCAGCGTCGGTGGCGGGGTCAGCCGCCCGGTGCTCCTCGTCAACCCGCCTCCCCTCGACGCTAGATCGATCCAAGGACACCATAGGCGGGGCTGTCGGCGCAGCCGCCTACGGTGTGCGCATGCCGAAGACCCCCCGTCCCGCGTTCCGGTGCTCCGAGTGCGGCTGGGAGACCGCGAAGTGGGTCGGCCGCTGCGGCGAGTGCCAGGCCTGGGGCTCCGTGGCCGAGGCCGCGGCCGCGCCGTCGGGGCGTACGCCGGCGGCGCCCGTCACCCGCCCCGCGGTGCCGATCGGCCAGGTGTCGGTGGAGGACTCGGCGTTCCGCACCAGCGGCGTGCCCGAGCTCGACCGGGTCCTGGGCGGCGGCATCGTGCCCGGTGCCGCGATCCTGCTCGCCGGCGAGCCGGGCGTCGGCAAGAGCACGCTGCTGCTGGAGGTGGCCGCGCAGACCGCGCGCTACCGGCATCGCACGCTCTACGTCACCGGCGAGGAGTCGGCCTCGCAGGTCCGGCTGCGCGCCGACCGCACCGGCGGCGTCCACGACCAGCTCTACCTCGCCGCGGAGACCGACCTCGGCGCCGTACTCACCCACATCGAGGAGGTCCGGCCGACGCTGCTCGTCGTCGACTCGATCCAGACCATCGGCGCGTCCGGCGTCGAGGGCGTGCCCGGCGGCGTCACCCAGGTCAAGGAGGTCGCGGCCGCGCTGGTGCGGGTCGCCAAGACGCGCAACATCACCACGATCATCGTCGGCCACGTCACCAAGGACGGCTCGATCGCCGGCCCGCGGGTGCTCGAGCACGTCGTCGACGTGGTGCTGCACTTCGAGGGCGACCGCGACTCGCGGTTCCGGATGGTGCGCGCGATGAAGAACCGGTTCGGCCCGGTCGACGAGGTCGGCTGCTTCGACCTCGGCTCCGAGGGCATCACCGCGGTGGCCGACCCGACCGGGCTGTTCGTCGAGAGCCACCACGGGCAGGTCCCCGGCACCTGCGTCGCGGTGACGATGGCGGGCCGGCGCCCGATGCTCGCCGAGGTGCAGGCGCTGGTCACCCGCAGCGCCGCGGAGCGACCGCGCCGTACGACGTCCGGCCTCGACGGCTCCCGGGTCGCGATGGTGATGGCGGTGCTGCAGCAGCACTGCGGCGTGCGGCTGCACTCGATGGACGTCTTCGCCTCGACCGTCGGCGGCGCCCGGGTCGGCGAGCCGGCGAGCGACCTCGCGGTGGCAGTGGCGCTGGCCTCGGCCTCCATCGGCCAGCCGGCCCCGCGCGGCGTGGTCGCGATGGGCGAGCTCGGCCTGGCCGGCGAGCTCCGCAGAGTGCGCGACCTGCCGCAACGGGTCGCCGAGGCCGCGCGGCTCGGCTTCCAGGTGGCGGTGGTGCCGACCGAGCCCGGCCGGAGCGGCCCGCGCTCGCCCGAGTCCTGGACGGTGGACGGCATGCGGGTGCTCGACGTACCGGATGTCGGGGCCGCGCTGCGGCTGCTGCACCTGCCCGCCGCGGACGTTCAGCGTCCGCGATCCGTCGGGGACCTCTAGACTCCTCGGGTGCCCACGGATCGCTCGGACGAGACGCTGCGCCTGCGCGCGACCCTCGAGGCCATCGCGCCCGGCACGCCGCTGCGCGACGGCCTCGAGCGGATCCTGCGCGGCCGCACCGGCGCGCTGATCGTGCTCGGCCACGACAAGGTGGTCGACTCGATCTCGACCGGCGGCTTCACCCTCGACGTCCCGTTCACCGCCACCGGCCTGCGCGAGCTGGCCAAGATGGACGGCGCGATCATCGTCGACCGGGACGTCACCCGGATCAGCCGGGCCGCCGTCCACCTGATGCCCGACCACACCATCCCCTCGGAGGAGACCGGCACCCGGCACCGCACCGCCGACCGGGTGGCGCGGCAGACCGGCTTCCCGGTGATCTCGGTGTCGCAGTCGATGCAGATCATCGCGGCGTACGTCGGGGAGACCCGCCACGTCCTCGAGGACTCCGGCCAGATCCTCTCCCGCGCCAACCAGGCGCTCGCGACGCTGGAGCGCTACAAGCTCCGCCTCGACGAGGTGTCCGCGACCCTGTCGGCGCTGGAGATCGAGGACCTAGTGACGGTCCGCGACGTCGCCGTCGTCGCCCAGCGGCTGGAGATGGTGACCCGGATCGCCAGCGAGATCGAGGACTATGTGCTCGAGCTCGGCACCGACGGCCGGCTGCTGTCGCTGCAGCTCGAGGAACTGATCACCGGCGTCGACACCGAGCGCGAGCTGGTGATCCGCGACTACCTGCCGGCCGGCCGTCGGGCCAAGAGCCCCGAGGCGCTGCTCAACCGGCTGGAGTCGCTCTCGTCGACCGAGCTGGTCGACCCGGCCGCCGCCGCCCGGGCCCTCGGCCTCGGCACCGGCGAGCACCTCGACGGCGCGGTCGCCCCGCGCGGCTACCGGCTGCTGGCCAAGGTGCCCCGCCTGCCCACCGCCGTCGTGGACCGGCTGGTCGACCACTTCGGCACGCTCCAGAAGCTGCTCTCCGCCGGCGTCGACGACCTCCAGGCGGTCGACGGCGTCGGCGAGCTGCGCGCCCGCTCGGTCCGCGAGGGCCTCTCCCGGCTCGCCGAGTCGACCATCCTCGAGCGCTACGTGTAGCTCATCTACCGTCGAGACACCCAAATTGGCCCTCTCGGACGGGTGTCGAGGGCCAGTTCGCGTGTCTCGACGCCGAAAGCTCAGTCCGGCTCGACCGCCCCGGACGGGCTCTGCGAGACGACCGGGCGGCCGCTCGGCTTCTGACTCGGCTCGCCTGACGGGCTCTTCGAGGGGCTCTGCGTCGGGCCCTGCGTCGGCTCGGCCGTGCGGGTGATCGTCGCGGCGGTCGGCTTCACCAGCTGGAACTGCACGTTCGCCGGCTCACCGCCGAGCGCGGCGGCGGTGACGTGGTACCAGCCCGGCATCGCCCAGTCGGTCAGCCTGGTGCACTCCTCACCGGAGCGCTTGGCCTCCTTCCAGACGACCTCGACCTTGCTCGTGACGGCCTGGCGGACGACGACCGGCTCCTTCGGGATCGCGGCCGGGCACTGCCGGCTCGACCAGATGGCGTCGCTTCCGGAGGTGATGTCCATCGTCAGCGCGTCGGGGCCGACGTCCCAGGTGCAGGCCGGGCTCTCGAGGGTGCGCAGCTGCAGCACGACCCGGACGTCGCGGCCCGCGACCGCGTCCTCGACCTGCGGCGTGACCGCGATGTCGGCGCCGTCGCACTCACCGACGGGTACGGCGAGGGTCGGCGTCGGGTCGGGCGTCCTCGTCCGCTTCGGCGTCGGGGGAGCCGGGGCGGAGTACGTCGTCGACGGCGTCGTCTCGGCGGCGACCTGCGCCGCCGTGCCGCCCTCGCCCGAGGACGCGTCGCTGCCGTCACCGAGCAGCCGGCCGATCGCGACGACCAGCAGCACCGCCGTACCGAGGACCATCAGCCGGCGCACCCAGTAGACCCGCGCGGGCAGCGGTCCTCGGGTCATCGCCGGCATGCGGCAAACGCTAGTCAGCGCCCGGGGTCAGATGGTGGCGCCACACCGGGCAGGATGGGCGCGACATGAGCGAACTCCACGAGCCGGTGCTGCGCTGGTACGACGCGCACGCCCGCGAGCTGCCCTGGCGCGGCCCGCAGGCGTCCCCCTGGTCGGTGATGGTCTCGGAGTTCATGCTCCAGCAGACGCCGGTCAGCCGGGTGCTGCCGGTCCACGAGCAGTGGCTCGAGCGCTGGCCGACCCCCGCCGCCCTGGCCGCGGAGCCGAGCGGCGAGGCGGTCCGCGCGTGGGGCCGGCTCGGCTACCCGCGCCGGGCGCTGCGGCTGCACGCGGCCGCCACCGCGATCGTCGAGCGGCACGACGGCGAGGTGCCCGCGGCGTACGACGACCTGCTGGCTCTCCCGGGCGTCGGCGACTACACCGCGGCGGCGATCGCGAGCTTCGCGCACGGCCGGCGGCACGTGGTGCTGGACACCAACGTGCGGCGGGTGTTCGCCCGGGCGGTGCAGGGCGTCGAGTTCCCGTCGGCGTCGGTGACCAGGGCCGAGCGCGAGGTCGCCCGTGAGCTGCTGCCCGAGGACGAGGCGACGGCGCCGACCTGGTCGGTCGCCGTGATGGAGCTCGGCGCGCTGGTCTGCACCGCCGCGAGCCCGCGCTGCGGCGCCTGCCCGATCGCCGATCGCTGCGCCTGGCGGGCGGCCGGCCATCCGGCGTACGACGGGCCGCCGCGCAAGGTGCAGACCTGGGCCGGCACCGACCGGCAGTGCCGGGGGCGGCTGCTCGCCGTGCTCCGCGACGGCGACGGCCCGGTGCACCGCAGCCGGCTCGACCTGGCCTGGCACGACGAGACCCAGCGGGTCCGCTGCCTGGCCTCCCTGGTCGAGGACGGGCTGCTGGTCCCCGCCGGCCCGGAGTCCTACGCGCTCCCCTGAGAACGCCGAGTCGGCGCAGTCTCAGCTGAGACTGCGCCGACTCGGCGTTGATCAGACCGTCAGTCCTGGGACCTCGGGACGTCCGAGCCGCTGTCGGAGTCGTCGGGGCCCTCGGAGGAGGCGACCTCGGCGGTCTCGAACGGCGGCAGGTCCGGCAGCGCGCCGACCTTCTGGCCCGCGAAGGTGAAGGTCGCGGTGGGGCCCTCGCCCTCGACGTCCACGAGCACGATCTGGCCGGGGCCGACCTCGCCGTACAGCATCTTCTCGGCGAGCACGTCCTCGATCTCGCGCTGGACGGTACGGCGCAGCGGCCGCGCGCCCAGGACCGGATCGAAGCCCCGCTCGGCGAGCAGGTTCTTCGCGGCCTGGGTGAGCTCCAGCGACATGTCGCGGTCCTTCATCCGGGTCTCCACCGCGGCGATCATGTTGTCGACCATCGCGACGATCTGCTCCTGCGACAGCGGCGGGAACACGATGACCTCGTCGACCCGGTTGAGGAACTCGGGGCGGAAGTGCTGCTTGAGCTCCTCCGACACCTTGTTCTTCATCCGCTCGTAGGAGCCGGCGTCACCGCTCTGCTGGAAGCCGAGGTTGATGCCCTTGGCGATGTCGCGCGTGCCGAGGTTGGTGGTCATGATGATGACGGTGTTCTTGAAGTCGACCACCCGGCCCTGGGAGTCGGTCAGGCGACCCTCCTCCAGGATCTGCAGCAGGCTGTTGAAGATGTCCGGGTGCGCCTTCTCGACCTCGTCGAAGAGCACGACCGAGAACGGCTTGCGCCGCACCTTCTCGGTGAGCTGGCCGCCCTCCTCGTAGCCGACGTAGCCCGGCGGCGAGCCGAAGAGCCGCGAGACGGTGTGCTTCTCGCCGAACTCCGACATGTCGAGCTGGATCAGCGCGTCCTCGTCGCCGAACAGGAACTCCGCCAGCGTCTTGGACAGCCACGTCTTCCCGACCCCGGACGGGCCGGCGAAGATGAACGATCCGCCGGGGCGCTTGGGGTCCTTCAGGCCGGCCCGGGTACGCCGGATGGCGCGGCTGAGGGCCCTGACAGCCTCCTCCTGGCCGATGACGCGCTTGTGGAGCTCGTCCTCCATCTTGAGCAGCCGAGTCGACTCCTCCTCGGAGAGCTTCACGATCGGGATGCCGGTCGCCACGGCCAGCACCTCGGCGATCAGCTCTTCGTCGACCTCCGCGACCTCGTCCATGTCGCCCGCGCGCCACTGCTTCTCGCGCTCGGACTTGCGCTGGATGAGCTGCTTCTCCTCGTCGCGCAGGCGCGCGGCGGCCTCGAAGTCCTGGCCGTCGATCGCGGCCTCCTTGCGCTGGCGCACCTCGCCGATCCGGTCGTCGTACTCGCGCAGGTCGGCGGGCGCCGTCATCCGGCGGATCCGCAGCCGCGAGCCCGCCTCGTCGATCAGGTCGATGGCCTTGTCCGGCAGGAACCGGTCGGAGATGTAGCGGTCGGCCAGGGTCGCCGCCGAGACCAGCGCCTCGTCGGTGATCGTCACGCGGTGGTGCGCCTCGTAGCGGTCGCGCAGGCCCTTGAGCATCTCGATCGTGTGCGCGATCGACGGCTCGGCGACCTGGATCGGCTGGAAGCGACGCTCCAGCGCGGCGTCCTTCTCGAGGTACTTGCGGTACTCGTCGAGGGTGGTCGCGCCGATGGTCTGCAGCTCGCCGCGGGCCAGCATCGGCTTGAGGATGCTCGCCGCGTCGATGGCGCCCTCGGCCGCGCCGGCGCCGACCAGGGTGTGGATCTCGTCGATGAACAGCACGATGTCGCCGCGGGTGCGGATCTCCTTGAGCACCTTCTTCAGGCGCTCCTCGAAGTCGCCGCGGTAGCGCGAGCCGGCGACCAGCGCACCGAGGTCGAGGGTGTAGATCTGCTTGTCCTTGAGCGTCTCGGGGACGTTGCCCTTGACGATGTCCTGCGCGAGACCCTCGACGATGGTCGTCTTGCCGACGCCCGGCTCGCCGATGAGGACCGGGTTGTTCTTGGTACGCCGGGACAGGATCTGCATGACCCGCTCGATCTCCTGCTCCCGGCCGATGACCGGGTCCAGCTTGCCCTCGCGGGCGTCCTGGGTGAGGTTGCGTCCGAACTGGTCGAGCACCAGGGACGACGACGGCGCGTCTCCCCCGGAGGCCCCGGTCGTCGCGGTCGCGCCGGCGGCCTCCTTGCCCTGGAACCCGGAGAGCAGCTGGATGACCTGCTGGCGGACCCGGTTGAGGTCGGCGCCGAGCTTCTGCAGCACCTGGGCGGCGACGCCCTCGCCCTCGCGGATCAGGCCGAGCAGGATGTGCTCGGTGCCGATGTAGGAGTGGCCGAGCTGCAGCGCCTCGCGCAGGGACAGCTCGAGCACCTTCTTGGCGCGGGGCGTGAACGGGATGTGGCCGCTCGGGGCCTGCTGTCCCTGGCCGATGATCTCCTCGACCTGCGCGCGCACGGCCTCCAGCGAGATGTCGAGGCTCTCCAGCGCCTTGGCGGCGACGCCCTCGCCCTCGTGGATGAGGCCGAGCAGGATGTGCTCGGTCCCGATGTAGTTGTGGGAGAGCATGCGGGCCTCCTCCTGGGCCAGCACGACCACCCGGCGGGCTCGGTCAGTGAACCGCTCGAACATGCGCATCGCTCCTGAAACCTCGGTGGGGCTACGGGTACTCCAACCCCGCGACCAGCCTACGCGTTCCCCGATCACGGCCCAGCCAGTCCGCTGAGAGCGAACAGCCCCGAGATGCGCCGAGTCGGCGCAGTCTCTCACTGAGACTGCGCCGACTCGGCGGACGGGCGTCAGTGCGCGGCGTCGTAGGCCTCGCGGACCTCCGCCGACACCCGACCGCGGTCGGGTACGTCGTAGCCGTTGGCGCGCGCCCACTCGCGGACGTCCTTCGCGCTCGGGCCGCTGGTCGCGGCCGCGGAGCGGCGGCCACGACGCGTGGCGGCGCCGACCTTGCGGCCGTGGCCGACATAGCTCGCGAGGGCGTCGCGCAGTTTGCCGGCGTTCTTCTTGTTCAGGTCGATCTCGTACGTCGTGCCGTCCAATCCGAAGGTGACGGTCTCGACGGCCTCACTCCCGTCGATGTCGTCGACCAGGACGATGTTGACCTTCTGCGCCATTTCGAGCCCTCTCGCTCAATTGCGTGTATGACGGAATTCATCATGGCACGCACTTAACGAGAATGCGAATTGCCGAGTCATCTGTTCCGAATGAATGCGAGCTCGAGGCCGCGCAGCGTCAACCACGGCGCGTGGTGCGTGAAACACCGGCACTCCTCGCGCACCAGGCCGGCGAGATATCCGGTGGCGATCACCGCGACGTCCTCGGTTTTCTCCCCGAGCTCGGCGATCATCCGGGCGACAATTCCCTCGACCTGGGCAGCGACCCCGTAAAGCATTCCCGATTGCAGCGCCTCGACGGTGTTCTTCGCAATGACGGCGCGCGGGCGGAGCAATTCGACTTTGCGCAATTGTGCGCCGCGCCGGCCGAGGGCCTCGAGCGAGATCTCGATTCCGGGCGAGATCGCGCCGCCGACGTACTGCCCTTTCGCGTTGACCACGTCGAACGTCGTCGCGGTGCCGCCGAAGTCGACGACGATCGCCGGCCCGCCGTACTCGTGAACCGCGGCGAGCGCGTTGACGATGCGGTCGGTGCCGACCTCGCGCGGGTTGTCCATGAGCACGGGCACGCCGGTGCGCACGCCGGGCTCCACGACCAGGCTCGCGACGTCGGCGAAGTGTCGGGCGAGCATGTCGCGCCACTCGTGCAGGACCGCGGGTACGGTCGCGCAGACCGCGATGCCGTCGACGTCGTCCACCGCGCGCCCGAGGAGTCCGCGCAGCAGCACCGCCCACTCGTCGGAGGTGCGCCGCTCGTCGGTGGCGATCCGCCAGTCGGCGGTCACCTCGCCGTCGGCGACCAGGCCGAGGATCGTGTGGCTGTTGCCGATGTCGGCGGCGAGCAGCGCCACGCGTCAGCCCTCGGAGAGGTCCAGGCCGAGGTCGAAGACCCGGACCGAGTGGGTGAGCGCCCCGACCGAGATGAAGTCGACGCCGGTCTCGGCGACCTCGCGGGCGCGCTCGATGGTGAGCCGGCCGGACGCCTCGAGCGTGGCGCGGCCGGCGGTGATGCGGACCGCCTCGGCCATCGTCGGGGATTCCATGTTGTCGAGCAGGATCTCGGTGCAGCCGGCGTCGAGCAGCTCGCGCAGCTGGTCGAGGTCGGTGACCTCGACCTCGACGCGGAGGTCGGGGTACGCCGCCCGGACGGCCTCGTAGGCCGGCACGACGCCCCCGGCGGCCACGACGTGGTTGTCCTTGACCATCGCCCGGTCGCTGAGGCTGGAACGGTGGTTCACGCCGCCACCGCAGCGCACGGCGTACTTCTGCAGCGCGCGGTAGGTCGGCAGCGTCTTGCGGGTGTCGAGCACCCGGGCCCTCGTGCCCTCGAGCGCCTCGACCCACCGCGCGGTCGCGGTGGCGACGCCGGAGAGGTGGCTGGCGTAGTTGAGCGCGGTGCGCTCGGCGGTGAGCAGGCCGCGGGTCGGGCCGGCGACTCGCATCACCACGTCGCCGGGCCGCACGTGGCTGCCGTCGGGCAGCCGGTCGGTCACCTCGACGCCGTCGCCCATGACCTCGTGGAAGACCAGCGCCGCGATGCCGAGCCCGGCGACCACGCCGGGCTCGCGGGCGGCGAAGACGCCGCGCCCCCGGGCGCTCTCCGCGATCGTCGCGATCGAGGTGACGTCGCCATCGGGCAGGTCCTCGGCGAGCGCCGCGCGCAATTGCGCTGTGATGGCAATCGGGTCGAGCCCCGCGGCGCACAGCTCCCCGACGTACGGCGCGCGGGCGGTCATCGCAGCTCCAGGGTGGTGGCGCCGTCGTCCATGACGGCGTCGAGGTGGCCGGAGAAGCGCAGGTCGTCGCGCTCGGGGAAGTCCTCGCGCCAGTGCGAGCCGCGGGTCTCCTCGCGCAGCGCCGCGGCGTCGGCCAGGGCGATGCTGATCGTGAGCAGGTTGGTGGTCTCCCACGACTGCTGGTCGACGACCTCGGCGCGGCAGCCGGCGAGCTTGTCGAGCAGTCCGGCGGCCTCCTCCAGGCCCGCGGCGTGGCGCAGTACGCCGACCCGCGAGGTCATCACCTGCTGCAGGTCGCGCCGCAGGCCGCCGGGCACCAGGCCGGCCGTGCGGGTGTCGGGCGCGGGCGGCTGGAGCGGACGGAGCTCGCCGGGCAGCACCTCGGCGATCCGGCGCGAGAAGACCAGGCCCTCGAGCAGGGAGTTGGAGGCGAGCCGGTTGGCGCCGTGCACGCCGGAGCAGGCGACCTCGCCGGTGGCGTAGAGGCCGGGCACGCTGCTGCGACCCCACAGGTCGGTGCGGACGCCGCCGGACGCGTAGTGGCACGCGGGCGCGACCGGGATCAGCTCGGTGACCGGTTCGACGCCGTACCGCCGGCAGGTGGCGAGGATCGTCGGGAACCGGCGCTCCCACTTCTCGGCGCCGAAGGCGCGGGCGTCCAGCCACATGTGCGGGCGGCCGGTCTCGACCATCCGGCGGGTGATCGCCTTCGCGACCACGTCGCGCGGGGCTAGGTCGGCCAGCTCGTGCACGCCCGCCATGAGCCGGCTGCCCCCCTCCTCCGGCAGGGCGTCGACCAGGACTGCGCCCTCCCCGCGCACCGCCTCGGAGATCAGCGGCTGCTGGCCGAGCGAGTCGGGCCCGAGGTACATCACCGTCGGGTGGAACTGCACGAACTCCAGGTCGCGCAGCACCGCGCCCGCGCGCAGCGCGACCGCCATGCCGTCGCCGGTGGCGACGGCCGGGTTCGTGGTCTGCGAGAACACCTGCCCGAGTCCGCCGCTGGCGAGCACCACCGCCCGGCAGTGCACCGCGCCGACGCCGTCGCGCTGGCCCTCGCCCATCACGTGCAGGGTGAGGCCCGCGACGCCGCCGTCCTCGGCGAGCAGCAGGTCGACGGCGAGCGCGTGCTGGATCACCTCGATCTCGGGTGCCCGCTCGATCGCGGCGATCAGCGCCCGCTGGATCTCGGCGCCGGTCGCGTCGCCGCCGGCGTGCGCGATCCGGTCGCGGTGGTGGCCACCCTCGCGGGTGAGCGAGAGCTCGCCGTCCGGGTCGTGGTCGAAGTTCGTGCCCAGCGCGATCAGCTCGCGCACGGCGTCCGGCCCCTCGGTCACGAGCACCCGCACCGCATCCCGGTCACAGGCGCCGGCGCCCGCGACCAGGGTGTCCTGCTCGTGCTGTCCGGGGGTGTCGCCGGGGCCGAGCGCGGCGGCGATCCCGCCCTGCGCCCACTGCGTCGAGCCGGCCGCGAGCACGTCCTTGGTGACGACGAGCACCCTGTCGACCCGGCCCCGCAACCGCAGCGCGGCGGTCAGGCCGGCGATGCCCGACCCGACGACGACGACGTCGGCCGTCGTGCTCCAGCCGGGCTCGGGCGCGACCAGGCGGCCGGGGACGCGGCGGACCGGGGAGGGCATTGGCGCAGGTTACCGCTGGGCCAGCTGGTCGCCGCGGACCAGCCCCGCGCCCGCGACCGCCTCGGCCACGTCGTTGCCGGTCGCCAGGATCCTGTTGTCGGCGTCGACGAACACCACCTGCGGCACGAGCTCCCTCGCCGCGGCAGTCTCCAGCTGCCCGTAGCCGATGAGGATCACCAGGTCGCCGGGGTGCACCAGGTGGGCGGCGGCGCCGTTGATCCCGATCACGCCGGAGCCGCGCTCGCCCGCGATCGTGTAGGTCTCGAGCCGGGCGCCGTTGGTGATGTCGACGACGTGCACGAGCTCGCCCGGCAGCAGGTCGGCGGCGTCGAGCAGGTCCTCGTCGACGGTCACCGACCCGACGTAGTGCAGGTCGGCCTGGGTGACCGTGGCGCGGTGGATCTTGCTCTTCATCATGGTGCGCAGCATCAGGGCTTCCCGATCACGAGTGGCATGTTGTCGATGAGACGGGTGGTTCCGATGCGCGCGGCGACGAGCACGCGTGCCTCCGTCCCCGGGGGTACGTCGGACGGCAGCTCGCCGAGGTCCGGGTCGGTGATCACCAGGTAGTCGAGGTCCACGCCCTGGGCGGCGCGCAGCTCGGCCCGCGCCGCGGCGAGAGCTCCCGCCGCGCCGTACCGGGCGCTCTCCTGGGCCGCGCGCAGGACGCGGTTGAGCGCGGCCGCGCTCTCGCGCTGCTCGGCGTCGAGGTAGCGGTTGCGGCTGGAGAGCGCGAGGCCGTCGGCCTCGCGGACGGTCTCGGCGCCGACGACGTCGACGCCCATGCTGAGGTCGAGCACCATCCGGCGGATCAGCGTCAGCTGCTGGTAGTCCTTCTGGCCGAACACCGCGACGTCGGGGCGGACCAGCCCGAACAGCTTGGCGACGACGGTCAGCACGCCGCGGAAGTGGCCCGGGCGGACCTTGCCCTCGAGCACCTTGGCGAGCGGGCCGGGACGGATCGTCACCTGCGGCTCACCGCCGGGGTAGACCTCGTCCACGGAGGGGGCGAACACGATGTCGACGCCCTCGCGCGCGCAGAGCTCCAGGTCCGCGTCGAGGGTGCGCGGGTAGCGGTCGAGGTCCTCGCCCGGGCCGAACTGGAGCGGGTTCACGAACACCGACACCACGACGGGGCCGCTCTGCCCCTCTCTGGCCACCCGCTCGCGGGCGACCCGCATCAGGCTGGCGTGGCCCTCGTGGAGCGCGCCCATCGTCGGCACCAGGCCGACCGGGCCGATCGGGCCGATCGGGCCGTCGGCGTTCGCGAGCAGCGTGGCGAGCTCCTCGCGCGTGGCGGCGAGGACGGGGCCCGAGGTCATCGGCGGCGCGCGGCCTGGAGCCCTGCCGCGCGCTCGGCCCCGTCGATCACGCGCCGCATCGCGTGGGCGCGGATCGGCAGCACCCGACCGTCGGTGACGACCCGGTCGAGGGTGTCGCGGGCCAGGGCGACGTACGACGGCAGCGTGTGCGGCGCGTTGGCGGCGATGTCGGCGAGGTGGGCGCGGACGGTGTTGACGTCGCCGCGCGCGATCGGGCCGGTGAGGGCGGCGTCGCCGTGCTCGAGCGCGTTGTCGAGGGCGGCGGCGAGCAGTGGGCGCAGCGTGCCGGCCGGGTCGTCGGCACCGGCGGCGGCGAGGATCTCCATCGCCTGCGTCACCAGCGTGACCAGGTGGTTGGCGCCGTGCGCGAGACCGGAGTGGTAGAGCGTGCGCATCTGCTCGGGCACCCACATCGGCCGGCCGCCGAGGTCGGCGACCAGGGCCCGCGCGAACGCGCGCTCCTCGTCGCCGGCGGTGAGGCCGAGGACGCAGCCCGGCACACGGTCCAGGTCGAGTGCGGTGCCGGTGAACGTCATCGCGGGGTGCATCGCGACCACGCGCGCGCCGACCCGGCGGGCCGGCTCGAGCACGGCCAGCCCGTGCCGGCCGGAGGTGTGCACGACGTACTGGCCGGGGCGGATCGCGCCGCTGTCGCTGAGCACCGTGACGACGTTCTCGAGCATGTCGTCGGGGACGGTCAGCAGCAGCAGGTCGCAGGAGCGCGCGACGTCGGAGGGCTTCGCGGGCCGGACTCCGGGGAGCAGATCGGCGATGCGGGAGCGGGAGGCGTCGGACTCGCCGGCGGCGGCGACCACGGTGTGGCCCGCGGCCCCGAGGGCGGCGGCCAGGACGGCGCCGACGCGGCCTGCGCCGACGACGCCGATACGGTGCGTCATGGGTGTCGAACCTTACGTTGCAGTCCCTCCGACCACCCCTCGCCGCTGCCGCGGCTCGGGGCCGGTGTGGGTACCGGACGGTGTGCTCGTCGTGTTGCCTGTCTGCCGGGTTGTTCCCCGGCGCCGTCGAGCGTACGCCCCGGTCTGGACCGAGGTAAGGCGCCTCGGGCGTGACGTGCCCGACACGGGGGCGCTATCCCACGTCGAGGGGGCGCGGGGCGCGGGGCAGCCAGTCGTGGGTGACGTGGTCGACGATGTGGACGCCGGCGGGGGCGGCGATCTCGTGTACGCCGGGCGGCACGGTGCCCTCCCGGAGCGCGTGGAAGACCTCCCACTCGCGGCGCTTGCGGCGGTTGCGCCACGACGTCGCGAACGACGCCGGGTCGGTCCAGTGCGCGAACTCCTCGCCGTGGAGGTACTTCAGCTCCACGCACAATCCCTGGGGCAGCGCGATCGAGCGCACGCCGACCGGGGTCGTGCGGATCTCCCACTCGAACGCCTTGGTGTAGACGAAGTCCGGCCCGATCGGGAAGCCCCACTCCTCGGCGTTGCGCCAGCCCAGGTCGAGGTAGCCCGTCGACTCGCTCTCCAGGTACAGCCCGTGCCGCGGCACCCGCACGATCGACTGCACATCGCCGACCTGCCAGCTCAGGTCGCCCATCGACACCTCGCCCTCGGTGGTGAGGACCATGTCGCCGTCCCACTTCCACGAGTAGCGGGTGCCGACCTGCGCGAAGCACCAGTTGTAGAAGTACGACAGCGAGTGCACCGACAGCTCGTGCCGGGCCAGGTGCTCGGCGCCGGCACGCGCGACGGCGAAGGGGTACGACGCCACGCTCAGCCGGTCGGCGTACCCGGCCCGCTCGGCGGTCTCCCGGGCCACGTCGGGCGTGCCGTCCTCGGAGCCGTTGTCGACCAGCAGCACCGCGTCGCAGGCGCGGAGCAGCGGTGGGAGCACGAACGGCAGCGAGGGCGCCTCGTCCTTCACCCGGAGTACGGCGGTGGCGCCGGGGCGCAGCCCCTCCGGCCGGAGCCAGGGCCAGGCGATGTCGAAGTCGGCGTGGCCCTCGAGGTTCCGCAGGCCACCCGCGCTGAGGTGCGCGGTCACCGCGACCGGCCGAGCATCTTCCGCAGCCCCCGGCGGACCGGCGCCGGGACAGCCGCACGCAGGCCGTGCGGGATCTTGTCGGCCCCGGACGGCGCAGGCGCCTCGGGCGCGGTCTTGAGCCGCTGCTGCCGCCTGAGCCGGTGCTCCGCGGCCACCACCGACGAGCGGGAGATGGCCGCGGCCTCCTCGTACAGGTCGACGTACCCCTCCCGGAGCTGGTCGAGCGTCCGGTGCGCCGCCGGGGTGTCGCCGCCGGGGTCGGCGAGCCGGTTGAGCTCCTCCCAGGTCTGGCCGACGAGCTCGTGCAGCCGCGGCGGGAGGCCGAGGTCGTCGAGGGTCTGCGTCATCCGGCGCAGGCTCGGGTCGACGAACCGGTGGCCGTCGCGGATCGCCTCGCTGCGCGCGTGCAGCACGTGCTGGAGCCCGAGCCGCTCGCCGGCCCCCATCACGATCCGGGTCCAGTCGTCGAGCAGGTCGGCGTACCGGACGAAGACCCGGCCGCCGTCGGCGACCGACTCGCGGGTGGCGCGCTCGGTGTGCAGCAGCATGTTCAGCCAGGACGCCGCGAGGTGCGCCGAGCCGAGCCGGTTCTGGTAGTAGGTCTGCTTGCTGCCGACCACCTCGGCGGGCGGGCGCAGCATGGTGGCGAACACCGGCGTCGCGCCGGCGCGGATCGCCGCGACCCGCCAGAGGCCGAGGAACCAGCTCAGCCGCGGGTCCTTCACCACCAGCTCGGGGTTGACCGCGAAGTGCTCCCCGAGCCAGTCGGCGGTGCGGATCCGCTCCTGCTCCCGGGTCGCCACGCGTCCGGTCTCGAACCACGCGTCCGGCCGCGAGTCGCTGACCTGCACGTTGGCCTCGCGGAGCAGCCGGTCGTGGTGCTCGACGACCCACTGCGGCTCGCCGAAGCCCTTGGGGTTGGTCTCGTCGGCGACCACCTCGGGCTGCGGGACGTGGAGGCCCATGATCTTCATCAGCCCGGCCATCGTGCTGGTGCCGCTGCGCCCCGCGCCGGCGACGAAGAGGACCTTCCGCGGGTAGTCGGCGGGCTCGACAGCGGCGGGGTCACTCACGAGGCAGGAGCCTAACCCTCGCTACCGTGGCGACATGAGGCTCGGCCGTCGCACGCAGGTCGTCAGCGTCGTGGTCCCGGTCCACAACGTCGAGGGCTACCTCGCCGAGGCCGTCGACAGCGTCCTCGCGCAGACCCACGCCGAGCTCGACGTGGTGCTCGTCGACGACGGCTCGACCGACGGCTCGGGCGCGATCGCCGACGAGTACGCCGCCCGCGACCCCCGTGTCCGGGTGGTGCACACCGAGAACCGCGGCCTCGGCGCCGCCCGCAACGAGGGCGCGCGGCACGTCCGGGGAGAGCTCCTCGCCTTCGCCGACTCCGACGACGTCGTCCCTCCCGACGCCTACGCGACCCTGGCCCGGGAGCTGCGGCGCACCGGCTCGGACTTCGCGACCGGGTCGGTGGTCCGCCGGGAGGGCGACACGCTGACCGAGCTGCCCTGGATGCGGCGGCTGCACCGCGAGGGCCGGACGCCGCTGGTCGTGGAGGACCACCCCGAGATCCTGGGCGACGTGTTCGCGTGGAACAAGCTGTTCCGCCGCGACTTCTGGGCGGACGCCGGCCTGGCCTGGCCCGAGGGCGTGCGCTACGAGGACCAGCCGACGACGACCGCGGCGTACGTCCGTGCCCGCCAGCTCTCGGTGCTCCCCGACGTCGTCTACCACTGGCGGATCCGGCACGACGGCTCGTCGATCACCCAGCAGCGCTCCTCCCTCGACGACCTGCGCGACCGCTGGACGACCAAGCGGATGTCGCTGGCGACCGTCGCGGACTTCGGGTCGGCGAAGGTCGGCCGGATCTTCCACGACCGGGTGCTGGCCGGCGACCTGCACCGCTACTTCGCCGAGATCCCCGGCTGCTCCGACGCGTGGTGGGACCTGCTGGTCTCCGGCGTCCGCGAGTTCTGGGGCGCCCGCTCGCTCACGCACTCCGGGCTGCCGCCGGTGCACCGGCTGACCGGCTGGCTCGTGGAGATGGGCCGTCGTGAGGACGCCGCCGCCGTGATGGAGTACGCCGCCCGGGTCGGTGGCCCCCTCCCCCAGGTCCGCACCGCGGCCGGTCCGCGGATCGACGTGCCGGTCATCGACCTGGCGAGCGTCGACCCCGCGGCCCTGGCGCTGCGGGACTTCGAGGTGCGGGTCCAGCCGGACGCCTAGCCGAGGAGCCCCTCGTCCTGGAGGAACTGGCGGGCGACGTCCTCGGGCTTCTCCCGGTCGACGGCGACCTGGCCGTTGAGCTCGGTCAGCTTCTCGGTCGTCAGCGCGGCCATCAGGGCGTTGAGCACGTCCGCGACGTCGGGGTTGGCGTCGAGGAACTCGGTCGAGACCGCGGGCACGAGGTTCTGCGCCGGCTGGATCTGCTTGTCGTCCTCGAGCACCACCAGGCCCTGGGAGTCGAGCGTGCCGTCGGTCGTGCTGGTCTCGCCGAGCTGGGACTCGCCGTCGAGCACCGACTGGTAGGTCTGGTCGCTGGCGTAGCCGAGCGGCAGCACCTTGGTGACGTCGATGCCGTACTGGTCGGAGAGGCCGCCCTCGCAGTCGAGCCGGCCCTTGCAGTCCGGCGCCGCCGCGAGCACCACCGAGGCGCCCTCGAGGTCGGAGAGCTTCGTGACGCCCTCGGACTGGGAGTACTCCTTCGTCACGAAGAACGCGTTGGTGTCGGTCGCCGAGGACTGGTCGAGGAGCGTGATGCCCGCGTCGTCGAGCAGCGCCTGGCCCTGCTCGGCCAGCTGCGCGCCGTCGCCGGCGGTGAACGGCTCGGCATCCGCGCCGTTGGCCTTGGCGTTGAGGAAGTTCACGATGCCGCCGACGTACTCCGGGACGACGTCGACGTCGCCGGGGAAGGTCGCCATGTAGGCGTCGCGGGTGTCGACCAGCTTGACGTTGGTCGTGTAGCCGGCGTCGGTGAGGAGCTGGTCGTACATCGCGGCGACGATGGCCGCCTCGGTGAAGCTCTGGCCCGAGATGTTGACCGTGCCCTTGTCGGCCGGGGCCGAGGACTCGTCGCCGCTGCCGCCGGACTCGAGGTCGTCGCCCGCGCAGCCAGTGGCGAGGAGGAGGGAGCCGACGGCGATCACCGCGGCCAAGGAGCGTCGTACCTGCATTGCATCACCTTCTGTGTCCCGCGACGGGTGCCGCGCGTGTCCGGATCCTGCTCACGGCCGACGGGTGTCGGTCGCGTCGGCAACCGTAGACTCGGCCACCGACACTCCCCCAGCACGTTTCGGTGACGATCTGCCGGTCAGGGACCGCTGTACCCCGGCGGCCAGGAACTCAAGCACGAGCGCGACCGCCGCGACCACGATCGCGCCGGCGATGCCCTTGCCGTAGTTGGTGCGGTAGAAGCCGTCGGTGATCACCGTGCCCAGGCCCGGCCCGGCCACCAGCGCCGCGAGCGTCGCGGTCGCCCACACCTGGACCAGCGCCAGCCGCAGGCCGAGTGCCACCAGCGGCGCCGCGAGGGGCAGCTCGACCCGCCAGAACTTCTGGGCGCCGGTCATGCCCATGCCGTCGGCGGACTGACGCACGAACGGCGAGACCTCGCGCATGCCGACGTACGCGTTGGTGATGATCGGCGGGAGCGCGAACAGCGTCAGCGCGATGATCGTAGCCAGGCCGGCGCGGCCGTAGGGTCCGAACGGCGCGGTGCCCGGCCAGCCGGCCGTGACGAGCAGCGCGAGCAGCGCGAACGTCGGGACGGCGCGGCCGACGTTGGAGATGTTGATCGCCAGGAGGCCGCCGCGGCCGAGGTGGCCGAGCCAGAGCGCGAGCGGCAGCCCGAGCGCCGCGGCGACCAGCAGCGCGGTGACGCTGAGCAGCAGCTGCTGGAGGAGCAGCCGGAGCATGCCGGTCGAGCCGGTCCAGCTCGACAGCGTCGTGAGGTACTCCCACGCATCGGCGACGACGGTCATGCGTGGCGCCTCCCGTGGGTCCACGGCGTGACCAGCCACTGGGCGCCGACGATCGCGGCGTCGAGCACCACCGCGAGCAGCACGCACAGGACGGAGGCGGTCACCAGCTCGGCGCGGAAGTTCGTGCTCACGCCGTCCTTGATCAGGTTGCCCAGCCCGCCGTACGCGACCAGGGAGCCGACCGTCGTCAGCGCCACCGTCGAGACGGTCGCGACCCGCAGGCCGGCCATGATCACCGGCGTCGCGAGCGGCAGCTCGACGAGGAACAGCCGCCGGGTGGCGCCGTACCCGAGGCCGGTCGCGGACTCCCGCACCCCCTCCGGTACGGCGCGGAACCCCTCGAGCATGCTCCGCACCAGGATCGTCAGCGCGTAGAGCGCGAGCGAGATGACCACGGTCGCGGCGGACAGGCCGGTGAACGGCACCAGCAACGGCATCAGCGCCAGCGACGGGATCGTGTAGACCGCCGTGGCGACGCCGAGGATCGCGGTCTCCAGCCGGGGCAGCCGGCGCGCGACCAGGGCGAGCGGGAACGCGATGAGGACGCCGAGCAGCACGGCGGCGATCGTGATGCCGAGGTGCTGGACCGTGGCGTCGACGATCTCCCGCTGGTAGTCGCGCACGTACTGCGCGCAGAGCCACTCGTTCGTGAGCCGGCTGTAGCAGCTCGGCTCGGCCGCCGCCGTCGGAGTCCCGAGTAGGGTCACCGCATGGACGGTACCGGCTCGGAGGCTACTGACCCCATGATCCGGCTCTCGGGTGTCGGCAAGACCTACGCCGACGGCACGGTCGCGGTCCACGAGCTGGACCTCGAGGTGGGCCGCGGCGAGCTGGTCTGCCTGGTCGGCCCGTCGGGCTGCGGCAAGTCCACGACGCTGAAGATGGTCAACCGGCTGATCGAGCCCACGACCGGCACGATCGAGATCGACGGCCGCGACGTGACGGACCAGGACCCGGTGCGGCTGCGCCGCGGGATCGGCTACGTGATCCAGCAGGTCGGGCTGTTCCCGCACCAGCGGGTGCTCGCGAACGTGATGACGGTGCCGCTGCTGTACGGCGAGTCGAAGTCGACCGCCCGCGCACGTGCCCTGGAGCTGCTCGAGCTGGTCGGGCTCGACCCGGCGACGTACGCCGACAAGTACCCGCAGCAGCTCTCCGGCGGCCAGCAGCAGCGCGTCGGCGTGGCCCGGGCGCTCGCGGCGAAGCCGCCGGTGCTGCTGATGGACGAGCCGTTCGGGGCGGTGGACCCGGTCGTGCGGCTGCGGCTCCAGGACGAGTTCCTGCGGCTCCAGGACGAGCTCGGCGTCACGGTCGTCTTCGTCACCCACGACATCGACGAGGCGGTGCGCCTCGGCGACCGGGTCGCGGTGTTCGCGACCGGCGGGAGGCTCGCGCAGTACGACACCCCCGCCCGGCTGCTCGGCCGGCCCGCGGACGACTTCGTGGCCGACTTCGTCGGCTCCACCACCGGCCTGCGCCGGCTCCAGGTGATCCCCCTCGACCCGGCCCACGTCGAGCCGCTCGACGGCGTCCGCGCGGGCGACCTGGGCGCGGCGATCGACGCCGACTCCACGCTGGGCGACGCGCTCGCCGTACTGCTCCGCGACGACCGGGGCATGGTCGGCGTCAAGCAGGGTGCGCGGTTCGTCGGCGTGCTCACGCCCGACGGCATCCACCGCGCGCTCCGGGCCGCGCTGGCCGAGATGAGCGAGGTCGGCTGAGGGGCGCGGTGGGGGATTGCCCGAGAAGTCGCCCTCAGCCGACCGGGACGTCCCGGTGCCAGGACTCGGTGACGTACCTGGTCGCCCAGCCCATCGACGTGTAGAGCCCGGCGGCGCCGGTCGGGGAGTCGGCGTCCACCTCGAGGCCGACGCGGTCCCGGCCGCGGCGGGCGGCGTCGGCGACGATCGTGCGCAGCAGCCCCGTGGCGACGCCGCGGCCGCGGGCGGCCTCGAGGACGCCGAGGTAGGCGACGTACGACCCGTCCGGGCCGGTCGCGCTCGCGGAGGCCGTCCCGACCAGCGCCCCGACCGGCCGCGGCCGGCCGCCGTCGGACGCGGCCCCGCCGACGAGCTCGGCCAGCCACCAGTGGTCCCAGCGATGGCCGGGGTCCTCGCGGAGCCGGAAGAGGAACTCCTCGAAGGTCTCCTCGCTGGAGTTGAAGTGGTCGGCGAAGGCGCCCTCCAGCACCTCGTGCAGCTCGCGCAGGTCGCCCTCGTCGGGCATCCCGCCGGAGGCACGCCGGACCAGGCGGAACACCACGCCGCCGTCGGCCCAGCACTCGGGGTCGGGCACCAGGTCGCCCTCGTCCGGGGCGACCGGGCGGCTCATCTGCCACCAGTGCCGGACCCGCTCGAAGCCGGCCCCGGACAGCCACCGGGCCTGGCGCTCGTCGTCCTCGAAGGCGCCGGTGTCGATCTGCTGGGCCGGCAGGCCGCGGGCGGCGCCGACCGAGCGGGCCTGGCCCTCGGCCCATTCGAGGAGCACGTCGGAGCACGCGTCAGTGACGGCGGCGGGGAGGTCGCGCTCGACGACGTGCACGAGGAGCATCCGGCCGACCGAGCGGTCGTGGACGCTGCCCCAGGCGTGGATCTCGCCGTCGGGATCGCGGATCACGACGTTCTCGCGCATCCGCAGCCCGCGCTCGGAGACCTCGACGAGCACGTCGTCCACCCCGGAGCCGGCCCAGCCGCGGCCGTGCCGCTCGTGAGCACGCAGCAGGTGCGTCAGCCGCGCGACGTCGAACCGGTCGGCGGGGTCGGGTACGCCGACCGTCCACCCCGCCGGCAGCGCCGGTCGTTCGCCGAGCGCCTGGTCGGGGTCGCTGTGGAACCGGTTCTCCTCGGGGATCACGGTCCGTAGTGTCCCGCACCCCCCTCGGCGCGGAAACGTGGCGAGAGCCTCAGTACGTGTACTCAGGCGTGCTTGCGCTGCGCCGCCTCGGCGTCGCGCCAGGCCGCGGTGACCGTCTCGAGCTCGGCGCGGACGGCGTCCAGCTCGTGCTCGAGCTCGGCGACCCGCACGGCGGCGGCGACCGCGCGCTCCTCGGCCTCGGCACGGCTCTGCTCGATCCGGACCCCGGCGTCGCGGGCGTGGCGCTCGGCGGCGTCCGCCCGGCGGGCCTCGGCGTTCATCCTCCGGGTCGCCGCGGCGGCGCGGCCCTGCGCGGCGCTCAGCGCGTCCTCGAGCTCGTGGATCGACTGCTCGTGGCGCGCGACGCGGGTGCGCATGGTCTCCGCGAAGGCCTGGTTCTCGGCGGTGCGCGCCGCGGTGACCTCCCGGTAGGCCTGCGCCTGCTCGGCTCGGTCCCGAGCCGACTCGCGGCGGCTGGTGACCAGCTCGGTGTGCGTGATCCGGGTGGCGACCGCACCCAGGGCGACCGCGGCGACCGCCGCGACCGTGACCAGCACCAGCGAGGCGCTGGCGGCCGCCGCGGCCACGAGGGCGGCGGCGACGACGAGGAGGGAGACGGCGACCGTCAGCCGGGTGCTGCGCTGGCGACGCCGGCTGGGCCGACCGGCAGGAGCCTGTGGGGAAGCCATACCAGCAGGTTAGGAGGCTTTCTCGTCGGAACTGACGCGACACGCGCGCTCGAGGGCGATCGACGTGGCGACGACGGCCGCGCCCGCGAGCGCCGCGATCGCGGCACGGAGCACCCGCTGGTCGCCCAGCTCGGTGTCCACGTCGAGCCAGCTCAGCGCGTATCCGGCGTACCCGCCCGCCACCAGCGCGCCCACGAGCGCGCACGAGCGCGCCAGCACCAGGCGGTTCACGGCGCGGTGCGGCTCGATCCGCTCGTGGTGGACGTGCACCGAGCGCCAGGTGAGGTACGCCGTCGCGCCCAGGATCGCCGCGACCAGGACCAGCGCCAGCGGCTGGGCCCAGGTGATCACCGGCGCGGTGCCGCGGGCCCGCTCGGACAGCGGGTGCAGCAGCCAGCCCCCGACCAGGCCGACCACGGCCCAGACCGCGAGGGTCGCCGCGGACGTCGGCCGCAACCGCCGCCCGCCCGGCTCCTCGCCGGACGGGTCCGCGCTCACCGGGAGGTCACTGGATCTCGAGGACCAGGTCGTCGCGCAGCTTCAGGCCGCTCTGGTCGGTCCGCTCCAGCAGGTCGGCCACCGGGCCGAGGCCGGGGAACTCCGCCTCCGGCTCGAGGTCGGCCCACGGCCGCAGCACGAAGGCCCGCTCATGGGCCCGCGGGTGTGGGAGCCGCAACGACTCCTCGTCGCTGCGCCGGTCGCCGACGACGATCAGGTCGACGTCGAGGGTGCGCGGGGCGTTCTTGACCTCGCTGCGCTCGCGCTCGAAGGCGTCCTCGATGGCCAGCGCCCGGTCCATCAGCCGGCTCGCGGCCAGCGTGGTGTCGATGAGCACGACGGCGTTGAGGAAGGTCTTCGCCTCCGGCGGGCAGCCGACCGGGTCGGTCTCGTAGAGCGGCGATACCCCGGTGACCCACACGTCGGGGGTGTCGGCGATCGCGTTGAGGGCGCCCTGCAGGCTCGCCATCCGCTCGCCGAGGTTCGACCCCAGCGCCAGCACCGCGCGTCGGATGGGGCGCATCTCCCCGGTCAGCGTGTCGGTGTCGACGATGTTGGGGTTGGGGGTCTCAGTCACGGGCGGACCTCGCGTTTCCGGGTGATCGTGAGCGCCACGTCCGAGAACGTCGCGTCGATGGGTGCGTCCGGCTTGTGGACCGTCACCCGCACCCATTCAACACGGTCGTCCAAGAGGCAGACGTCCGCGATCCGCTGGGCGAGGGTCTCGATCAGGTCGACCGGATCCTTCTCCACGGCGGCTTTCACCGAGGCCACGAGACTTCCGTAGTCCACGGTGTCGTGCAAGTCGTCGGAGGCCGCCGCCGGGGCCGTGTCGACGCCGAGCACGAGGTCGACGAGGAAGACCTGCCCCGCACGCCTCTCGAACTCGAAGACGCCGTGGTGGCCGTAGCACTCGATGCCGGTCACCGCGAGCTCGTCGGTCACTCTCCCACCTCGTCCCCGTCCAGGCGCTCGACGACGCGCAGGGCGTCCCGAGCGGCGCGTACGTCGTGCACCCGCAGGCCCCACACGCCGAGCCGGGCGAGGTGGACCGTGAGCGCGGTGCTGGCGTGCTCCCGCTGGTCGACCGGCCGGGCCGTGCCGCGCCGGTCGGCGAGGAGCCTACCGAGGAAGGACTTGCGGCTCGCGCCCACCAGGACCGGGTGGCCGAGGCCGAGGACCGGGCCGAGGTCGCGCAGCAGCTCCCAGTTGTGCTCGGGCCGCTTCGCGAAGCCGAGCCCGGGGTCGAGCACGACCTTCCCAGGGTCGACGCCGGCGGCGAGGACCGCCTCGACCCGCGCCGCGAGCTCGTCGCGGACCGCCGCGACCACACCGCCCGGCCCGTCGTACACCGCGAAGTCGCGCATGTGGTCGGCGTGGGCGCGCCAGTGCATCGCGACGTACGTCGCCTCGCGCGCTGCCACCACGTCGAGGATCGCCGGGTCGGCGAGGCCGCCGGACACGTCGTTGACGATCGTGGCGCCGGCGTCGAGCGCCGCGTCCGCGACCTCCGCGCGCATCGTGTCGACCGACACCGTCGCCCCCTCGGCCGCGAGCGCCGCGATGACCGGGACGACCCGGCCGAGCTCGTCGGCGACCAGCGGGCGGGTCGCACCCGGCCGGGTCGACTCGCCGCCGATGTCGACGATGTCGGCGCCGTCCTCGACGAGCTCGCGGCCGTGCTCGATCGCGGCGTCCGGCTCGAGCCATCGGCCCCCGTCGGAGAACGAGTCGGGCGTGACGTTCACGACCCCCATGAGCAACGGAGTCGTCGGCATGGGGCACACGCTAGTGGTCGCCGCTGGGGGCGCCGGCGGAGCCTCGGGGCTCAGCCGTTGCGATGGATGAGCGCCATCGCCTCGGCGCGGGTGGCGGCGTTGCTGCGCATGGTGCCGCGGACCGCGGAGGTGATCGTGCGCGCGCCGGCCTTCTTCACGCCGCGCATCGTCATGCACAGGTGCTCGGCCTCGATCACCACGATCACGCCGCGCGCCTCGAGGACCTCCGTGAGCGCGTCGGCGACCTGGGTGGTCAGCCGCTCCTGGACCTGCGGCCGCTTGGCGTAGACGTCGACCAGTCGGGCCAGCTTGGACAGCCCGGTGATCTTCCCGGTCTCCGCCGGGATGTAGCCGACGTGCGCGACCCCGGTGAACGGCACCAGGTGGTGCTCGCACATCGACCAGAGCTCGATGTCGCGGACCAGCACCATCTCGTCGTGGCCGAGGTCGAACGTCGTCGTCAGCACGTCGGCCGGCTCCATGCGGAGACCGGCGGTGAGCTCGGCGTAGGCCCGCGCGACCCGGGCCGGGGTGTCGTGCAGGCCCTCCCGGTCGGGGTCCTCGCCGATCGCGATCAGCAGCTCGCGGACGGCCGCCTCGGCGCGCGCGTGGTCGAACGGCGGCACATCGGCGGCGGGCCGCCCCTCGTAGCGGATCGGGTCGGTCATCGCACGATCAGGCCGGCGACGGGGGCTCGGGCCGCCGGCCGCCCGGCGACTCGACGCCCGGATCGCCGTGCACGTCGCCGCCCGGACCGGGCGGGGTGAGCACCGCGCCCTTCTCCTCCTGGCCCTGCTCCTCCTGGCCCTGGCCGGCGCCGTTCTGCCCGTTCGCCGCGGCGCTGGCCGCGGCCCGGTCCCTGATCCACTGCGGGATCTCGACCGGCGGGATCGCCGAGGGCACCCGCTGGTCGGAGCCGGTCCACGCCGGGCGCTCCGGGCGCCGGCGCAGCGGCTCGAAGATCCGCGCGACCTGCTCCTTGTCGAGGGTCTCCTTGTCGAACAGCTCGAGCACCAGCGCGTCGAGCACGTCGCGGTTCTCCTCGAGGATCTCGAAGGCCTCCTGGTGCGCGGTCGCGAGGAGCAACTTGGTCTCCTCGTCGACGATCGCGGCGACGTCCTCGGAGTAGTTGCGGGAGTGGCCGAGGTCGCGGCCCAGGAACGGCTCGGAGTTGGACTCGCCGAGCTTGATCGCGCCGAGCCGCTCGGTCATGCCGTACTGGGTGACCATCGCGCGGGCCAGGCTGGTGGCCTTCTCGATGTCGTTGCCGGCGCCCGTGGTGGGGTCGTGGAAGACCATCTCCTCGGCCGCCCGGCCGCCCAGCATGTAGGCGAGCGAGTCGAGCATCTGCGAGCGGGTCTGGGAGTACTTGTCCTCGTCGGGCAGCACCATCGTGTAGCCCAGCGCCCGGCCACGCGGCAGGATCGTGATCTTGTGGACCGGGTCGGTGCCCGGGAGCGCCGCCGCCACCAGGGCGTGGCCGCCCTCGTGGTAGGCCGTGATCAGCTTCTCCTTCTCGCTCATCAGGCGGGTACGCCGCTGCGGGCCGGCGATCACGCGGTCGATGGCCTCGTCCAGCGCCTCGTTGGTGATCAGCTTCTGGTTGCCGCGGGCGGTGAGCAGCGCGGCCTCGTTGAGCACGTTGGCGAGGTCGGCTCCGCTGAAGCCCGGCGTACGGCGGGCGACGGACCGCAGGTCGACCTCCTGGGCCAGCGGCTTGCCGCGCGCGTGCACCTGGAGGATCCGCTCGCGGCCGGAGAGATCGGGGGAGTCGACCTGGATCTGCCGGTCGAAGCGGCCCGGGCGCAGCAGCGCGGGGTCGAGCACGTCGGGCCGGTTCGTGGCCGCGATCAGGATCACGCCGCCGCGGACGTCGAAGCCGTCCATCTCGACCAGCAGCTGGTTCAGGGTCTGCTCGCGCTCGTCGTGGCCGCCGCCCATGCCGGCGCCGCGGTGGCGGCCGACGGCGTCGATCTCGTCGATGAAGACGATCGCCGGCGCGTTCTCCTTCGCCTGCTCGAACAGGTCACGGACGCGGGAGGCACCGACGCCGACGAACATCTCGACGAAGTCGGAGCCGGAGATCGAGTAGAACGGCACGCCGGCCTCGCCGGCGACGGCGCGGGCGAGCAGGGTCTTGCCGGTACCGGGCTGGCCGTAGAGCAGCACGCCCTTGGGGATCTTCGCGCCGACGGCCTGGAACTTCGCGGGCTCCTGGAGGAACTCCTTGATCTCGCCGAGCTCCTCGATCGCCTCGTCGCAGCCGGCGACGTCGGCGAACGTCGTCTTGGGCATGTCCTTGGTGATCAGCTTGGCGCGCGACTTGGCGAACTGCATCACGCCGCGACCGCCGCCGCCCTGCACCTGGTTCATCAGGAACAGGAACAGCAGGATGATCAGCGCGAACGGCAGCAGCGTCGCCAGGATCGAGCCGAGCAGGCTCGGCTTCGGCACCTCGACGGTGTACTTCTCGATGCCGCCGCTGTCGACCTGCTGCTGGACCTCGTCCTTGATGTTCGCCTGGGTGCCGTCGAGCCAGAACGCGGTGACCTTGTCGCCGTTGTCGAGCACGGCCTTGATCTGCTGGTCGCCGGCGTCGACGAAGGTGATCTCCTTCACCTCGCCCTGGGCGATGTAGTCCTGCATCTTCGAGGACTCGATCTCGTCGTACCCGCCGTTCGGGGCGAGGTACTGCAGGGCGAGCAGCACGCCCACCACGGCGAGGACGATCCACAGCCAGGGACCCTTGAATATGCGCTTCACAGGCTTCTCTCGGACGAGCTCATCTGAACGATCGACGGTACACGCGACCGCCGCCTCGTCCCATTGTCGCAGGCGACGCCAGCAGGAGCCCCTTCGTGGTCCGCCCGGTGGTTGAGGAAGGCGCCCTGGCGCCTGTCTCGAAACCACCGAGGTCGTTAGGAATACACCCGCGGCGCCAGCGTGCCGATGTCGCGCAGGTTCCGGTACCGCTCCCGATAGTCCAGGCCGTAGCCGACCACGAACTCGTTGCCCGGAAATGCGCACAGCGTCCCAGCCGACGTACACACAGCCCGACGCAACCCACCAGGCCAGACGACCTCAGGAATACACCCGCGGCGCGAGCGTGCCGATGTCGCGCAGGTTGCGGTACCGCTCCCGGTAGTCGAGGCCGTAGCCGACGACGAACTCGTTGGGGATGTCCCAGCCGACGTACTTCACGTCCATCGGCATGGTGAGCGCCTCCGGCTTGCGCAGCAGCGTGCAGATCTCGACGCTGGCCGGGCCGCGCGAGCTGAGGTTCGAGGTCAGCCAGGAGAGCGTGAGGCCGGTGTCGACGATCTCGTCGACGATGATCACGTGCCGGCCGGAGATGTCGGTGTCGAGGTCCTTGAGGATGCGTACGACGCCGCTGGACTTGGTGCCCGAGCCGTACGACGACACCGCCATCCAGTCCATCTCCAGGTGGCGGGTGAAGCTGCGGGCCAGGTCGGCCATCACCATCACCGCGCCGCGCAGGACGCCGACGATGAGGATGTCCTTGCCGGCGTAGTCGGCCTCGATCTCGGCGGCCAGCTCCCGGAGCCGGCCCTGGATCTGCTCCTCGGTGAAGAGGACGTTGACGAGGTCGTTCTCCACGTGGGACGAGTCCATGGCGCCAGAGCCTAGAGGGCAGAGCCCGGACGCGTGTCAGCGCCCGTTCGCGGTCACCCACAGCTTGAGCCGGACCGGCCGCTTGGACCTCTTGACGGCGTCGTTCCCGCCGAAGCTCACCTGCACCTGGTGGGTGCCCAGCCGGTACCTGCCCAGCTTCAGGACCAGGCGCCCGGCGTTCTCGGCCTTGAGCGGCGAGGACCACGGGTCGTCCCTGTCGACGCGGATCCAGATGTCGCCGCTGACCGGGTCGACGTCCGAGCTGGTCATCGACACGACCAGCCGGGCCCGCTGGCTCGGCTTCACGCTGGCGTCCCTGAACTGCGCCGTCAGGTCCGCCGTGACCTTGCGCTGCAGCGTCATGGTCGTCGTGCCGAGGTCGACCACGGCCCTGTCGGCGACCCTCCCGGTCCGGACCGTCAGCGTCTTGAACGGGTCGTCCCGGTCCGGGGTCGAGAACCGCACGACGTAGCGCGAGCCCGGCTCCAGCCCGTAGAGCCGGAACCAGCCGTTCCCGTCCCGGTAGTCGGGTGCGTAGGTGAGCGCCGTCGCCGCGGGCTCGCCGTCCTCCTGGCCGCGCACGAACGCCTGGACGAGCACGTCGTCCAGGTAGCGCTTGGCGCGGTCCTGCACGTAGCCCTGGATCCACGCCTCGCCGACCCCGGGCCCCTTCGGCGCCTTCAGCACGACCGCGCGCGAGGAGCCGGGACCAGGGGTCGCCGCGGACGCCGGCAGCAGCTGCTGGACGGCGAGCGCGCCGGCCGCGAGGGCGACCGCGGCTGCCAGCGCGGCCGCGACGCGGGTGCGGGACATCATGGGGTGCACATGAGGAGTGTGCCGGCTGGGAGGGGCGCGCGCGGGGCATTCACGAAAACTCGAGTCGTCCCTCGACCCGGGCGCAGCGCACGTGGCCGGGGAGGTCGACCCACTTCTGGCCGTGCCATTCGGTGAGCAGCGCGTCCATCGCGAGCACGTGCTCGTGGAACAGCTCCGACGGCGGGCAGCCGGCCGCGACCGCGGCGAGGCGGAGCACCCGCCGCCGCAGCGGCAGCGGCTGGGCGAGCAGTCCGTCGACCGGGAGGTCGGCCAGGCCGGCGTACGCCGCCTCGGCGAGGTCGTCGAGCAGGTCCGTGTCGGCGCGGAGCTGGTCGGCGGTCCGGGCGAGGGTCTCGGCGATGCCGGGTCCGAGCTGCTCCTCGAGCACCGGCAGCACCGTGCGGCGTACCCGCACGCGGGTGTAGCCGGGGTCGTCGTTGTGCGGGTCGTCCCACCACTCGATGCCCTCGACCCGGCAGGCCGTCACGGTGTCGTCGCGCCCGACGTCGAGCAGGGGCCGGACGAAGCGGTCGAAGGAGCGGCGCATGCCGGCGAGCGAGCGTCCGCCCGAGCCGCGGGCGAGCCCGAGCAGCACGGTCTCGGCCTGGTCGTCGCGGGTGTGCCCGAGCAGTACGGCGGCGGCGTCGAGGCGCTCGCCGACCTCCTCGAGCACGGCGTACCGCGCCTGCCGCGCGGCGGCCTCCGGGCCGAGGCCGGGTGCGTCGACGCGGACCGCCGCGGAGAACGTCTCGTCGGCGCCGAGCGCGGCCATCTGCTCGACGACCCGGCCGGCCTGCGCGGCCGACCCCTCCTGGAGGCCGTGGTCGACGGTCGCGCCGGCGACCCGCCAGCCGGCCCTGCGGCCCTCGAACACGGTCGCGGCGAGCAGCGCGAGCGAGTCCGCGCCCCCGGAGCAGGCGACGACCACGGTACGGCCGGGCTCGACGTGGCCGAGCGAGCGGCGTACGGCCAGGCGGACCGCCGCGACCGCCGGGTGGAGTGTCACAGCACGCGCGAGATCCAGGCCGGCGGGTCGGCGATCTCGGCCTTGGACGGGAGGCTCTCGGGGCGCTCCCAGACGGCGTTGAAATCGGCCATGCCGGCCTTGGCGACGACCGCCCGGACGAACTTCGCGCCGTCGCGGTACTGCGCCATCTTCGCGTCGAGGCCGAGGACCCGGCGCAGCACCCGGTCGAGCGACCCGGTGCCCCTGCGGCGCTTGTTGAAGCGGCTGCGGATCTGCCTGACCGTGGGGATCACGCTCGGGCCGACGCCGTCCATGACCACGTCGGCGTGGCCCTCCAGCAGCGACATGACGCCGGTGACCCGGTCCACGATCTCCCGCTGCTCGGGGGTGCTCATCGTGTCGATGAGGCTCCCCTTCGGGTTGCGTACGGCGTCGAGGAGCCGGCCGAGGCCGTCGTCGAGCAGCCTGGAGGTGTCGAGGCTCTCGGCGATGGCGTGCATCTCGCCGAGCAGGTGGCCGGTCAGCCAGGGCGTCGCGGTGAACTGCACGCGGTGGGTCTCCTCGTGCAGGCAGACCCACAGGCGGAAGTCGGTCGGGTCCACGTCGAGCTCGCGCTCGACGTGGACGACGTTCGGGGCGACCAGCAGCAGCCGGCCGGCGGGCGGGTGGAACGGGTCGAACTGGCCGAGGACCTTGCCGGACAGGAAGCCGAGCAGCGCGCCGACCTCGACGCCGGTCACCCGGGAGCCGACCGCGAGCTGCCAGCCGGACGGCGCGCCCTTCTTCTCGGTGAGCTTGTCGACGACCGGCGTGAGCGCGGTCGCGAACCCGTCGGCGTTGGCGGCGATCCAGCCGGGCCGGTCGACGACGAGCACCGGGGCCGTGCGCTCGCCCGCCTGCAGCCCGGTGAACTCGCGGACCAGCGGCGTCGACCTCGCGGCGCCGGCGCGCAGCTCGTCGACCACGGCGGCGGCCTCGCCGCGCGAGATCTGCGGACCCTCGCCGGCCAGGCGGGAGCCCAGCGAGATCGCGAGGTCCCAGTCGACCATGCTCGAGGCGCCCGACGTCATGGAGCGACCGTACCCGCGGCTCCACAACGGCAGGCGGCGAGCGCGCTGGCCAGGTCGTCCAGCGCGGCCCGGGCGTCGAGGGTGTCCACCAGCGCGATGTCGTCGGCGAGGACGGCGAACGCCATCGGCGACCCCGTCCGGTCGGTGAGGATGCCGGCCAGCCCGCTGATCCCCGACAGGGTGCCGGTCTTGGCGCGGACGAAGCCGCGACCGGTGTCGCCCGCGAACCGCTCGGCGAGCGACCCGGTGAAGCCCGCGACCGGCAGCCCGGTGACGACCGGGCGCAGCGCGGGCCGCTCGGCCGCGAGCGCGAGGACGCCCGTGATCGTGTCGGGGTCGAGGCGGTTGTCGCGGGAGAGCCCGCTGCCGTCGTACACCTCGGCGCCGTCGACCGGGACGCCGAGCCCCTCGAGGGTGCCGAGCACGGCCCGCGTGCCGGCGGCGAACGACCCGGTGCCGCCGACCGCGAGGCCGACCTGGCGGAGGAGCACCTCGGCGGCCTCGTTGTCGCTGGTCTCCAGGGTGTGCTCGACGATCCGGGCCAGCGGGTCGCTCTCGACCTCGGCGAGCGGCTCGGCCGTGGCGGTGGCGGTCCGCTCCTCGGGTACGCCGGCGACCCGGACGCCCGCGGCGCCGAGCGCGTCCGCGAACGCGGTGGCGGCGGTCAGCGCCGGGTCGGCCACGCGCCCGTACCCGCTCTCGTCGCGCCCCTCGTCGACCCACAGCGGCTCGATAGGAGAGACCACGCCGTCGGCAAGGTAGCTGCGCGGCCAGCGCGGGCTCACGGCCGGTCCGGTGAAGAGGCTGGCGTCGTAGCCGACCCGGACCCTGCGCGCCTCCAGTCCGCGGGCGGTCTGCCTCGCCAGCCTGGTCAGGTCGGCCGCGGACAGCAGCGGGTCGCCGCCGCCGACGAGCACCACCCGCCGCGGGCCGTCAGCGACCACCCTCGTGGCGAACGTGCGGTCGGGCCCGAGCACCTCGAGGGCCGCCGCGGTCGTGAGCAGCTTCAGGGTCGAGGCGGGGGTCGCCGTACCCGTGCCGCGGGAGTAGAGGAGCCTGCCGTCGAGCCCGGAGACGGTGGCCAGCACGCGCGACCCGAGGTCGGCGTCGCCGAGGAGCGAGCCGATCGCACGGCGTACCCTCGCGGGGTCGGCGGGGCCGGTCGCGGCCGCGGCCACCGGCTCGGGCGCGGCCGGCGCGGGGAGGTCGAGGCTCTCCGGGATCGGTACGGCGGCCGGCGGCTGCTCCTCCGGTGGCTGCGCCTCCGGCGGGTCGACGGAGAGGACGACGCCGGCCGCGGCGAGGACGCCGAGGACGAGGGCGACGGGCAGCCAGTGGCGTGCGTCACCTCTGCCCACGCTGCACCCCTCGCCGACTCCACGTTTGGAGTCATTGTGCGCGAGACTGGGCGCGGTCCGCCGGGCGGGCCTCTCTCGTGACGATGACGACTGCGGAGGATGACGTGCTCGAGTTCGACGTGCTGGTGGAGATCCCGAAGGGCCAGCGGAACAAGTACGAGGTCGACCACGAGTCCGGCCGGATCCGCCTGGACCGGACGCTCTTCACCTCGACGCAGTACCCCGCCGACTACGGCTACATCGAGAACACCCTCGGCCTCGACGGCGACCCGCTCGACGCGATGGTGATCCTCCAGGAGCCGACCTTCCCCGGCTGCCTGATCCGCTGCCGCGCGATCGGCATGTTCCGCATGACCGACGAGGCCGGCGGCGACGACAAGGTCCTCTGCGTCCCCGCGACCGACCCGCGCCTGGAGCATCTCCGCGACATCTCCCACGTCTCCAAGTTCGACCGCCTGGAGATCCAGCACTTCTTCGAGGTCTACAAGGACCTCGAGCCCGGCAAGTCCGTCGAGGGCGCCGAGTGGGTCGGCCGCACCGAGGCCGAGGCCGAGGTGGAAGCGTCGTTCGTGCGGTTCACGACCGAGGGTCACTGACGCTGTCGGCTCCCTGGATGGATCCCCGGCTGACCGGGGATCCCTGACGTTGTCAGGGGTTGCAACGCCTGACAACGTCAGGAGTCCCCGGCTGACCGGGGATTCCTGCGACACCAGTGACTACCCCACCAACCCCGGCGACCGCAGCATCTCCGGAGGGACCGCCCACGCATCGACGAGGGGTACGGCGATCGGCCGGACCCTGCGGCACAGGTTGTTCACCTCGCGGCTGATCGCCTTCGACCGCGGCACCGTCAGCCGGCCGTGCTCCATGAACCAGGCCCGGTCGGCCTCGATGGTCGAGAGCGCGAACAGGTCGCAGAGCAGGCCGAGGGCGACCCTGTTGCCGTGAGCGCCACCTTGAGCGCCACCTTGAGCGCCACCTTGAGCGCCACCTTGAGCGCCACCGTGAGCGCCACCTTGAGCGCCACCCTCCTCCGGCATCGCCCGCACCCTCTCGACGAACGCCTCGAGCACCAGCCGCTCGACGTGCGCGCTCGCGGCCGCGACGACGTGGTCCTGCACCGAGGAGAAGACCGTGCCCGGGTTCACCCCCTGGTCGATGCCGCGCTTGAGCCGCCGGGCGACGCCGGCGAGCATGTGCTCCTCGCGGAAGCACAGCATCGCGAGCTGGTACTCCGAGTCGAGCAGCCCGGCCTCCTGGTCACCCGGGTCCCCGCCGGGGAGCAGGTCGCGGACCCGCTCGAGCAGCTTGTGGACCGAGGTCCTCTCGATCACGGTCTCGACCGCGAGGTTGGTGACGAACCGGACCATGCCGAGCTGGTCGAGGTCCTCGAACTCGCTCGCGTAGTCGGTGAGCAGCCCCTTCGCCACGAGCTGCAGCAGCACGTGGTTGTCGCCCTCGAAGGTCGTGAAGATGTCGCTGTCGGCCTTGAGCGCGGCGAACCGGTTCACCGACAGGTAGCCCGCGCCGCCGCACGCCTCGCGGCACTCCTGGATCGTCCGCGTCGCGTGCCACGTCCCGAGCGCCTTGGTGCCGGCGGCGCGCGACTCGAGCTCGCGCCGGGTCGCCTCGTCCTCGTCGCCAGGGGACTCATTGCCAGGGGACTGAGCGCCGGAGAACACATCGTGCAATTGCGCCGATACGACATCCTGCGCGAAGTGCAGCGCGTAGGTCCGGGCGACCAGCGGCAGCAGCCGGCGCTGGTGCAGGCCGTAGTCGAGCAGCAGCTCCTCCTCGTCCGAGGTGGCCTCGAACTGGCGCCGCCGCACGGCGTACCGCACCGCGATCGCGAGCGCGACCTTGGCCGCGTTGATGCCGGCGCCGCCGACGCAGACGCGACCCTGCACGAGGGTGCCGAGCATCGTGAAGAACCGGCGGTTCGGGTTCGCGATCGGGCTCTCGTAGACGCCCTCGGGCGTCACGTCCGCGAACCGGTTCAGCAGCGCGGTGCGCGGCACCCGCACGCCGTCGAACCAGATGCGGCCGTTGTCGACGCCGTTCAGCCCCATCTTGCGTCCGTCGTCCTCGATGCGTACGCCGGGCGCCGGCTCGCCGCCGACGCGGATCGGGACCACGAACGCATGCACGCCCTCGGCCGCCCCGCCCACCTCGAGCTGCGCGAACACGACCGCGAGCTCGGCGTGCCTCGCCGCGTTGCCGATGTAGTCCTTGCGGTCCTGCTCGGAGGTCGTGGCGATCACGAACTCCTGCGCCTCGGGGTCGTAGGTCGCGACGGTGCCGAGGGCCTGGACGTTGGAGCCGTGGCCGGTCTCGGTCATCGCGAAGCAGCCCATCAGCCGCCCGCTGATCAGGTCGGCGAGGTAGGCGTCGTGGTGGTGCCTCGACCCGAGCTGGAGGATCGCGCCGCCGAACAGCCCGAACTGCACGCCGACCTTCACGAGCACCGACAGGTCGCCGTAGGCGAGGGTCTCGAAGGCCGCGATCGAGGCGCCGAGGTCGCCGCCGCCGCCGTACTCCTCCGGGAAGCCCATCCCGGTCTGCCCGGTCGCCGCCATCTCGACCACGACCTCGCGCACGCGCTCGCGGAAGTCGTCGATCGACATCTCCTCGGCCTCGTCGAGGATCCGCCCGTACGTGGCGAGGTTGGTGCGGACCAGGTCGCGCACGTCGGCGTACCTCCCGTCGAGCAGGGCGGTCAGCGCCGCGACGTCGACGTCCGGCGTGGTGTCGGGGGCCATGCCTCCCGGTTACCCAGCCCGAACCGGTCCCACGCGGTGATCTGGACCGCTCGGGCCACCGTCAGCGATCCACCGGCACCCTCGACGTGGTCGTCGTCGGGTGCGAGCCCAGCCCGCCCTTGTCGAACCTCTGACCGCTCGCCAGGCCGCCGACGTAGAAGGACACGAAGGCGATCGCCACGCCGGCGATGTCGTCGGCGAGGTAGTGCCAGCCGAAGTAGATCGTGGCGATCACGGTGAGGACGAAGTTGATCCAGAAGACGATCCGGATCCACCTGTTGCGGACGGTGTACTGCACCATCAGCGCCCACAGCAGCGAGATCGCGGTGTGCAGGCTGGCGAAGCCGGCCACGGTCTGGGCCTGGCCGTCGCTCCAGAGGACGCCCTGGCGGGCGTTCATCAGCGACGCCATCAGATCGCGGGTGCCGGTGTTGGCCAGGTCGGCGAACAGCCAGTCGTACTCCAGACCGGGGCCGAGCGTCGGCAGCGCGTAGTAGGAGATCGTGCCGAGCGTCCAGGCGATGCCCTGCGCGGTGACGAACCACCAGCCGTAGGACAGGTTGCGCGACCACACCAGCCAGACGGTGACCAGGATCGCGACCATCGGGATGAACAGCAGGTAGAAGGCGGAGAGGAGCTGCGCGACCACCGTGGTGCCGAGCAGGTCGTGCAGCACCGGACCGGGGTCGCGACCGAAGAAGAGGATCCGGTCGAGCATGCGCAGCTCGCGGTCGTAGGTCGTCCGATCGGTGACCAGCGGCAGGAACGACTTGAGGTTCCGGTAGCTGATGTAGATCACGTAGAAGCAGACGATGCCCAGGATCGCCAGCAGCAACCGCTCGCGGGACCAGTGCTGCTCCCAGCGCTCCCGGATGAGCCCGGGCCACTGCCGGACCCGGCCGCGGGAGATCCACGCCGCGCGCGGCACCAGGTCGAGGAAGAGCGCGCCCAGGCAGAGGATCGGCAGCCGCAGCCACGACGGGCCGAGGAAGCTGCCCTCGGGGTCGATCAGCGGGCGGTCGAGGTACCACGCGGTGATCGCTGCCCACACCAGCATGACCGCCGCGTTCACCACGAGGAGGACGTAGGCGCGGCGATACACGCCCGCCAGTGTAGGGACTCAGCCCCCGGCCGGAGGCACCGCCAGCCGGGATGCGTCCACCGCGATCGCCACCCGGTCGCCCGGCGCGGGGTGGGCGTCGAGCCGCGCGACCGCGTCGACCTCGCCGATCCCGTCGATGTCCACGACCAGCCGGATCTGCTCGGGCGTGGCACGGCCGGAGAGCACGGTGCCCGCCAGCGGACCGGCGTCGGCGACGACCAGCGCGGACCGGCGTACGGCGACCGCGGACGCCGCGGGAAGCCCGGCCGCCCGCAGCAGGACGCCGGCCGCGGCGCCGTCCAGCACCCGCGCGTAGCCGAGGAACAGCGCGGTCTCGGCGTCGGCCGGCGCGCGCCAGACCTCGGCGATCTCGCCCTGCTGCACGATCCGGCCGGCGCGCATCACCGCGAGCCGGTCCGCGACCGCGAACGCCTCCTCCTGGTCGTGGGTGACCATCAGCGCGGTCGTGCCGGCCGCGCGCAGGATGTCGCGCAGGTCGGCGGCCAGCCGCTCGCGCAGGCCGGCGTCGAGCGCGGACAGCGGCTCGTCGAGCAGCAGCAGCCGCGGCTGCACGGCCAGCGACCGCGCGAGCGCGACCCGCTGCCGCTCGCCGCCCGACAGCGTGGCGGGCAGCCGGTCGCCGTACCCCTCCAGGCCCACCAGCGCGAGCAGCTCGCGCACCCGGGCGTCGGCGTGCGGCGTGCGCCGGATCCGCAGCGCGTAGGCGACGTTGCGCGCGACGGTCAGGTGCCCGAAGAGCTGCCCGTCCTGGAACATCAGCGCGAACCCCCGCTTGTGGGTGGGTACGCCGGACAGGTCGGTGCCGTCCCAGGAGATCGCCCCGGCCGCGGTCGGCTCGAGCCCGGCTACGGCGCGCAGCAGCGTGGACTTGCCCGAGCCGCTCGGGCCGAGCACGGCGAGCACCTGGCCGTCCTCGAGGGCGAGCGAGGCGTCGACGACGGCCGGCACGCCGTCGTACGCCACCGTGACCTGGTCGAGCGCCAGCATCAGAAGGCACCCACCGAGGGGACGCGCAGCCGCTCGACCAGCAGCATGACGAGCGCGGTCGTGGCGGCGAGCACGACGGACGCGGCGAGGGCCATGCCGTAGTTCATCGCACCGGGGCGCCCGATCAGGTTGAAGATCACGATCGGCAGGGTCGGGCTGTCCTCCCGCGCGAGGAAAGAGGTGGCGCCGAACTCGCCGAGCGACACCGCGAACGCGAAGCCGGCGGCCGCGAGCAGTGGCTTCCACATCACCGGCAGGTCGACGGTGAGGAAGGCGCGCAGCGGGCCGGCGCCGAGCGACGCGGCGGCCTGGCGCTGCCGGTCGTCGACGCCGCCGAGGACCGGCGCGAGGGTGCGGACGACGAGCGGGAGCGCCACCAGGGCCTGGGCGATCGGCACCAGCAGCGGCGAGTCGCGGAAGTCGACCGGCGGCCGGTCGAGCGTGATCAGGAAGCCGAAGCCCAGCGTCACCGCGGAGACGCCGAGCGGGAGCATGAAGAGGCCGTCGAGCAGGCCGCGCATGCGCCGCTCGGCCCTCGAACGCGAGCGGCGGGTCACCACCACGGCGACCAGCAGGCCGAGCGAGAGCGACATCCAGGTCGCGTCGACCGCGGTCCGCAGCGACGTGACCAGCGCGGTCGTGACCGGCGCCAGCAGCGCCTGCCGCGACCCCTCGGTGTCCAGGGCCCGATAGTTCGCGAGCCCCCAGCCGTCGCCGACCTGCAGCGACCCGGACACCAGCGCCGCGATCGGCAGCCCGACCAGCACCACCACAAGCAGCACCGCGAGCACGCCGGGCCAGTCCCCGCGGGCGACCCGCGGATGTGCCGCGGTGGAGCGCGCCAGGCTCGGATCCGGTACGGCGCGCAGCCGGCTCGTGACGAGCAGCAGCGCCGTGATCGCGAGCAGCTGCACGATCGAGAGCGCCGCGGCCGCCTGCAGATCGAGCAGGTTCGTGGTGAGCAGGTAGATCTCGGTCTCGACCGAGGAGTACCGCAGCCCGCCCAGCGTCAGCACCACCCCGAACGCGGTCGCGCAGAAGAGGAACACCACGCTGGCCGCCGACACGATCGCCGGGCGCAGCATCGGCAGCGTCACCGTTCGCAGCACCTGCGCCGGGCTCGCGCCGAGCGCCGCCGCGGCCTCGGCCGGCCGCGGGTCGAGCGAGGCCCAGGCCGCACCGACCACCCGGATCACGACCGCGACGTTGAAGAACGCCAGGCCCGCGACGATCGCGCCCGCGGACCCGTCGAGGCCGAGGAACCCCAGCGGCCCGGCCTCGCCGATCAGCTCGCGGAAGGCCACGCCGACCACGACGGTCGGCAGCACGAACGGCACCAGCAGCACGGCCCGCAGCGCCCGCCGGCCCGGGAAGGTACGGCGGTGCAGCAGGTGCGCGGCCGGGACCCCGAGCAGCAGCGAGACCGCCGTACCCAGCGAGGCGGACCAGACCGTGAACCAGACGACCCGGCGCACCCGCGGCCGGGCGAGCACCTCCACGACCGCGCCCGGGTCGAGGGCCCCGCCGACGACGAGGCCCTCGGAGATCATCCCGGCGACGGGCAGCACGAAGAACACGCCGAGGACCGCGAGCGGCACGGCGGCGAGCCCGACGAGCGCCAGCATCCGCCTCATCGGGAGGTGATGTCGCTCCACGTGCGCAGCCACTCGTCGCGGTTCTCGCTGATCGCGGCCGGGTCGACCTCCCACGGGTCGGCCGGCTGCCGGGCGAACCTCGCCCACTCGGCCGGCAGCTCGACCGAGGAGTCGACCGGGAAGACGTACATGCTGCTCGGCAGCGCGGCCTGCACGTCCGGGCTCAGCAGGAAGTCCACCAGCGCCCGGGCGCCGTCTGGGTTCTCGGCGCCGGCCAGCACGCCGGCGTACTCCACCTGGCGGAAGCAGGTGTCGAGCAGCGCGCTCGTGGTCGACTTCCCGCCGGCGACGGTGAACGCCGGCGAGGAGTCGTAGGAGAGCACGATCGGCCGGTCGCCCTTGCCGCCGCCCTGGGTGAAGTCGACCTGGTAGGCGTCCGACCACCCCTCGGTCAGCCGGGCGCCGTTGGCCATCAGGTCGGCCCACCAGCCCTGCCAGCCGTCCTCGCCGTACGCCGCGATCGTGGCGAGCAGGAACGCCATGCCCGGCGAGCTCGTGGCCGCGCCCGGGGTGACGAACAGGTCGCGGTACGCCGGGTCGACGAGGTCGTCGAGGGACGCCGGCGGCGCGAGGTCGCGCTGCGCGAACCAGGTGTCGTCGACGTTCACGCACACGCTCGCGTTGTCGACCGGCGTGAGCGCCCGCTCCCCGTCGTCACCGTCGCCGGGCAGCAGGTACTCCTCCGCGCCCGCCGGCAGCTCCGCGGCGTACGGCGCGAAGACCCCCTCCTCCAGCGCGCGCGACGCGAACGTGTTGTCGACGCCGAACGCGACGTCGCCGAGCGGGTCGTCCTTCGTGAGCACCAGCTTGTTGGTGAGCACGCCGGCGTCGCCCGAGGCCCGGATCACCAGCTGGTAGCCCGACTCCTCCTCGAACTGCTTCAGCAGCCTCTTCGGCAGCTTGAACGACTCGTGCGTCACCAGCACGACCCGATCCGAGGCGGGCGCCCCGTCCGCCGTGTCGTCGCCGACCGTCGAGCAGCCCGCGACCAGCGCTCCCGACAGCACGAGGGCAGGCACCAGTACCTGGATGTTTCGCAACTCCGACTCCCTTCGCCGGTGCTAACCGGAGCAGGTTCGTAGGGTCGACGCGCTCGCTGGCGTCCTCTCAGCCGATTGCCTCGGCTCCCCTGTCTGACTCGTCGAGTCTAGTGGTCCCCGCCGGACTGCGTGCGGGGGGACCGACCTTCGCGGCTCAGGCGTTCGTGAGGGCGCGGAGTGGGCAGTCGCACGTCAAGAGAGGCGACAAGGCCCCGCGCCGACGAAACGAGCCGACGAGGAGCGCGTCCTCGTCGTCGTTGCTCGATGGAGGAATGACCAGACCGGCCTCGGGCTGGTGTTGAGATGCGCGAAGGATCGCACGGCTGCCAGCGCCAGACTGTGCATCCACGGAGAGCCAATCGACCCGCTGGAGAAAGTAGCTCCTGCCCTGCCGTCCGCCTCAGTCGTCTGTGGGCGCGAGAGCGGTGGCCAATGAGCCCAGAACGGCATGGTGATGGCGCGTTGTTCGCAACCGTCGCCGCTGCTGGCGTGACGGCGGGGGTCCTGGCCGACTGCGCGCGGGCCCGCCTCAGCGAGCCGGGACGCCGAGCTCGTCGAGTAGTGCGAGCACGCGGCGCTCGATCTCGTCCCGGATCGGGCGGACGTCGGCGACGTCCTGGCCGGCCGGGTCGTCGAGCTTCCAGTCCTCGTACTGCTTGCCGGGGAAGTAGGGGCAGGCGTCCCCGCAGCCCATCGTGACGACGACGTCGGCGGCCTGCACAATCTCGTCGGTCCAGGGCTTGGGGTACTCCTGAGCGATGTCGATGCCGCGTTCGGCCATCGCGCCCACCGCGGCGCGGTTCACCTGCTCACCCGGCTCGGATCCGCCGGACCAGGCGACGGCGCGGTCGCCGGCGTGGTGGTTGAAGAACCCGAGCGCCATCTGGGAACGGCCGGCGTTGTGCACACACAGGAACAGCACGACCGGCTTCCCGTCCCCGCCCTTGCCCTCCACCTTGGCCATCGCCTGCAGCCGCTGCTTGGCGAACCGCTCGGCCAGTAGCGGAAGGAAGTTGACGAGGGTGGCCTTGCCGGCGAACTGGTCGTAGGAGGTGTTCAGGAAGCGCTCGATGGTCTCCTCGTTGAAGGTGCCGTCGAACTCCTGGGCGAGCCGGGCGGCGGCGGTCTTCAGTGCAATCTGCTGGTCGAGGGTGATCTGGGAGTTGGCGGGGGTGCTCACCGGTCGGCTCTCTCGTCGGTTGTGCGGTGCATGATCGGATGGTCAGGAGGCACGGTTGAGTAGGGGGGCGAGCAGGCGCACGCGAGCGGCGAGCTCGTCGTAGGCGCGGTCGAATGCCGCCTTCGTGCCGAGACCCACCGGGTCGGGGATCGACCAGTGGAGCTGGACGGCGGTCCCGAGTTCCTCGTGGGCAAGGTCGCAGACCGTGACGACCAGATCGCCGTCGCTGGCCACCGTGTCGAGATGTTGCGGCCGCACGTCGGGCAGCTCGAGGTGGTGCCGCCGCGCGGCCGCCACCGCGCCGGGGGCGATGCGCTCGGCGGGGTGGGTGCCAGCCGAGGCCGCAGGTATCGGGCTCTCCTCACGCCACATCGCCGCCGCCAGGTGGGAGCGGGCTGTGTTGGCGGTGCAGACGAACACGATCCGCTCCGGAGTCTCGATGGTGGGGGAGCCGAACGGCTCGAAGGCACGACGGACCAACCGCCAGTAGCTACGTCGTCCGTCTCCCTCGGAGCGGTGTCGCTCGATCAGTCCGGCGGTCTGCAGGATCTTGAGGTGGTGGGCGAGCAGGTTCGACGCAGTGCTCAGCCGGTCGGACAGCTCGGTGGAGGCCGCGTCGCCCATCGCCAGGAGATCCACGATCCGCAGGCGCGTGGGATCGGCGAGCGCGGCGTACACCCCCGCTCGTCGCTCTACGTCCGCGATTCGCTCAACTTTCATTGCCTCAAGTTTGACTGAGCAATCGAGGTGCGGTCAAGATGTCCGCCGTGAGCACACCTGGGCTCGACCCCCTGCCCCGCCGGCTTCTCGCGGAGTTCCTCGGCACTGCGCTCCTGGTCGCCGTGGTCGTCGGTTCCGGCATCGCCGCCGAGACGCTCTCACCCGGCAACGTCGGCCTACAGTTGTTGGAGAACTCCACCGCCACCGTGTTCGGACTGACCGTCCTGATCTTGTGGTTCGGGCCAGTCTCGGGCGCCCACTTCAACCCGGTCGTCTCGTTGGCCGACTGGTTCCTCAGCCGTCGCACTCGAAGCGGCCTCTCACTCCCCGACGTCGGTGCCTACGCGGTCGTCCAGATTATCGGTGGTGTCGCGGGTGCCCTACTGGCCAACGTGATGTTCGACGTCGACGCCGGCCTGTCGGCCAAGGACCGCGTCACTGGCGGCCACCTGGTGGCCGAGGTCGTCGCCACCGCCGGGCTGGTCGCGCTCATCTTCGCGCTCGTGCGCACAGGGCGCGGAGCACTCGCCGCGCCGACCGTGGGTGCGTACATCGGCGCGGCTTACTGGTTCACCAGCTCCACGTCCTTCGCCAACCCCGCCGTCACGATCGGCAGAGTCTTTTCCGACACCTTCGCGGGAATCGCACCGGGATCCGCGTCGGCGTTCATCGGCATGCAACTGGTCGGCCTCGGCGTGGCCATCGCGCTCACCCTTGCCCTCTACCCGGACGCCGACTCCAAGGCCGTCGTCGTACCCCACAAGCACTGACCACCCACAGACCCCCGAGACGGGGAGACCCGATGGGGTCGATTGAGCTTGGCAACAGAGACCCGGCTTCTCCGCCGCCCTGCGGGCCCGTCAGCTCGACCTTTGGGTTAGGGAAGCACTGATCAATTCATGGGCGGCGCCAGACGCCGCCCAGGCACGCACGCTGGCTTCGTTGCCGTCGCTCGAAAGACGCCCAGTCTGCCCACGCTCCGGCGCCTCGCCATCGCACGACCTGGACGACGCTGGCATCCACCCGCATCGATCAGCACTTCCCTAGGCGGTGCCCGCCCGGGTTGCGGTCGGGCTGCTCGAGGAGACCGCGTAGCTCGTAGTAGCGCAGGGTCTCCCGGTTCACGCCTGCAGCCTTCGCGACGTCGTTGATCCGCAGGCTCACGCCGACAGCTCCTCGGCTCGCTTGACCAGAGCGTCCAGGATCTCCTGACGGGCCGGTGGCACCGAG
>NZ_BAAGRO010000002.1:0-7267 GCF_054782915.1 Nocardioides hungaricus | reverse complement strand
TCGGGCGACTGGATGGCGGTCTCCTCGCCCTCGTCCCACACCAGCGGCCAGTCCAGCGCCCGGCTCCCCCGGTGGAGACGTACTTGCCCCATCGTCCGACGAAGGCGAGCCACGTCGCTGCTCCGGTCGGTACCGAAAGCAGGCCTTCGGCAGGTCAGCGTCGGTGACGAGATATCCACCCTGAGTGGAGAGCGCGGTCACGACAGGCCCGCCTTCTGTAGCGCCGCAGTATGCTCCAAGCCCTCGCGGATGTGCTGCGGCAGACGGTCGGACATGACCCCGCGATCTGGACGGTGTGAGGCGCCGAGCCGGGGAGGAGAAGGTGCTTCTCCACCAGTTCGGCGTCCACTACATCCCCGTTACATCCCCGTCGCGCTCCGCGAGGAGGTCATCGAAGGTACGTCTTCAGAGTCGGCGCGCCGGTCGAGCACCAGCTGCTCGGGGCCACGGTCGAGCTGGTCCACCTGCGGCGCCGCGAGCCCGTCGAGGTCCGCAGGAAGCCGCGAAAACAACTACTCGAGCGGGCGAGCTTCGCTCTGCCGTGAGAGCATTCAGGGGTGTTCGCACACTGGCTGCTCGCCGTAGTCGGGACACCGCTCTTGTTGTCGCCTCAATCAGCACGTCCGCATTGGAGGTCCACCAGTGAGCCAGACCAACCACTCAGAGCTGGGACTGCTCGACCTCGTGCCTTCTGCAGACCACGCGCCTCCTGGCGCTCGCGCCAGCGCCGTACGCAAGGCGCTGGTGAAGCATGTCTTCGGGCGGCGGGCCTTATTCAAGGGTCTGATATCGACCGGAATGGCCGCAGGGGTCGCTTCCCTAGATCTCATTCCCAGGCTGACACCGCGCGCGGCCGCTGTGCCGGCGACATGGGATGAGTGCAGCGATTACGCACGCGATCCCAACTGGGACCCCAGGAACTACTGGAACATCTGCAACCCGTGTGCCTCCGGAAACCCGCCCATCTCCAACTCGTACTGCAACGGGAACGGGTACCACCGGATCGATACTGTCGACTTGCCGGACGGCTACCGCACTCAGTATTTCCGTCGCCTCGAGTCATGCAAGACCAAGAATGCGTGGGTGTGGCGCATCTCGAACGACACCGGGTTGCCGAACCCCCGAGACCGGCGGTGCTCGGATGGCCGCTACAGGACTGAGCGGTATGGTTCGCTGGTGTCCGCGGGTCCCACCGTGTGCCAGGAACTGCTAACTGCGACGGGCAAGGTCGAAGATAACCGCACCATCACCTGTTGACGGGATTGGCGAGGTCGAACGGGAACTCAAGCGCATCAAGTGATCAGATGACCAAGGGGGCAGGGGCTGCGTCGCGTCGGCTGATGGGCCCGGTCCTTGTCCTCGCCCTTATCGCGTCCGGCTGCACGTTGGAGCAGGGCGAGCCCGGTCCTCCTTCTGGCGAGAGTCCGTCGAGCGACCCAGCGGGAGCGGGGCCCAGGGTCGTCACGGTCGACCTCGATCGCGACGATGTGCCACTGGTCGAGTCCAACCTTCCTCGAACCCTCGTGCCTCCTCCGCTAGCGCAGACCGTCCCACTGCTTGATGATCCTCCCGGCCGCGCGGTGGCCCGGGTCATTTCCTACGTGCCTGTGCAGGTGACCGGATGGGATGACCAGATCGCCTACTTCGTCGGCTCAGATGGACAATGGCGCTCATTGCGGATGAGCGACCTCGGACTCGGACCGGACACCTATGTCGGAGTCGATACCACCTGGGGAGGGCGACTGTCTCCCAGCGGACGGTTCTGGGCATTCCCGACCGCCCGGCACCTATCGGACGGCGGCACGGCCAAGGGGCCCGTGGGCGTCATGGATCTCCGTACCGCACGCGTCAGCTACTACTACCCTGACGGCGGTCGCCGAGTCGCATGGGTTCCCCAGTGGAGTCCCGACGACCGACTGGTGTTCTGGTGGAGCGCGAACGGGGAGCACTTGCAGGCAACCGTCGACGTCCAACGGCGCCAGGTCCGGAGACTGGAGGTACCGTTCGCCTACGCGCCTCGCCGCGTCGTCCAGTTCGACACGGCAACCGGAGCGCCGGTCTCGCTTCGTCGCGGTCCGAGTCCAGATCTCTTGACCTACCGACCGGACCTGCGCGTCAGCGAGGAGCGCCCCCTCGACTTCGAGTTGGGATCCAATCCGTTCGAGCCCTACACGGTGGGCGAGGGCGGTCTCGCCGTCGCCGACCGGTCTGGACGTCGGTCCAGCCTCATCATTACCAAGCCCGACCTGGCGATCGACACCATCGTCCGAGCTCCGACCGGTAACGACCCGTGGTTCGAACTCGACTGGCTCAACCGCGACTGCCTCGTCGTCTTCAATCCTGGGACCCCGCGACTGCCTCAGCGGTACCTGGTCTGGAACCGCTCCACCGGGCGCTTCAAGCAGCTGGCGCAGCTTCCAGTGCTGGACCCCCAACGGCTCGCACAGGTCGATGTCGCCTACGGCGCGCTCGAGATCCCAGGCCAGTCAGCGGACGACGGAACTCGCGAGGGCGCGCGCGGCTGCAGGTGAAGGGCGAATTGGGCTGCCGACCAGGGCGGTCGAAGGCGCTGCTGCTCCCAACGGCGGGGGCTGATCAACGAGAGCGACCCTCGGCACACGCTGGCTCAGGTGGGTATCTAAACTGACTGCTTGATCCTCGGGGTGAGGTCGGGTGTGTGGTTCTGGTGGGTTTACCGTTCAGCGGATGTTGATGCCTGGTCCGGTGGTGGTGTGGCCGATGGTGGGGTGGTCGGGGATTTCGCCGATGATGAGGAGGCCGCCGGAGGTTTGGGCGTCGGTGAGGAGGAGGAGGTCGTCCGCGGTGATGTCGGGGCCGGTTGTCAGGTGGGGGTGTACCCAGTCGAGGTTGCGGTGGGTGCCGCCGGGGATGTAACCGTCGGCGAGGGCTACGCGTGCGGCGTCGAGGATGGGTACGGCGGTTCGGTCGATGACGGCTCCGACGCCAGAGGCGCGGCACATCTTGTGGAGGTGGCCGAGGAGGCCGAAGCCGGTGACGTCGGTCGCGGCGCGGCAGCCGGCGGCGAGCGCGGCCTCGGAGGCGTCGCGGTTGAGGCGGGTCATCATGTCGATGGCTTCGGGGAAGGTCTGGCCGGTGGCCTTGTGACGGTTGTTGAGCAGGCCGAGGCCGAGCGGTTTGGTGAGGGTGATCGGGAGACCGGGCTCGGCCGCGTCGTTGCGCAGCAGCCGGTCGGGGTCGGCGAGTCCGGTGACGGCCATGCCGTACTTCGGCTCCGGGTCGTCGATGGTGTGCCCGCCGATGACCGGGCACCCCGCCTCGGCGCCAACCGCGAGGCCACCGCGCAGCACCTCGGTCATCAGCTCCATCGGCAGCACGCCGCGGGGCCAGCCGACCAGGTTGATCGCCACCACCGGCCGGCCGCCCATCGCGTAGATGTCGGAGAGTGCGTTGGCGGCCGCGATCCGTCCCCAGTCGTAGGCGTCGTCGACGACGGGGGTGAAGAAGTCTGCTGTGGAGAGGACGGCGAGACCGTCGGCGATCTGGACCGCTGCCGCGTCGTCGCCGTCGTCGAGGCCCACCAGGATGCCGTCTCCGGTCTGGCCGGTGAGTCCGCGGACGGCCTCCTCGAGCTCGCCGGGCGGGATCTTGCAGGCGCAGCCTCCGCCATGCGCGTAGTCGGTCAGCCGCCGGCGTTCCTGCGTGGTCACGTTCATCACCGTAGTGCGGCACTACCGTGTAGGACACCGGAGCGGAGTCATCCGCCGGCGGACGGGCCGGCCCATGGGTCCACCTGCGCGCCACGCATGGACGTGGAGCCGCCACCGGTGGTGCATGGTTAGATGGGTGTGGCGGGGAGGTGTCTGGGTTCCTGGTGGTCCCCCCGGTCTTCAACACCGGTGAGGTCGAGTATCTCGGTCTGGCGGGTTCGATTCCCGTCCGCCTCCGCCACACCCGCCAGGACGCGCAGTCACAAGGGTGTCAGCCACGAGGCGCCAGGAGGGCCATGACCACCGACCCGCGTCGCCGGATCCCCCGCACCGATCACCTGTTGGGGTTGGTGCGTGGCGTGCAGCAGCAGGCACGAGAGGGTGTGATCGCGCCGGAGGAGGTGGAGTCCGCGGTGCTGGCGGCAGCGTCGGCGTACCGGTCTACCTCGCTGCGTCCGGTGCTCAACGCGACCGGCGTGGTGGTGCACACCAACCTCGGCCGGGCGCCGTTGTCGGGCGCCGCAGTGGACGCGCTGCTGGTGGCGAGTGGGTACGTCGAGGTGGAGCTGGACCTCGCCACCGGGGACCGGTCCCGGCGGGGTGCCGCCGCCCGGGCGGCGCTGCTCGAGGCCTGCCCGCAGGCCGAGGACGTCCTGGTGGTCAACAACGGGGCTGCCGCGTTGTGTCTGGCCACGACGGCGCTGGCGGTTGGCCGGGAGGTGGTGGTCAGCCGCGGCGAGCTGATCGAGATCGGCGCCGGCTTCCGGCTGCCCGAGCTGATCGAGTCGACCGGCGCCCGGCTGCGTGAGGTCGGTACCACCAACCGCACCCATGTGGCCGACTATGCGGTGGTGCTCGGCCCCGACAGCGGCTGTCTGCTCAAGGTGCATCCGAGCAACTTCCGGGTCGAGGGCTTCACCGCGTCGGTGTCGCTGGCCGAGCTCCGCTCGCTCGTCGATGAGCTCGCTGACGGGTACGAGGTGCCGCTGGTCGTCGACCTCGGCAGCGGCCTGCTCGCACCGGACCCGATGCTGCCAGACGAGCCCGATGTCGCTACCGCGCTCGCCGAGGGCGCTGACCTGGTGCTGGTCAGCGGCGACAAGCTCCTAGGCGGCCCCCAGGCGGGGATCCTCCTGGGTCGCGGTGATGTGATCGGCCGGCTGGCCCGGCACCCGCTGGCGCGCGCGTTCCGGGCCGACAAGCTCACCCTGGCCGCGCTCGAGGCCACACTGCGCGGGGATGAGCCACCGGTCCATCAGGCGCTGCACGCCGACGAGTCGACCCTGCGGCGCCGGGCCGAGGCGCTCGGCGCGGCACTCGACGCGCCCGTGGTGCCCCACGACGGGCGTGTCGGTGGCGGCGGTGGGGCCGGTGTCCTGCTGCCCGGGTGGGCGGTCCAGCTCCCCGAGGCCGCGGCCGCCCGGCTACGCGGCGGCGACCCGCCGGTCCTGCCCCGGGTCCACGAGGGACGATGCCTGGTCGACCTGCGGTGCGTGCCCGCCCCCGAGGACGGACGTCTCCTCGCCGCGATCCGGACCGCGCTACACGACCTAGAACACCGGCCAGAACCCGGGCCAAAACCCAGGCCAGAAGGGCTGAAGGACGGGCCGGGAAGCAGGCTGGAGGACGGGCTGCGGTGACGGAGTCCTTCGTCGTCGCGACTGCCGGGCACGTCGACCACGGCAAGAGCACCCTGGTCCGCGCGCTGACCGGGATGGAGCCCGACCGCTGGGCAGAGGAGCGACGACGCGGCCTCACCATCGATCTGGGCTTCGCCTGGACCAGGCTGCCCTCGGGGAGCCAGGTGGCGTTCGTGGACGTGCCGGGGCACGAGCGGTTCCTGACCAACATGCTCGCCGGGCTCGGACCGACCCCGGTGGTGTGCTTCGTGGTCGCTGCCGACGAGGGCTGGTCGGCCCAGTCCACCGACCACCGCGACGCCGTGGCCGCGTTCGGGATCGAGCACGGGCTCCTGGTGATCTCCCGTGCCGACCGCGCCCCCGACCGTGCTCCCGGCCGTGTCCAGCAGACGCTGCAGGAGGCGCGCGCCGAGCTCGCCGGCACGGGTCTGGCCGAGGCCCCCGCGGTCGTGGTCTCGGCGAAGGACGGCACCGGCCTCGACGACCTCCGATCCGCGCTCGACGACGTCCTGGCCGGTGTGCCCGCCCCCGACCCCGACGCGGACGTGCGGCTCTGGGTCGATCGCGCGTTCACGATCACCGGCGCCGGCACGGTCGTCACCGGCACCCTCGCGGAAGGCAGCGTGGCTCGCGGGGACTACCTCACGCTGATCGGCTCCGGCGGGCAGCCTCGTGAGGTCACTATCCGTGGCCTGCAGAGCAAAGGCGCCGACCACGAGTACCTGGCCCCGGTCGACCGGGCCGCGCTCAACCTGCGCGGCGTCGCCATGGACGACGTTGTCCGCGGCGATGTCCTGCTGACCCCCGGCGCCTGGCCGCTCACCGTGGTCGTGGACGTGCGTCGCACCGGCAGGATCCCGTGGGACCAGGCGCCCGAGCAGCTCACCGCCCATGTCGGCACCGCGGCCATCCCGGCCCGGCTGCGGCGCTTCGACCCCGACCACGCCCGCATCACCCTGGACCGGCCGCTCCCGCTGGTCGTGGGAGACCGGCTGCTGCTGCACGACCCCGGTGCCCGCCGGGTCCTCGGCGGGGCTCATGTCCTCGACCCCGATCCGCCGCCACTGCGCCGCCGCGGCGACGGAGCACGACGCGCAGCAGCGCTCGCGGCCACCGACCCGGGCGGGAACCTCATCGCCACCCTGGCCCGCCACGGAGCAGTGGAGCGATCCGCGCTGCGACGGCTCGGTCTCTCCCTCCCCGACCCGCCACCAGCCGACATCACCGAGATCGACCAGTGGTGGGTGCACCAGCCGTCCTACGCACAGTGGCGCGACCAGGTGCGCACGATCGTGGAGACCGCCCACCGCCAGGACCCGTTGGCCGGCGGCGTCTCGCTGGGCACGCTCCGCAACCAACTCGGCCACCCCGCCGGACGCTTCCTACCGCGGCTGGTCACCGACGCCGGCCTCGAACAGGCCGACGGGCGGGTCCGCCTCCCCGGCAGCACAACAGACCTCGGCACAGCCGAGGCACCCATCACCGCCCTCGAGGCAAGACTCACCGAACACCCCTTCGATGCCCCCCGAGCCGACGAGCTGGCCGCCCTCGGCCTCGGCACCCGCGAACTAGCCGCAGCCGAGCGCGCAGGACGACTGCTGCTCCTCGACGACACCGTAGTACTCCTACCCACCGCCCCCACCCTGGCCATGCGTGAACTCGCCCGCCTGGAACAACCCTTCACCACCAGCACCGCCCGCCAAACACTAAACACCACCCGACGAGCAATCATCCCGTTACTAGAACACCTCGACCACCACGGCCGGACCCGACGCCTCGACAACCACCACCGCGAAGTAGCCCGCTGAGCCCGCTACGGTGCGGACTCTTCACATGAAGTCCGGGATTCACATGAAGTTGCGGGTGTGCATCGCCGACAGCTCCTCGGCTCGCTTGACCAGAGCGTCCAGGATCTCCTGACGGGCCGGTGGCACCGAG
>NZ_BAAGRO010000001.1:0-201400 GCF_054782915.1 Nocardioides hungaricus | reverse complement strand
TGCTCGGGAGGTGCGCCCGCTTCACGTCACCCCACCGAGAGCCATCCACAGGTTCTGATCATTCCTCGGACCCTCCACCCATACGACACAGTTGGCCTGGAGCAGGTCCGAAGGCCGGTAGCCCAGGTCGTGGCAGATCTCGACAAGCTCGTGGGGCCTCTTCGCCAACCGCGCAACGCTTCCGCTCTGGGTGAGACGTACGTGATACGCCGTGGCTCGGTCGTCGTCGAGGAGGTGAGACGAGTGGGTCGCAATCACGTACTGGTTGTCCGTCTCGTCGGTCAGGTACCGGATGAGCTTCTTCTGCAACAGCGGATGCAGGTTGGTTTCGGGCTCCTCAAGGCAGACCAGTGATCGCGAGGTAACGGTCGCGGCCGCCGCAAGCACGATGACTTGCTCGACCCCGCTACCCAGGCTCGCCAGCGGGAGCACACGTTGCGGGGTCTCGACCTGGATCGTCGAGAAGTCGAAGGGGACGTTGAGCGACGCCGCTGGGTCGCCAAGGACCGTCTGCACAAATCGATTGATCGCGGCCCAACGGGGCTGAGCCGACGCCCACTGATCGTGGGGTGGGCTTTGCAGCGTGGCGAGAGCGCGGATGATGCCTCGCCCCGAAAGCCAATCCGGCTGATCGTCTTCGGTCGCTTCGACTCGGCGGGCGCTGGCGATCGTTACCACTGGCGGCAGTGCGGAGAACCCACCGATCGAGATCAGAATCCGCTCCATGACGTTTTCGGCGTTGACGGCGCCGCCCCCGAGAGTGCGGAGGGCCTGGTCGAAGTGCGAATTCTGCCAGTTGGGCCAACCGGAGATGGCCTGGTCGCGACGAGCGGGGTTCGGGACGAACTGATTGTCGACGAGCATGAAGCGCGACCAGTAGCAGGTGTCCTCTGCCAGGAGCGCCATCGCGCCCTCGCGGAAGCTGTTGAGATCTTGCGGGTTGACCCGACCGTTTCGATTTGCCGGATCCTGGGGGTCTCCGAAGGCCCCGAGAGGAACTGGGATCCCGATCTCGAGTCGCGCTTCGTCCTGAAAGCCCCTGGGGCGGTCCAGGTCGTCGAGCTGTGGGGGGCTCGGCGGCTGGGTGGGGTTGCCGCCTCTGGCGCCCACCTTCGGCAGCACGTGCTGCAAGAACCGGAGAGCGTTGGACTTGCCGCTGTTGTTCACACCCGCAAGTACCGTGACCTTGGTGGGAAACAAGAACTCTTGCCACTCCGCGAAGGACCTGTAGCCGGAGAAGCCAATCCCCGGCAGGAGTGGCGTAAACGCGTCGACTGGTTGCACCAAGGCCACGTCTTCCCTGATCAGAGCGCCTGGTAGTAGTCGCGGATGGTCGCGGCCATGAGCCTCCGGCGCCCAACGAGGAACTCCCTGTAGCTCCCTGCCGTGACCTCGACGAGGTTCGCCGGGATGGCGTTCTCCGCGAGGTTGGCGGCCAGGTCGGTCGCGTCGGTGATCTCGCCCAGGGTCAGCAGCCCCGACTCGATCTGGGAGGCCATGCCCGCCATGTACTGCATCGGGGGTTTGTTGCTGATGCTGATGTTGATCGACGTCTCGGTCAGTGCGAAGTTGGCCACCTGGTTGTAGTCGCCGCGGTCGGGGTAGCCGTTCTTCTGTAGATAGTCCTTCGGCACGATGTGGTGGATGTCGCCGGACTGTTGGTGCATGGCGGCGACTGTGATGCCCTTGGAGAGGAACCCCCGGGCGTTCGTGGTGACCTGCGCGGCGAGGAACGCCTGGAAGAACGGGCTGACCGTGCTGGTCGTCTCCAGTGCGGCAGGGAGGGTGACGGCCCAGAAGGCGTCGGAGAGCTCGGATTCCTCGATCTGCTTGAGGTAGTTCGCAGCGCCCTGCTCGCCGATTCGGCGGATGTCCTGCTCCCACGTGGACTCGAAGCTGCCCGAGTGCCGCCCGGTGAGCATCGACATCACGAACCAGCGCTTCACGATGCGCTTCCGCTCGCCCTCGGTCATCTCCTTGTCCTCCCGGAGTCGGAGGTAAAGGGCGTAGGCGAAGTTGAGCGCGTTCTTCGAGTTCACCATGCCCGGGGTGATGAAGCCGGCGGACTTGATGAGCATGAGGAAGTTGTCGAAGTGGTAGTTGCTGACGATCTGGAGAAGCGCCCGCTCAAGCTTGTCGTAAGCGACGGGGATGCGCTCCTCGTCGACCTTGCGTGTCTCCGGGTCGCGGCCCGACAGCTCGCTGACGATGCTCGACGCCTTGCCGCGGCTGAAGCCGACGAGGCCGGCAACGCGGATGATGTCGCTGTACTCCGGGTCGTAGAGATCCTCGGCCTCGTCCTTGAGCCAGCTGACGGCCTTGAGGTATGGCGTCTCGGCGAACTCGGTGTCGTTCTCCTTGATGTCGGCGTACGCATGCGGAGCGACGGCGAGGTGGCAGAAGTAGTCGATGAGCTTGCGCAGGTTGCGACCCCGGTTGCCGTAAGTCGCAATCTTGCTCATCGCGAAGTCTGCGCTGCTTAGCGGGACGCCCTTGGAGTTGATCCGGATGAAGATCTCGGACACGGTCTCGACGTCGAGGTCGTCGGCGAGGCCGATGATGCCGATCTGCGCGTTCTGGATCCGGCCCAGGTGGGCGAGGTTGGTCTCGAAGATCTTGGCATCGACGTCGGGGTTGCGTTCGAGGTACTCGCGCGCGAAGGACAGCGGCGACTCGGAGTTGAAGTACTCGCTGATGTCGGCGATCCACTGTGGGTTCTTACGGATGACCGGTGTCAGGGTCGCGAACTCCTCGGTGATCGGGTTGAAGGCGATCGTGATCCGGACGGACTTGTACCGCTTGTTGATCACCGTGAGGCCGGCGACGGCCGCCCTGAGGGCGGTGATGCGCTGCTGGCCGTCGATCAGGATCTGCTGGTGAGCGGCGACCTGGCCGCCCTTGAGCTTCGCGCCGACCGACTGCCAGGTGATCAGGTAGCCGACGGGGTAGCCCTTGTAGAGCGAGTCCATCAGGTCGCGGACCTTGACGCTGTCCCAGACGAACGGACGCTGGAGCTCCGGGATCGCGATCCGGTCGCTCTTCACGTCTGCCAACAACTGCGTGACAGCAGACTGCGTCACCGAGTACTTCGCCATTGCTGCTCCTCGCTTGCTCGTGAGACACGCTAACTGGATCCTCCGACATGCACCGGGCAATCGGAGCTGGGACATCCTCGGCCTACGACGTTGCGTGCCTGACTACGTCGATGGGCGTGCGCCGGGTGTCCTCGTCGTGGCGGCCCATCTCGTGCTCGGGCGGGATCGGCGCCTGCAGCGTGGCGTCGATGATCGCCGCCCAGTGCGTACGCATCGGCTCGGGCACGTCCATCTCGGGCCACAGGTCGATGAGGAGGGCGGCGTCGAGGTAGAGGCGCAAGCTCCCCTCGTCGCCGTACGTGAGGAGTCGCTCGTAGACGAGCTTGCGGTCGGCCCGGTGCGAGAGGTCCCACCAGAACTTGTCGTTGTCCTCGTCGATCAGGTCGAAGAACTTGATCGTGCGCAAGCAAGCTGGGGCTTCGAGCCGCCACAGCCGGTCGGGGACGGTGAACGGGAATCGGAATCCCGGTGGCGCCGGGTGCTCGGTGAAGCTGACGCGAGGCTGGAGGGCGATGTTCCAGCCGGCTGCGTTCACGATGCGCTCCGCCACCGCGAGGCCGGGCGTCTTCTTGCGGCGCTCGTAGGCCGAGAGCGTCGGTTGGGAGGTCCCGGAGAGGGCAGCGAGCTCGGCCTGGCCCAGCCCGCTCGCCAAGCGGGCTTCCTCGATCACCGTCTGGGGCTGAGATCTCCAGTTCGCCACACCAGCATCGTACATATCCAGCCAGATCTATTCTTCGCGATCTGGGAGCGCCTGCACACCTACCTGTCGCCCACCCCTGGGCGAACAGGAAGGAGCAGCGTGATGAGCGTTGCCAAGTGCCTGGGTGTCGACGACCTCGACGCCCCGAACATGCAGGAAGTGCGTGCCGAGTGGCCACGCTGGCAGGACGTCGAGCCGGCGCTCAGCGTCGCTGACGACATCGCGACTCTCCCGCGGTGGATGAAGCAAGCAACACCCGCCGAACGAGACGCCGTACTGGCAGGTCTTCGGCGCCTGGCCGAGCGCGATCCGCGCGCCTACGTCGCACTTGCCTGGCTGCTGGTACCTGGTGCCTCGCGGGTCGCCGGTCGACTGCGCCGACTCACCGACGCGATCGACGAGGTGGTCGCAGGCCAGCTGTGGATCCAGATCTGCGACCACGACCCCGCCGACGACACGTACGTCGCGACCACGATCCTCAGGCGGGTCGAGCGCGAGTCCATGGCCGAGCTCGGTTTCGGCGAGCTGGCCAAGCGTCGCGACCCCACGTGGGCTAGCTCGGTGCTCATCGAGCGGTACGACGAGACAATCCCAGCCGAGGAACCGGATGCTGAGGAGCCGCGGGAGCAGCTCATCGGGCTCCTGCGACGGGCGCTCGACTCCGGAGCGCTGTCCGACCAGGACCGCGACCTGCTGCTCGATCTGGCTCTCGCGGCCAACCTGGCGGGTGCGCCGTTGCGGCGAGGTCGGGCGGGGCTGACGACGCCGTCGGTGGCCCAGTTGGTGAGCCAGGATCATGCGCTCGCGGAGCGGACGATCCGCCGCCACGCTGCTGATGCGCTCGACAGACTGGGGGAGGTTGCCCGTCGGAATGGGCTGGCGATGTGACCGGGCCGAAAGGCGCTTGGGACTACGCGTCGGCTTCGTGACGCGGCAGTCGTGCCTGCATTCGCTCGACAGCCTCGGCGAGGGGCTGCAGATCTTGATCGATCACCGCTTGGACAATCTCGGGGTTCGTTGCGAAGTAGTGGTGGGCAAGGAAGTCCCGCATGCCGGCGATCTCGCGCCACCTGATCTCCGGCTCGATGTCGGTTGTCTCGGTGCTGAGCGCTTTCACCGCTTCACCGATTTCGAGGAGCCGCATGGCCACGGCGTCCATCACGATCTCCATGCTGATCGGTCCGTGCTGCAGGTGTGAACGGATCGACGTGATCGCCGCCGAAATGTCGTCGAGGGCCTCTGCGTCGGATCGGCTCACAGTGGAAGCAGGTCCTTCGCCGCGCGGGAGCGCACGCGCTCCTTCAGCCCGCTGCGGGGGACCAGGTCGACCGGCACGCCAAGGAGATCCTCCAGCTCGTGCTGGATGCCGATGATGTCGATGATGCTTGTCCCCGGAGGAAAGTCGACCAGGATGTCGACGTCGCTGCCCTCGTGGTCGTCACCACGCGCAGCACTTCCGAAGACCTCGGGTCTTGTGACGCCGTGACGGCGCAGCACCTCGAGCAGCTCGCCACGGTGGGCCGCCACGCGGCGGCCGGTTGGGCCGCTGAGGGGCTTGCGGGTCGGCGCTGCCGTCTCGGCCATGAATCCATCGTATCGGCGGCCAGGCACGCCTTCTCCGCGCGCGCCGCTGGCGGCATCAACATTTCTGACGAGTCTGGCCACCTGGGCGAGGGAACTGTACGTCGGCGAACGCGCGATGAGCCGCGTCAGCGACTCGACGTCGATGCCTGCGATCTCCATCAGGCGGTTCAGCAGTGCCTCTCCGTCGTCCTTCCTGAACCCCTCACGCGCGGCAAGGGGAGCGAGAAGCTCCCGCAGGCGTTGGAGGTCGAAGGTGCGCTTGCTGGACGCGTCGCGAAGTGCGTCGGCGACGAGGCTGAGGTCGCCCTGTTCGATGAGATCGGCGATGGTGCGCTCCATCGTCATGACCGGCAGGCCGTCGGCGAGCGTGACGTCGCCGGGGTCAAGGGTGCGCTGGCGGTAGCGGATTGCGCTGCGCTGACTCTGGCGGCGGGCGGGGGAGACGAACTCGTGCCGCAGGGCGCGGAAGTCACCGATGCCGTGCAGGTCGGCGGCGGATTCTCCTGCCACAACGACACCGTTGGCGAGGTCCTTGATGCGCGCCTCGCCCATCGTCTTCGGATCGGTGCTCAGCCAGGCTGCCTTCAGGTCGTCGTGCGGGCCGGCGGGAGCACCGGCGTCCTTGTAGACCCCGTGGGCGACGCGCTCCAGGGCAGCGCCTGGTCCATGGGCGCGTCTTGAGCGGGCCTGCCTTCGATCTCCTGTGGAATCTCTGCGGAATCTTGCCTGCTTTCAGGGCAACCGAAAGGGCCCCGGACGCTGCGTTTCCGCAGGTCAAGAGCCCTTTCGGCGCTTCGACGTCTCTCAGATGTCGTAATACTGACTGACTGACCCATGCTGACCTGCGCAAACGTCGAGGTTGGCCGGCTGTTTGTACCGGATGTGTAACAGGCTACCGCGTTGCTCTGGGCGGCCCCGGATGAGTGGGAGCGCCTAGATTGATCTAGATGTCAGCCGCTTTCTAGATCGGCTGAACGTCGCCAGCCCGGGGAGTCGCGCAGATCAATGAGAGCCGTCCGTGCGCCGAGCACTGATCCAGGTGAACTGCTGCTCGGAGCCGCCGGGGGTCCGATGGATCCGCGTTTCGGCATGGGTGAGGGTGAAGGCACGCGCGACGAGGGTGGCGAGGTCCTTGGCGGAGTGGCGGGCCGTCGGCAGGCCTGAGCAGGACGTGGGTCCGTCGGGCCCGAATGTGGCCAGGACCAGTAGGCCGTCGGGGGAGAGGGCGCGGGCGACCAGGTCGACGTAGGCCGCTTGGTCGGCCGGAGCTGTGAGGAAGTGGAGGACGGCTCGGTCGTGCCAGGCGTCGTAGGTGCGCGCGGGCTCCCAGGCGAGGACGTCGCTGACGACGTAGGCGACCCGCCCCTCCGCGGAGCCGAGACGCTTGCGCGTCACTGCGAGCGCCTCGTTCGAGATGTCGAGAACGGTGATGTCGTCGCGCCCGTCGGCGAGGAGCGCGTCAGGGAGTCGGGAGGCGCCAGCACCGATGTCGATCACTGAGCCGGGCTGTGAACACAGCAGTTCCACGGAGTGGGTGGGCGTCTCCTCGAACCACGAGACCGTGTCGAGGTCGCGCGACGCGAACACAGCATCCCAGTGGGCAGAGCCGTCGTCGCTCATCGGAAGGCGCACCCGTTGCTGACGCCGAGGCGGCGGAAGATGACCGCCGCGGGGCAGAAGCCGGTGACGGACGACTGGACCAGGTTGAGCCCGACGAAGGCGGTCAGTAACAGCCACCACGGTGACACGAGGGCCACCAGCAGGGCGCTGAGCAGGGTCATGGTGCCGGCGAGGAGGAGGACGGCGCGGTCGAGGTTCATGCCTTGCCTCCGAAGAGGCGGCTGAAGAACCCGGAGGCGGGCTCGTGGGGGTGGCCGGCGCACCGGTCGGCGCGCGGGACGCGGGCGAGGACCTGGTCGACGTGCTGGCCGCAGCCTGCCCAGGTGGTCTTGCCGCACTTCTTGCAGCTGACTGCTCGGCACATGGTGGAGCTCCTTCGGTTCGAGGTGATGGTGCAGGAATGGTGAAGGTGGTGACACGGTGATGGGAGGTGTGGTCCGGACGCCCGTGGGGGACGGGCGCCCGGACCACGTGCCGCGGCGTAGGGGGCACGCCACGGCGGTCAAGGGGTGATCAGCCGTGCGAGAACGTGATGGTCGGCAGCGCCTTGCGCAGCCAGGCCGGCGACCACCAGGCGGCTTTGCCGGTGAGGCGCAGCAGGACCGGCAGCAGCACGAGCCGCACGAGGAAGGCGTCGAGCAGCACGGCGACGCCGAGCACGATGCCCATCTCCTTGGGTGGAAGCGGGCCAGAGAGCGCGAAGGTGAAGAACACCGCGACCATGACCGCGCCGGCTGCGAAGATGACCCGCCCGGAGTGGGCCAGCGAACCGACCATCGCGTCCTTCGGGTCGCCGGAGTGCTCGTAGTGCTCCTTGGCCGATGCCAGCAGGAAGACTGTGTAGTCCATGGCGATCGCGAAGATCATCGCGAAGAAGAAGACCGGCGCCCACGCGTCGAGGAAGCCCTGGCTCTCGAAGCCGAAGAGGTCGGAGCCGACGCCTTCCTGGAAGACCAGGCGGGCCACGCCGAAGGCAGCGGCGGTCGACAGCAGGCTGGCCAGCGTGCCGAGCAACGAGATCAGCGGCGCCTGGAGCGCCACCAGCAACAGCAGGAACCCGAGCACAAGGACAACCGCGATCACCAGCGGCGTGGAGTCGTCGAGCTGGGCCTTGAGGTCGAGGTTCTCCACCGCCGCGCCTCCGACGAGCGCACTGTCGGGCAGGTCGACGCGCAGCCGGTCGACGGTGTCGCTCAGAGCGGGGTCGGAGGGGTCGACGGTCGGCACGGCCGGGACGAGGACCAACCCGCTGTCGTCGGCTGCCGGCATGGCGGGCATCGCTCCGGCGATTCCGGGGTCGGAGGCAAGCACGGTTCTCGCGGTCTCGGCGTCGGAGGCCTTCATCACGATCTGGAGCGTGCCGGGGGCACCTTCGCCAAAGGACTCCTGGACCAGGTCGTAGCCGATCCGGGCGCTGGCGTCCTCGGGCAGGACCTTGATCGAGGGCATCGCGGTCTTGAGTCCGACGATCGGTGCGGCGAGCGCGAGGAGCACGATGAGCGCGCTCAGTCCCCAGACGAGCGGCCGCTTCCAGAGTCGCTCACCCCAGGCGGCGAACTTCGGGGAGCGGTGCTCCCCGGTCTTGACCCACGGCAGGGACAGCTTGTTGATCTTGTGGTCGAGCTTGAACAGCACCAGCGGGAGCAGGGTGAGCGTGGCCGCCAGGACGAAGACCACCGAGAGCATGATCCCCCCGGCCATCGAGCGGAAGGACGGTGACGGCACCAACATCACGGCCGACAGCGAGATCAGCACGGTGGCGCCGGAGAGCAGCACGGCCTTGCCGGCGGTGTCCATCGTCTCGGCGACGGCCTGCCGTGCCGAGTTGCCCGAGCCCATGCGGGAGGCGCGGTAGCGCACGACGAGGAACAGCGCGTAATCGATGCCGAGCGCGAGGGCGAACATCATCGCGAAGTTCATCGCCCAGATGGAGACCGGCACGAGCTCGTTGATGAGCACCAGCGAGCCTGCGGAGGCGACGAGGCCTGCGAGGGTCAGGATCAAGGGGAGGCCTGCGGCGACCAGGGCGCCGAAGGCGAGCACCAGGATCGCCATGGTGACGGGCCAGGAGACCATCTCGGACTTCAGCATCGCCTCGAGGTTGGCCTCGTTGAAGTCCGACCAGAGCAGCGAGGACCCGGTCGGGTTGACCTGGACGCCGTCAACCGAGAGATCCTGGAGGTCCCCCTTGAGGTCGGTGGCGACCCGGACCATCTCGTTGGTGTCGGCACCCGCGCCCGCGAGGATGATCGCGGTGCTGCCGTCCTGGCTGATGGTCGCGCCGGGCATCGGCGCGATCACCTCAGCGATGCGCGGTTCGGCCTCGAGCGCCCGGGTCACCCGGTCGAGGACCTCGGCGCCGGGGCCTTCGGTGACGGGTCCGTCGGTGGAGTGCACGACGACCTGGATGGCCGAGGAGGCGTTGCCGCCGAAGCTCTTCTGGGCGAGCTCGCGCGCAGCGACGGACTCCGATCCGTCGGCCTGCCAGCCGGCGCCGGACAGGTTGTGCTCGACCTGGGGGGCGAAGGCGCCCAGTCCGATGATGAGCAGCAGCCAGACGCCGGTGACGAGCTTGGCGTGGTTGGTGACCCAGAGGCCGAGGCGGCCGAGGGGTCCGGGGCGGAAGCCGGGGGTGAAGTCGGGGGAGGCGCCCCTCGACGGGGCGGTGGTGGTGCTCATGAGTGTTCCGTTCGGTGAGTGTGTGAGCGATGGCCGTGTTCAGAGAAGGGCGGGGATTGCCCGGGCGGCCGTGTAGACGGCGACCGCGAGGACCAGGGCGGTGAAGGCGCCGGAGAGGTGTCGGGTATCGGCACGGTTGGCGATGCGGGCGCCGGCGACCGCCGCCAGGGCTGAAGCGAGGGTGAGGGCCAGGACGACGCCCCAGTCGGGGGCGCTGCCCACGCCCGTCCGGGCCGCGAGGGCGGTGGCGCTGGTGATTGTGATGACGACCAGCGAGGTGCCGGCGGCGTAGGGGAGGGGGAGGGCGAGCCCCAGCAGCAGGGCTGGTACGACGATGAAGCCGCCCCCCACGCCCAGGAAGCCGGTCAACAGGCCGACGAGCGTGGCAGTGAGGAGCACCTTGAGCGCCCGAGGGCACGCGCACGCGAAGGTGGGGCTGAAGGTGATGATCGGGTCGTCCAGGGCCGGGCGCGCAGCATGCTGGGGACCATGGCGTTCGTGGCGCAGCTGCCGGATGGCCATGAGAGCGCCGACGAGAAGCATGAGGGCCGCGAAGGCGGCGAGCAGCACATCCTCGCCCACGCGCGCCGAGGCCTTGGCGCCGAGGATGGCGCCGCCGATGGCGACGAGGCCGAAGACGACCCCGCGCCCCAGCATCACGTGGCCCGCGCGGCCTGCGGCCACGGCGCCGATCAGCGCCGTGACGCCCACGACGACCAGGGAGCCGGTCGTGGCCTGGGCGGGGCTCTGGTCGAGGAGGTAGACCAGCACCGGCACCGCCAAGATCGAGCCGCCGCCGCCGAGTGCGCCCAGGCTGAGCCCGATGAGCGCGCCGGCGGCGACCGCGAGGACGAGGGTCATGATTAGGCCTCGGGCCCGACCAGGTGCAGGCCGACGGCCTCTGCGTTGTCGAAGCTGTCGTCGATGGCGACCAATGTGCGGCCGTGGGCGTGCAGCATCGAGGCGGCGACCGAGGCGCGGTAGCCACCGGCGCAGTGCACCCAGACCTCGCCGGTCGGGACCTCGTCGATGCGGGTCCACAGCTCGTGCAGTGGCACGTTGACGGCGCCGGTGATGGCGGCCGCCTCGTGCTCGTCGGTGCGGCGGACGTCGAGGATGACCACGTCGCGGTGGTGGCGGACCTGGGCAAGGTCGGCGAAGGTCGCGGTCGCGAAGCTGACTGGCGTCTGGGTGCTCCAGTCCTCGGGGCCGCCGGTCGCGTGGGCGGCCGGACGGTCGATGCCGATGCGAACCAGTTCGCGCTGGGCCTCGGCCACGTCCTCGGCGCTCGAGCCGAGCAGCGTGATGGGGGTGTCCCAGGGGACCAGCCACCCGAGGTAGGTCGCGAACCCGCCATCGAGCCCGAAGTTGAGAGTGCCGGGGGCGTGGCCCGCCGCGAAGGCGGTGCGGTTGCGCAGGTCGACGACCCACTCGCCGGCCTCGATGCGTCGGCGCAGCTCGGTGGCGTCGGCCCGCTTGGGCGGGCTCAGATCGGGCGCGGAGGGGCCGGCGGCATTGGCCGGAGCCATGTGGGCGTAGTAGGCCGGCCACGCGCCGAGCCCGGCCAGCAGGTCGCGGACGTAGGTCTCTTCGTCCTGCGTCAGCACTGGGTTGGTCACCCGCTCGCGGCCGATCGTCGAGGACGTCGCGTCGGACTGCGTGGCGGAGCAGAAGGAGCCGAAGCCGTGTGTAGGGAAGACCTCGGCGTCGTCAGGCAGCAGGTCGGCCAGCCGGTGCGCCGAAGCATGCTGGTGGCGCACCAGATCATGGGTGTGCTCGGGACCGAGCAGGTCGGGGCGGCCGGTGGCCCCGTAGAGCAACGAGCCGCCCGAGAAGACTCCCACCTCCGTGCCAGCGCCGCTTCCGGCGCCCAGGTTGCGCAAGGCGTAGGACAGATGGGTAAAGGTGTGGCCCGGGGTGGCGAGCACCGTGATCCGCATGCGGTCACCGACCTCGACGACGTCGCCGTCGCTGATCGGGGTCCGCTCGAACGCGAGCTCGTCGGCGCCGTTGACCAGGTAGTCAGCGCCGGTGGCCCGCGCCAGAGCGAGGCCGCCGGTGACATAGTCGTTGTGGATGTGGGTCTCGAAGACATGGGTCAGGCGAACTTGATGCTCGGCCAGCAGGCCCAGGACCCGGTCGATGTCGCGCTGCGGGTCGACCACGAATGCGATTTCACCGTCGTGGACGAGGTAGCTGCGGTCGCCCAGGGTTGGGGTCTCGATCGGGACGATCGTCAGGTCGTTGGTGAGGGCACTACCGGTCACGATGCTCAGCCCTTCTCAATCGGACGGCCGGAGCGGATCCAGGCGCCGGTACCGCCGACGACGTTGACGGCGTCGAAGCCTTGGGCCACGAGAACGTCGGTCATCGCGGCGCTGCGGTTGCCGCTCGCGCAGATCACGTGCACGACCGCCGAGCGGTCAAGCTCGCCGAGGCGCCCGGTCAGGTGACCCATGGGAATGTTCAAGGCGCTGGGCACATGCCCCTCGGCGTACTCGCCGGTCTCGCGCACGTCCACGACCAGGGCGCCGCCGTCGATCGCCGCGGCGAGCTGGTCAATGTCGATCTCACGCATCGATTGATGTCCCTTCTGGCCCCGAGGGCCCGGTCGTTCGGAACCCCCTGGGGGGTTGTGGTGAGAAGTTAGCACAACCCCCCAGGGGGTTGTACAGTTGACGGCACAGGGTGCCTGCAAGGGCACCCACGAGACCGACGAAAGGCACGACCATGGCCGACTACACGCTCGCGATCACCACGGAGCGCCCCTACGAGGAGACGGTGGCCGCCGTACGCGAGCAGCTCGCCGAGGCAGGCTTCGGCGTGCTCACCGAAATCGACCTGAAGTCGACCCTCAAGACCAACCTCGACGTCGATGTCGCGCCCCAGGTGATCCTCGGAGCCTGCCGCCCGCAGCTCGCCCACCAGGCGCTGCAGGCCGAGCCGTCCATCGCAGCGCTGCTGCCATGCAACGTCGTCGTCCGCTCGACGGGAGCGACGACCACGGTCGTCGAGGCTTTCGACCCGGCCATGATGACCTCGTTCGTCGCCGAGCCCAGCGACGCCCTGCGTGCCGTCTCCGACGGTGCACGGGCGCGACTCCTAGCGGCGCTGTCGGCCGTCGCGGCTGCCGATATCACTTCTACTCAGAACGGAGGACAGGCCTGATGGACCTCGAGCCCACCGAAATCAAGGCGATCATCACCCGCATGAAGCGCGCCAACGGCCACCTCGCCAGCGTGATCCGAATGATGGAGGAAGGCTCCGATTGCGAGTCCGTCCTCACCCAGCTCGCCGCGGTAAACAAAGCGCTCTCCCGCGCCGGCTACGCCATCGTCGCCACCGGGCTGCAGCAGTGCCTCACCGAATCCAACGAAGGGCTAGACAACGTGGACGTCAAGAAGATGGAAAAGCTGTTCCTCGCCTTGGCCTGAGTATCGCAACAAGGGCCCTGGCTAAGCCAGGGCCCTCGGTGCTCGAACGGTGAGTTCGAGCTTTACGTGCACAAGTGACTAGATGCGGCTACAGGTCGTAATAGAGCTCGAACTCGTGCGGGTGGGGGCGCAGTTGGACGGGGGCGATCTCGTGGGTGCGCTTGTAGTCGATCCAGGTCTCGATCAGGTCGGGGGTGAAGACGTTGCCGACGGTGAGGAAGTCGTGGTCGCCCTCGAGGGCGTCGAGGACGGCGCTGAGGGAGGTGGGGACCTGGTCGATCTCGGCCATCTCGTCCGGCGGGAGCTCGTAGATGTCCTTGTCGATCGGGGCGGCCGGCTCGATCTTGTTCTTGATGCCGTCGACGCCGGCGAGCATCAGCGCGGAGAAGGCGAGGTAGGGGTTCGCCGACGGGTCGGGGAACCGGCACTCGACGCGCTTGGCCTTCGGGTTCGCGCCGGTGATCGGGATGCGGACCGACGCGGAGCGGTTGCGCGAGGAGTACACCAGCGAGATCGGGGCCTCGAAGCCCGGCACCAGGCGGTGGTAGGAGTTCACCGACGGGTTGGTGAAGGCCAGCAGCGCCGGGGCGTGCCGGAGGATGCCGCCGATGTACCAGCGGGCGACATCGGAGAGGCCGCCGTACCCGGTCTCGTCGTAGAAGAGCGGCTCGCCGTCCTTCCAGAGCGACTGGTGGACGTGCATGCCCGAGCCGTTGTCGCCGAAGATCGGCTTCGGCATGAAGGTGACCGACTTGCCGGCCTCCCAGGCGGTGTTCTTGATGAGGTACTTGAACTTCATCACGTCGTCCGCGGCCTTGAGCAGCGTGTCGAAGCGGTAGTTGATCTCGGCCTGGCCGGCGGTGCCGACCTCGTGGTGCGCGCGCTCGACGAGGAGGCCGCAGGCCTCGAGGTTCTTGACCATCTCGTCGCGCAGGTCGCCGTAGTGGTCGTACGGCGAGACCGGGAAGTAGCCGCCCTTGAAGCGGGTCTTGTAGCCCCGGTTGTCGCCCTCCTTGCCGGAGTTCCACCAGCCCTCGACGGAGTCGATGTGGTAGTAGCCCTCGTTGGCGGTGGTGGAGTAGCGGACGTTGTCGAAGATGTAGAACTCCGCCTCGGGGGCGAAGAACGCGGTGTCCGCGATGCCCGTGGTGTTGAGGTAGGCCAGCGCCTTGCGCGCGATGTTGCGGGGGTCGCGGGAGTAGGCCTCGCCGGTGATCGGGTCGTGGATGAAGAAGCCGAGGTTCAGCGTCTTGGCGGTGCGGAACGGGTCGACGTACGCCGTGGACGGGTCCGGGAACAGCGCCATGTCCGACTCGTTGATCGCCTGGAAGCCCCGGATGGAGGAGCCGTCGAAGGCGAGGCCGTCGTCGAAGACCGACTGGTCGAACGACGAGACCGGGACGGTGAAGTGCTGCTCGATACCGGGCAGGTCGACGAAGCGGATGTCAACCATCTCGACGCCCTCGTCCTCGATGAACTTGAGCAGCTCGTCGCTGTTCTGGAACATTCGTCCTCCTTGGCTGCCCTCGTGGGCAGCCGACATGAGTGGCGGAGCAGGTGTGCCGGGGCGACGCTGCTCCGGGCGGTGTCCGCAACGTACGCAGGGGCAGTTTCTCGACCGTATCCGGTTTGTTTCGGGCGTGTAACAGGTGCCCGGCGACCGGCCCGGTCGCCGGCCCGCCTACGCTGGCGCCCGTGCCCGACCCGCAAGCTCTCCCGTACGAGACCGCGTCCTGGGGGCGCCGCGTGCTCGCGCTCCTCGTCGACTGGCTCGCCTCGCTGCTGGTCGTCAGCATCTTCTACCCCGTCTTCGGTACGACGGGCGGGCCGGGCGGCTTCTACACCCTGCTGGTCTTCGTGGTGGAGTCGGCGGTGTTCACCTGCACCGTGGGCGGATCCTTCGGGAAGATGGCGACCCGGCTGCGCGCGGTCCGCGTCGCCGACGCCGGCCGGGTCGACCCGCTGCGCTCGCTCGGCCGCGCGGTGGCGGTCGCCCTGGTCATCCCGCCGCTGGTGTTCCGCCCGGACCGCCGCGGCCTGCAGGACACGCTCGCCGGCTCGGCGACCGTGACCCTGCAGGTCGCACTGCAGGTCGAGAAGGGCTCTCCCCGGATTTGACGCCGGCGGTTTCGCCGGTTTGGCCACGGGGGACATGCTGGTCGTCAGAGACCTGCTCGCGCTTCCCTCGGAAAGGCCCACCGTGACCCGCTCGCTCACTGCCCGCCGTACCCTCGCCGCCGCCGCGCTGGCCCCACTGCTCGCCTCCGGCCTGGTCGCCTGCGGCAGCGACTCCGGCGGCGACGCCGCCTCCGAGCCGACCAGCCAGGCCGCGGCTGCCGCCGATCTCCAGGAGGGCGACGAGGTCGCCCCCGCGGACTTCGTCCAGACCGTCACCGACGGCCTCGAGGCGAGCACGACCGCGACCATGTCGATGAAGATGAGCGCCGGCTCGGCGGGGGAGATGACCGCCGACGGCCAGATCGACTACACCAAGAGCCCGCCCGAGGTCGCGATGACGATGACCTCCCCCCTGGGCGGTGGCGACATGGAGGTCCGGATGGTCGGCGGCATCATGTACCTCTCGCTCGGCCAGATGACCGAGGGCAAGTTCTGGAGGATCGACCCCGCCGACCCCAACAGCCCACTCGGCCAGATGGGCCTGGGCAGCATGCTCGACCAGTTCGACCCCGCCAAGATGCTGACGTCGATGCAGGACGGCATCTCCCAGGTCGTGTACGCCGGCCAGCAGGACGGCCTCGACCAGTACGACCTCACGATCGACATGAAGCAGATGCTCGACTCGATGGGCGGCGACCTGCCGAAGGGCGCCGAGTCGCAGCTGCCGGCCACCATGACCTACAGCCTGTGGCTCGACGACCAGGGCCGGTTCAGCAAGATGAGCATGGACGAGATGCCGATGGGCGGCATGTCCGGCTCGATGGAGATGACCGTCTCGGGCTGGGGCGAGGACGTCACCATCGAGGCGCCGCCGGCCGACCAGGTCACCAAGATGCCCGACCTGGAGAAGATGATGCAGGGGATGACCAGCGGGTCGGGAAGCGCCTGACCCGCCCCGGTGGTCGAGCCTGTCGAGACCCGTGACTGACGCAGGGCGGTGACCGAGACGGTCACCGCCCTGGTCGTCACCGACCCCGCATGTTCTGCCGCATGCCCTTCATGGACGTCGGCACCGGGCCCTTGGGCAGCGGGATGTTCGACCGGCTGGCGTCCAGGGCCTTGAGCCGGTTGAGGATGTCGGTCATCTCGGCCGGCTTGACCTGGCGGCCGAGCTTGGTGATGTGCTTGACCAGCTTGGGCAGGGGCACCTCGCCCTCGCCGTTCCCGCAGATCACCTCGTGGATCGGGGTGTCGACGGCGACCCGCTCGTGCTTGCGGCGCTCGGTGGCGAGCAGGCTCCTGAGGCGGTGGTGGTTGCCCTCGCCGACCAGGACGATGCCCGGCGGGCCGACCACCCGGTGCACGACGTCCTGCTGCTTGGTGAACCCGATCGCGGGGGAGGACCGCCAGCCGCGGCGCAGCATCCGGAGCGCGGCCGCGGCCGCGCCGGGCTGCCCCTCCATCTGGGCGTACGCCGCCCGCTGGGCCCGCCGGCCGAACACGATCATCGCCAGCAGCACGCCGAGCAGCAGACCGCCGACGATCGAGAGGATCGTGCCGAGGACGCCGCTGGTCAGGAACCAGAAGACCGAGAAGCCGGCCGCGAAGCCGACGACGAAGCAGCCGAGCAGCCAGAGGGGGAGCGCCCGGTCGGAGCGCTTGGCCATCCGGTAGGTCTCGACGAACTGAGCCATCCGACCCATGCTCTCGGGGTCGACGGGTTTGGGTTCCTTCGCCATCTCTCGGACTGCCTCGTTCTACGTGGGTGGGATGGTCAGACGCCCGCGCGGGTGTCCATGGCCTGACGGTACAGGCGTCCCGCGCGGTAGGACGAACGCACCAGCGGGCCGGAGAGCACGCCGGAGAAGCCGATCTCCTCGGCCTCGGCGGCCAGCTCCACGAACTCCTCGGGCTTGACCCACCGCTCGACCGGGTGGTGGCGCACCGAGGGCCGCAGGTACTGGGTGACGGTGACCAGCTCGCACCCCGCGTCGTGCAGATCCTGGAGCGCCTGGGAGACCTCCGCGCGGGTCTCGCCCAGGCCCAGGATCAGGTTGGACTTGGTGACCAGCCCGAAGTCGCGGGCCCGGGTGAGCACGTCCAGGGACCGCTCGTAGCGGAACGCCGGGCGGATCCGCTTGAAGATCCGCGGCACCGTCTCGACGTTGTGCGCGAGCACCTCGGGCCGGGACTCGAACACCTCGGCCAGCAGCTCGGGCCGGCCGTTGAAGTCGGGGATGAGGTTCTCGACACCCGTGTCCGGGTTGAGCTCGTGGATGGCACGCACGGTCTCGGCGTACAGCCAGGCGCCGCCGTCGGGGAGGTCGTCGCGCGCGACGCCGGTGATGGTGGCGTAGCGCAGGCCCATCGTCCGCACCGACTCCGCGACCCGGCGCGGCTCGTCGCGGTCGAGCGGCTGTGGCCTGCCGGTGTCGATCTGGCAGAAGTCGCAGCGCCGGGTGCACTGGTCGCCGCCGATGAGGAACGTCGCCTCGCGGTCCTCCCAGCACTCGAAGATGTTGGGACAGCCCGCCTCCTGGCAGACCGTGTGCAGCCCTTCGGACCTCACCAGGCTCTGGAGGTGTTGGTACTCCGGGCCCATCCTGGCCCGGGTCTTGATCCACTCCGGCTTGCGCTCGATCGGGGTCTCCGCGTTGCGCACCTCGAGCCGGAGCAGCTTGCGTCCTTCGGGGGCAGCCTGCGTCACGTGGACCAACTGTACGCGGGGGAGCCAGCCCGGCCGACCCCGGATCAGGGCACGTCGCGGCGCCGGAACGACGCCGCCGACGCGCCCACCGTGCCGACCAGCGCGACGCCGTAGTAGCCGATGCCGCGCCACGGCGACAGGTCGCGCTGCTCGTCGCACTCGGAGTTCGGCTCGGGCGGCTGCTGCCTCGCGCCGACGTAGCAGGACTCCGGCACGTCGACGTAGTAGGTGGTGCCGTCCTTGACGATCGCGGCGACGTTCTTCTGCGGCTGCCACTGCTCCCCGAGGCCGAGCGTGGCGATCACGATGCCGCCGGCGACCGCGACGCCGAACAGGACGCCGACGGTGGCGACCGTGCTCCGGAACAGCATCGTGAGCGCGTAGCCGCCGAGCGCGGCGGCGGCCGCGAAGCCGGCGCCGCGCAGAGCGAAGAGCAGCGTGTCGGTCAGGCCGCCGTCGGCGACCGGGAGGTCGCGCAGCTGCATGGTGGCCCACATCGCGAGCCAGTACGCCGTGCTGACGACCGTCGCGGCGAGCAGCGCGACGACGGACACCGCGAGGGCCTTGGCGGTCCAGACCCGTCCGCGCCGCGCCTCGAACAGCAACTGGTTGCTCATCGAGCCGCTGTTCCAGTCGTGGCCGGCGAACGTGGTGCCGACCAGGAGCAGGAGGGCGGTGAGCACGGCGACGATGCCCACACCCGGGCCGCTCTCGCGCTCGTTGGCGAGCGTGAGCTGCTCGCGGCCGGTGTACCAGCCGACGATCTGGTTCGTGCACTGCCGCTCACCGGCACTCGGCGGCAGGCCGTAGCGCCGCGGGCGCTCGGTGCAGCGGTCGATCTCGCGGCTGTTCGACTCGATCACCGAGGCAACCTCGCTGTCGGAGACGGGCCGGGTCGACCAGGCCCGCGTGAGACCGATGAGCGCGGGGATCGCGATGCAGAAGAGCAGCAGCAGGAGGATGGCGCGTCGCCAGCGCAGCCGGGTCAGCTCGACCCCGACGAGGCGGATCACCGCTCGACCTCCGCCGGCAACGGGTCCGAGCCCAGCTCGGTCCCGGCGGTCAGCTCCAGGAAGACCGCCTCCAGGTCGCGGCGGACCGGGGTCAGCTCGGTCAGCCAGATGCCGGCGCCGCCGAGGGCCGCGGTGACCGCGGCCGGCCGGTCGGTCTCGACGAGCAGCCCGTCGTGGACCGTGAACCCGGCGTCCGTCAGCACCCGGGCCGCGGTGGCCGGATCCGGGGCGCCGACGCGGTACGCCGTGCTGGCGCCGACGAGCTCGTCGACCGGCCCGGACGCGAGCAGCCGGCCCTGGCCGATGATCGTGGCCGACGTACAGACCTGCTGGACCTCGGCCAGGATGTGCGAGCTGAGCAGCACGGTCACGCCGGACTCGCCCAGGCCGCGGATGGTCTCGCGGATCTCGCGGATGCCGGCCGGGTCGAGGCCGTTGGTCGGCTCGTCGAGGATGAGCAGGTCGGGCTCCTTGAGCAGGGTCGCGGCGATCGCGAGGCGCTGCTTCATGCCGAGGGAGTAGGACTTGTAGCGGTCCTTGTCGCGGCCGGTCAGGCCGACCGTCTCGACCGCGGCGTCCACCTGTGCCGACGAGCCGCCGATCGAGCGGGCCAGCAGGGTGAGGTTCTGGCGGCCGGTGAAGTTGGGGGAGAACTTCGGGCTCTCCACGACCGCGCCCACACGGTCGACGACGTGGGGGAGCCGCTGCGGCACCGGCTCGCCGAAGAGCCGCATGCTCCCGGCGGTGGCCCGGGCGAGCCCGAGCAGCATCCGGATCGTGGTGGTCTTGCCCGAGCCGTTGGGACCGAGGAAGCCGTGCACGCCGCCCGCGGGCACGGCGAGGTCGAGGTCCGCGACGGCCACACGCAGCCCGCGGCGGCCGCGGAACTCCTTGCGCAGACCCGTCGCCTCGATGACGAGGTCGCTCACCCGAGGGACCCTACGGCGTGAGCAGCTCGATCCGGGGACCCCGGGCCGGATCGGGGCGCGCGTCGTAGTCGGGGGTGGCGTCGTACGGCGCCCAGGCGAGGTACTCCGCGAGCCGGTGGCGCACGATCGGCAGCACGTCGGCGACGGTGACGTCGCGGGCCTGCTCGTGGCTCAGCTCGCGGCTCAGCGAGGTGACGCCGGCGTCGGCGATGCCGCAGGGGACGAACCGGTCGTACCACCCGAGGTCCACGTCGCAGTTGAGCGCGAAGCCGTGCATGGCGACGCCGCGGCTGACCCGGATGCCGATCGCGGCGACCTTGCGCTCCGGGCCGTGCTCGTCGGCGCGCAGCCAGACGCCGGAGCGGCCGGGCACGCGCGCGGTCGTGACGCCGAGGTCGGCGCAGACCCGGATCAGCGCCTCCTCGAGCCGGCGCACGTAGTCGACTACGAGCACGTGGTCGGGGAGCGCGACGATCGGGTAGCCGACCAGCTGGCCGGGGCCGTGGAAGGTGATCTTGCCGCCGCGGTCGACGTCGACGACGGCGGCGCCGCCGGGGTCGAGCGGCCGCTCGTGCGGCTCGGTGCGCTTGCCCGCGGTGAAGACCGGCGGGTGCTCCAGGAGCAGCACGGTGTCCGGCTGGTCGCCGTCGGCCACGCGCTCGTGGATCTCGCGCTGGAGGTCCCACGCGACGAGGTAGTCGACGAGTCCGGCCTCCTGGAAGTCCACGCCGTCGAGCCTACTGCGGCCCTGTGGACGAGCGTCGGCGCAGTCCTCGGAACGGGTATCCGGTCACTATGCTGCCCCTGATCCTCACCCTGGCGCTCGCGCCCGTCGCGGTCCTCGACCGGTGGGACGAGCAGCGCGCCGCGGCGTGGGCGACGGGAGACGTCGCGGCGCTGCGGGCGCTCTACACGCCTGGGTCGTCGGCCGGCCGGCGGGACGCGGCGATGCTGCGGGAGTGGTCGGCCCGGGGGCTGCGGGTCGACGGCCTGCGGATGCAGCTGATCGACGTCGACGTCCGCCGGCGTACGCCGGACCGGCTGGTGCTGGCGGTGACCGACCGCCTCGCCGGCGGCGTGGCGGAGCCGGGCGGGCTGGCGCTGCCATGGGACCGGCCGAGTCGGCACGTGGTGACGCTGCGCGTGGTGGCGGGAGAGTGGCGGGTCAGCGCCGTCGCGCCAGCCCCGCCGCGATGACATCGTCGACGCTCCGGTCGCGGAACTCGTAGCCGCTGGCCTCGAGCACCGTCGGGCGCAGGTCGATCGAGCCGAGCGCCTCGGGCGAGAGCGGGCCGGCGCCGAGCCTGATCGCCGGGCTCGGGACGGCGAGGAGCGCCCTGCGGTGCAGCGCGCGGGCGAGCGCGTCGGTGAACTCCCTGTTGGTCGGCGTCTCGGGGCAGCACAGGTTGGCCGGGCCGCTCACGTCGCTCTCAACCAGGTGCGCCGTGCCCTCGATCCAGTCGCGCAGGCTGATCATCGCCATGTGCTGGCGGCCGCTGCCCAGGCGCGCGCCGAGGCCGAGCCGGGTCAGCAGGGCGAGCTGCTTGAGCGGTGCGCCCGCCCGGTCCATGACCGGGGCGGTGCGGAGGAAGCAGACGCGGGCACCGGCCTCGACCGCCGGCGTCGCCGCGTCCTGCCACTCGCGGGTGACCTCGGTGAGCAGGCTGTCGCCGCGGCTGTCGGAGGACTCGGTGACGACCTCGTCGCCGTGGTCGCCGTACCAGGCGATCGCGTTGCCGGCGAGGTACGCCGGCCGCCGCTCGCTGCTCGCCACCGCCTCGGCCAGCACCCGGGTCGTGGTGACCCGGCTCGCGCGCAGGTTGCGCGCCCACGTCCGCGAGTGGGGGTTGCCGACCGTCGGCGTGCCGGCGAGGTTGACGACCACGTCCGCGCGCTCGATCGTGTCGCGGTCGTAGGTGCCGGCGTAGGGGTCCCACGCCGACTCGTGCGCCGAGTGCGCCGGGCGGCGTACCAGCGTGACCACCTGGTGGCCGCGCGCCCGCAGCTCGTCCGAGAGGTGGCTGCCCAGGAACCCCGAGGCTCCCGCGATCACGACGGTCAGCGCCATGGGTCCACCCTGTCACGGCCCGCAAATGCCGAGTCGGCGCAATCTCAGCTGAGACTGCGCCGACTCGGCATCGGATGAGGGGCTCACACTTCGAACTGGCCGGCTTCCAGACGCTGCTTCACGTCCTGCAGGAAGCGGCCCGCGTCGGCGCCGTCGACGAGCTGGTGGTCGTAGGTGAGCGCGAGGTAGACCATGTGGCGCACCGCGATCGTCTCGCCGAGGTTCGGGTCGTCGATCACGACCGGGCGCTTGACCACCGCACCCGGGCCGAGGATCGCGACCTGCGGCTTGTTGATGATCGGGGTGTCCCACAGGGCGCCGACCGAGCCGAGGTTGGTGATCGTGAAGGTGCCGCCCGAGAGCTCGTCCGGCCCGATCCGGTTCGACCGGGTGCGCGCGGCGACGTCGGCGATCTTCTTGGCCAGGCCGGCCACGGACAGGTCGCCCGCGTCCTTGATCACCGGGGTGATCAGGCCCTTCTCGGTGTCCACCGCGAACGCGACGTTCTCGCGGTCGTAGTAGGTGATCTCACCGGCCTCGGTGTCGATCGTCGCGTTCAACGCCGGGTGGCTCTTGAGCGCGTCGATCGCGGCCTTGGCGAAGAACGGCAGGTAGGACAGCTTCACGCCCTCGCGCGCCAGGAAGTCGGCCTTGACCGACTCCCGCAGGCGGGCGATGTTCGTGACGTCGACCTCGACCACCTGGGTGAGCTGGGCCGAGGTCTGCAGCGACTCGACCATCCGGGTCGCGATGATCCTGCGCAGTCGCGAGATCTTCTCGGTGGTGCCCCGCAGCGGCGAGGGTACGGCGGGCGCTGGGGCGGACGGGGCGGCGGCTGCCGCCGGGGCGGCCGCCGCGGGCTGCTGCTTGCGCTGCGCGGCGTCGAGCACGTCCTGCTTGCGGATCCGCCCCCCGACGCCCGTGCCGGTCACGGTCGCCAGGTCGACGTCGTGCTGGGCGGCCAGCTTGCGGACCAGCGGGGTGACGTACCCAGCGCCGTCGCCGCCGGTCGGCTCGCTCTGCTCCTGCGCCGCCGGCTCCTCCTCCTTTGGCTCCGGCTCCGGCTCCGGTTCGGGCTCCGGTTCGGGCTCCGGCTCCGGTTCGGGCTCCGGCTCCGGCTCCGGTTCGGGCTCCGGCTCCGGCTCCGTCTCCGGGGCGGGTGCGGCGTCCGCGTCGCCGATGGTGGCCAGCTCGGCGCCCACCTCGACGGTCTCGTCCTCCTGCACCTTGATCTCGAGCAGCGTGCCCGCGACCGGGGAGGGGATCTCGGTGTCGACCTTGTCGGTGGAGACCTCGAGCAGCGGCTCGTCGACGGCGACCTCGTCGCCGACCGACTTCAGCCAGCGGGTCACCGTGCCCTCGGTCACCGACTCGCCCAGGGCGGGCAGGGTGACCGACGTACTGCCACCGCCGGACGGCTTGGTCTCGGCGGCCGGCTTCTCGGCCTCCTCTGCGGCCGGGGCCGGCTCCTCGGCCTGCTCCTCCTCGGGCTCCGGCTCGGGCTCCTCGGCGGCCTCGGGCTCGGGCTCCGGCTCCCCGGACGACTCGCCCTCGTCGCCGACCAGCGCGAGCACGGCGCCGACCTCGACGGTGTCGTCCTCGTTCGCCTTGATCTCGAGCAGCGTGCCCGCGACCGGGGAGGGGATCTCGGTGTCGACCTTGTCGGTGGAGACCTCGAGCAGCGGCTCGTCGACCGCCACCGAGTCGCCGACCGACTTCAGCCAGCGGGTGACGGTGCCCTCGGTGACGGACTCGCCGAGGGCCGGCAGGGTGACTTCGGTGGCCATGGAGTTCCTTCGCTTCTCGTTCGTCAGGAGTGGGCGTGCAGTGGCTTGCCGGCGAGCGCGAGGTGCGCCTCGCCGAGCGCCTCGTTCTGGGTCGGGTGGGCGTGCACGAGGGGAGCCACGTCCTCGGGGTACCCCTCCCAGTTGTAGATCAGCTGCGCCTCGCCAATCAGCTCGCCGACCCGGTCGCCGACCAGGTGGACGCCGACCACCGGCCCGTCCTTGCGGCGCACGAGCTTCACGAAGCCCTGGGTCTTGAGGATCTGGCTCTTGCCGTTCCCGCCGAGGTCGTAGGTCATGCTCTCGATGCCGTCGGCGCCGTACTCCTCGGCCGCCGCGCTCTCGTTGAGGCCGACCGAGGCGACCTCGGGATGGGAGTAGGTCACCCGCGGGATGCCGGCCTCGTCGACCGGGCGCGGGTCGAGGCCCGCGATGTCCTCGGCGACGAAGATGCCCTGCTGGAAGCCGCGGTGCGCGAGCTGGAGGCCCGGCACGATGTCGCCGACGGCGTACACGCCCTCGAGGTTGGTGCGGCAGCGCTCGTCCGCGAGCACGAAGCCGCGGTCCATCGCGACGCCTTGCTCGTCGTACCCGAGGCCCTCGGTCACCGGGCCGCGGCCGACGGCGACCAGCAGCAGCTCCGCCTCGATGACGGCGCCCCCCTCCACGGTGACGGCGACGCCGCTGTCGGTGGTCTTCACGCTCTGGAACGGCGTGCCCGTGCGGAAGTCGATCCTGCGCTTGCGGAACGCGCGCTCGAGCGCCTTCGACGACGCCTCGTCCTCGACCGCGAGCAGCCGGGGGAGCGCCTCGACGATGGTGACGTCGGCGCCGAAGGAGCGCCACACGCTGGCGAACTCGCAGCCGATCACGCCGCCGCCGAGCACGACGACCGACGCCGGCACGCGGTCGAGCCGGAGCGCCTGCTCGGAGGTGATCACCCGCTCGCCGTCGATGTCGAGGCCCGGCAGGCTGCGGGAGTAGGAGCCGGAGGCCAGCACGACGTGCCGACCGGAGTACGCCGTGCCGTCGACCGTGACCTCCCGCGGGCCGGTGAGCCGGCCGGCGCCCTCGATCACGGTGACGCCGCGGCCCTTGATCAGGCCGGTGAGGCCCTTGAACAGCCGGGACACGACGCCGTCCTTGTAGGCGTTGACGCCGGCCATGTCGATGCCCTCGAGGCTGGCCCGCACGCCGTACTGCTCGGACTCGCGGGTCTGGTCGGCGACCTCCGCGGCGTGCAGCAGCGCCTTGGTCGGGATGCAGCCGACGTGCAGGCAGGTGCCGCCGACCTTGCCCTTCTCCACCAGCCCGACGCTCAGGCCGAGCTGGGCCGCCCGGAGGGCACACGCGTAGCCGCCGGAGCCGGCACCGAGGATGAGTACGTCGAAGTCGGGATCGGCCACGGCCCCATCCTTGCACTTCGCGGCAACGTGTCCACGCCCGACCTCCTACGCCCTGGTAGCCCGGCAGGGCACACTTGTCCCCATGTCGTTCATGGACCGGTTCCGGCGCCGCTCGGGCCCGAGGATGCGGGGTCCCGCGAAGGACGCCTACCGCACCGGCTCGACCCGCGTCCGGGCCGCGGACGCGACCGACGTCGAGCACCTGCAGACCTGGGCGACCGCCCGGCGCGGGGTCGAGGGGTTCGTCGAGCCGCGCACCGCGGTCAGCGACGTGACGCTGCTGCTGGTCGCCCACGACGGCGAGTGGACCCGGCGCCGGGTGCCCTCGGTCGGCTGGGCGCACGACTTCTGCAACCGCCACCAGATCCCGTCGTACGACGCCGCGATCGTCGGCGTCCCGCAGCGGATGCGCGACTACAACCGCCGCAAGAAGCTCGAGGGCGGGCTGTAGCTACTTCTCCGCCGACATCGTCCGCGCGAAGTCGACCAGGGTCGCGACCGCGACGCCGGTGCCGCCCGGGGTGACGTGGCCCCAGGCGCCGCCGGAGTTGAACGACGGGCCGGCGATGTCGAGGTGTGCCCACGGCAGGCCGCCGGTGAACTCCCGCAGGAAGGCCGCCGCGAACAGGCCGCCACCCCAGCGCACCCAGTCGTGCTGGGCGAGGTCGGCGACCTTGCTGCCCTTGATCCGCTCGACCATCTGGTCGGGGATCGGCATCGGCCACATCTCCTCGCCGGCCGTCTCCGCGGCGGCGAGCACGCCCGCGACGACGTCCTCGGAGCCCATCACGCCCGCCACCCGGTCGCCGAGCGCGACCACCATGTGCCCGGTCAGCGTCGCGACGTCGAGCAGCACGTCGGGCTCCTGCTCGGCCGCGCGGACCAGGGCGTCGGCGAGGATCAGCCGGCCCTCGGCGTCGGTGTTCGAGATCTCGACCGTGGTGCCGCCGTACATCGTGAGGACGTCGCCGGGCCGGATCGAGGCGCCGGAGACCATGTTCTCCGCCATCGGCGCGTAGGCGGTGACCCTGACCGGCAGGCCCAGCGTCGCGATCGCGTACGTCGCCTGCACGACCGCGGCCGCGCCGGCCATGTCCGACTTCATGTCGCCCATGCCCTGCGCCGGCTTGATGGTCAGGCCGCCGGAGTCGAACGTGATGCCCTTGCCGACCAGCGCCAGATGCCTCGTCGCGCCCTTCGGGGAGTAGCGCAGCTCGACCAGCCGCGGTGGTGCGGACGAGCCGGCGCCGACGCCGAGGATGCCGCCGCAGCCGAGCCGCTCGAGCTCGGCGTCGTCGAGGACGGTGATCGCGACCTTCGGCGCGCCGCGGCCCCGGGTGAGCTCCTTGGTCGCCGCGGCGACGGTGTCGGCGAACTTCGGCGGGGTGAGGTCGCCCGGCGGGGTGTTCACCCAGTCGCGGGTCGCGGCCACGGCCCGGGTGACCACGCGGGCCTCCTCGAACGCGGTGACGACCTCCTTCCTCCGCGCGGCCGGGCTGAGCACCACCACCTCGCCGGGCGCATCCTTGCCGGACTCCTTCTTGTACGTCGTGAAGGTGTAGGCGCCGAGCTCGTAGCCCTCGGTGACGGCGCGGACCAGCTCGGGCGTCTCCGCCGGCAGCGCGAGCGCCACCGAGGCCGCGTTGGTGACCGAGCGGGCGGCGACGCCCGCGGCCCGCCGTACCGCTCCCGCGTCGGCGGCTCCCTCGTCTGCGGCCTTGCCCAGGCCCACCAGGACGAGCAGCGCGGACGGGATCGTGCCGGACGTCGGGACCTTGACCGCCTCGCCGGCCTTGCCGGTCACGCCGAGGGCGGAGAGCAGCGGCCGGAGCCTGCGGCCGTAGGCCTTGCCCACGTCGGCGCCGCCGTCGGCGAGCTCGGGGCCATCCGAGGTCTGCAGCACCCCGACGACGACGGCGTCGCATCGGGTCTTGGCGGGGCTGGCGCTGCGCAGGGTGTACGAGGTCACCGGGGCAGGATAGACGTCCGCCGCTGAGGTAGGTTCGCGGCCATGTCGGACCTGCTCCAGTCACCCCTCCACGATCGGCACGGGGCGCTCGGCGCCAAGTTCGCGGAGTTCGGCGGCTGGTCGATGCCGATCGAGTACGCCGCCGGTGTGGTCAGGGAGCACACCGCGGTCCGCGAGGCGGTCGGCGTCTTCGACGTCAGCCACCTCGGCAAGGCGGTGGTCGAGGGGCCGGGCGCGGCCGACTTCGTCAACCGCACGCTGACCAACGACCTCGGCCGGATCGGCCCGGGCCGGGCGCAGTACACGCTGTGCTGCGACGACGCGACCGGCGGCGTGGTCGACGACCTGATCGCCTACCTGTACGCCGACGACCGGGTGTTCCTCATCCCGAACGCCGCCAACACCGCCGAGGTGGTGCGCCGGCTCCGGGCGGTGGCGCCCGAGGATGTCGAGGTCGCCGACCGGCACCGCGATCTGTTCGTGATCGCGGTGCAGGGGCCGAGGTCCGACGAGGTGCTCGACGCGGTCGGGCTACCGGTCGGCCACGACTACATGTCGTTCGCGGAGGCTCCCTTCGAGGGCGAGACCGTCACCGTCTGCCGCACCGGCTACACCGGCGAGCGCGGCTACGAGCTGGTCGGCCCGAACGCCGTCGCCGGCCCGCTCTGGGACGCGCTCCTCGCGGCCGGCGAGCGGTACGGCGTACTCCCGTGCGGCCTGGGCGCGCGCGACACGCTGCGCACCGAGATGGGCTATCCGCTGCACGGGCAGGACATCTCCCTCGACGTCACGCCGAACCAGGCGCGGCTCGGCTGGGCGGTCGGCTGGTCGAAGGATGCCTTCTGGGGCCGCGACGTGCTCGCCGCCGAGCGGGCCGCGGGGCCGGAGCGGGTGCTGCGCGGCATCGTCGCCACCGGGCGCGGCATCCCGCGCCCGCACATGAGCGTGAGCCTGACCCCGGACGTGCCGCTCGGCGAGGTCACCTCCGGCACGTTCTCGCCGACGCTGCGTACGGGCATCGGCCTCGCGCTGGTGTCGTCGTCGGTCGACCCGGAGGCGGAGGTCGGCGTCGACATCCGGGGCCGGCGGGAGATCTTCCGGCTCACGAAGCCGCCGTTCCTCGACCCCTCCGTCCGGGAGTCCTGACATGAACCTGCCCGACCAGCCGACCTTCCGTCCGCCCTCGGCCGCCGAGCGCCCGTGGTGGTGGCGCCTGGAGGACTCCGCCGGCGCCGAGGTGTCGGTCGCGGGCGACCTCGCGGACCAGCGCTTCGCGTCGCAGGCCGACGCCGAGTCGTGGGTCGGCGAGACCTGGTCCGACCTCGCGGCCGAGGGTGTCGACGGCGTCACGCTCTTCGAGGGGGAGCGCCAGGTCTACGGCCCGATGTCGCTGCACGCCTGACCTGGAGGACCGCCGCGGCCAGCCGGGTCGACTACGCTCGGGATCGTGCAGCAGTACCTCGACCTCCTCCGGCGCGTCCTCGACGAGGGCGTCGAGAAGGGCGACCGCACCGGCACCGGCACCCGGTCGGTCTTCGGCCACCAGATGCGCTTCGACCTGACCGCGGGCTTCCCGTTGGTGACCACCAAGAAGGTCCACACGCGCTCGGTCTTCGGCGAGCTGCTGTGGTTCCTGCGCGGCGACACCAACGTGAAATGGCTGCAGGACCGCGGCATCACGATCTGGGACGAGTGGGCCGACGAGTCCGGCGACCTCGGCCCGGTCTACGGCTACCAGTGGCGCTCGTGGCCCGCGCCGGACGGCCGGCACCTCGACCAGATCGCCGGCGTCGTCTCGCAGATCCGGGCGAACCCGGACTCGCGCCGGCTCATCGTCTCGGCGTGGAACGTCGCGGACATCCCGGACATGGCGCTCGCGCCGTGCCACACGATGTTCCAGTTCTACGTGGCTCCCCAGGAGTCCGGGCCGGGCAAGCTGTCGTGCCAGCTCTACCAGCGCTCGGCCGACGTCTTCCTCGGTGTGCCGTTCAACATCGCCTCCTACGCACTGCTGACCCACATGGTCGCCCAGGTGACCGGGCTCGAGGCCGGCGACTTCGTGCACACGCTGGGCGACGCGCACCTCTACCTCAACCACCTCGACCAGGCCCGGCTCCAGCTCACCCGCGATCCGCGGCCGCTGCCGACGCTGGTACTCGACCCCACGGTCACCGAGCTGGACGCGTTCGACCTCGAGCACATCGCCGTCGAGGGGTACGACCCGCACCCCGGGATCAAGGCCCCCATCGCCGTATGAGCAAGCGGATCGTCCTCGTCGCGGCGGTGGCGCGCAACGGGGTCATCGGCGCCGGCCCGGACATCCCGTGGCGCATCCCCGGCGAGCAGGCCGAGTTCAAGCGGCTGACCATGGGCCACACCCTGCTGATGGGACGCACGACGTACGACTCGATCGGCCGGCCGCTCCCGGGACGGACCACGATCGTGCTCACCCGCTCGCCGTCGTGGTCGGCCGACGGCGTGCTCGTCGCACACTCGCTCGACGAGGCGCTGGAGCTGGCGGCCGACCTGCCCGGCGACGTGATGGTCGTGGGCGGCGCCCAGGTGTACGCCGCCGCGCTGCCGCTCGCGACCGAGCAGGTGATCAGCGAGGTGCCGCTGGAGCCGGACGGCGACGCCTGTTATCCGGCGTACGACGCCACGGAGTGGGTCGAGACCGACCGCGAGGTGTTCGACGGGTACGACCGGGTGACCCGGGTGCGTCGCGAGGGGCCTGCCCGACCCGGGCGGCGGTCGCCTTGACCCTGCCTGACAGGCTGGCGTGCATGGAGCTGCGTGTCTTCACCGAACCCCAGCAGGGCGCCTCCTACGACGACCTGCTCGCGGTGGCGCGGGAGGCCGAGGCGCTGGGGTACGGCGCCTTCTTCCGATCCGACCACTACCTCACGATGGGCGGCGACGGGCTGCCCGGCCCGACCGACGCGTGGGTCACGCTCGCCGGCCTGGCCCGCGACACCAGCACGATCCGGCTCGGCACGATGATGACCAGCGCGACCTTCCGGCACCCCGGCCCGCTGGCGATCTCGGTCGCGAACGTCGACCAGATGAGCGGTGGCCGGGTCGAGCTCGGGATCGGCGCCGGCTGGTTCAGCGAGGAGCACACGGCGTACGGCATTCCGTTCCCGCCCACCGGGGAACGGTTCGACCGGTTCGAGGAGCAGCTCGCCGTGATCACCGGGCTGTGGGCGACCGAGGGCGGCTTCTCCTTCGACGGCGAGCACTACCAGGTCACGGACAGCCCCGGCCTGCCGAAGCCGGTGCAGCTCAAGCCGCCGGTGCTCATCGGTGGGCTGGGTACGAGGCGGACGCCCGAGCTGACGGCGCGGTACGCCGACGAGTTCAACCTGCCGTTCGTGGACCTCGACACGACGAGAGCCCAGTTCGCCCGGGTGCGCGCCGCGTGCGAGGCGCAGGGTCGCGACCCCGACGACCTGACCTGGTCCAACGCGCTGGTCGTCTGCGTCGGCACGGACGAGGCCGAGGTGGAGCGCCGTGCCGCGGCCATCGGCCGCGAGAAGGACGAGCTGCGCGAGCACGGCATCGCCGGCACTCCCGAGGAGGCCGTGGCCAAGATCCGCCGGTACGCCGACCTCGGCACCGAGCGGGTCTACCTCCAGTTCCTCGACCTCTCCGACCTCGACCACCTGCGCCTCGTGGCGCGCGAGGTGATGCCGCACGTCTGAGCCGGCGGCTCGGGGGATGTCGTGCGGGTTGGTCGCGGGGGCAGTGCCTGTGCTGTCTCGGCTGCCATCTCGGCGCAATTGCGCCGTTGTGGCAGTGGTTGCCCCGGCTCGACTGCCATTCCGGCGCAATTGCGCTGGTAGGACGGTGCCTGCCGCTCTCCGGCTGCCGGTCCAGCGCAGGTCGCCGGAGTAGGTCGCCGGAGTAGGTCGCCGGGGCAGCCAGCCCGGATGACGTCCGACGTCGCGTGAGAGACGTGCGGCGGTGAGCCGCGGCGCCGGGTCGCGGCACGGAGCGATAACCTGTCGGATATGACGTCCGCGCCCGCAGCCCCGTTCGGCCACGTCCTGACCGCGATGGCCACCGCGTTCCACGCGGACGGCTCGGTCGACCTCGACGGCACCGCGCGGATCGCCGCCCACCTGGTCGACCACGGCCACGACGGCGTCGTGGTCTCGGGTACGACGGGCGAGTCGCCGACCACGACGACGGAGGAGGACGGGGCGATCCTGGCGGCGGTCAAGGACGCGGTCGGCGACCGCGCGAAGGTCGTGGCCGGCGTCGGCACCAACTCCACCGCCCACTCGATCGAGCTCGCCGAGCAGGCGGCCAAGGTCGGCGTGGACGGCCTGCTGCTGGTGACGCCGTACTACAACAAGCCCGGGCAGGCCGGCGTGCTCCACCACTTCCGCTCGGTGGCCGAGGCGACCGACGTACCCGTCATGCTCTACGACGTGCCCGGCCGCACCGGCACCCAGATCGCGCTCGAGACCTTCGAGCGGGTGGCCCGGTTGGACACCGTGGTCGCGGTCAAGGACGCGGTCGGCGACTACGCGCGCGGCGTCAAGCTCGCCCAGCTCGGCTACGCCGTCTACTCCGGCGACGACGCCAACAACCTCGGCTGGCTCGCGCACGGTGCGGCCGGCTTCGTCTCCGTCGTCGGCCACGCCGCCGGCAAGGAGATGAGGGCGATGGCCGAGGCGTACTGGGCCGGCGACTCCGCCGGCGCCCTGGAGATCTTCGCGCGGCTGCTCCCCGCGATCGACGCCATGATGGGCGTCCCCAACTACGGAGCGACCACCGCCAAGGCAGCCCTGCAGCTCCTCGGCGTACTCGACAACCGCCACGTCCGCGGCCCCCTGGTGCCGCTCGACGACGACGAGGTGGCCGCCCTGCGAGCGGGACTCGCGGCCTCCGGCCTCCTGTAAGGACGAACATTGAGTCACCCCCACCCCGAGCTCTCCGCACCGGCCGCACTGCCGCAGGGGGGCCTCCGGGTCATCCCGATGGGCGGGCTCGGCGAGGTCGGCCGCAACATGACCGCGTTCGAGTACGACGGCCGGCTGCTCGTCGTCGACTGCGGCGTGCTCTTCCCGGAGGACCACCAGCCCGGCGTCGATCTGATCCTCCCGGACTGGAGCTCGATCCGCGACCGGCTCGACACCGTCGAGGCGTTGGTGCTCACGCACGGCCACGAGGACCACATCGGCGCGACGCCGTACCTCCTCCGCGAGCGGCCGGACATCCCGCTGGTCGGCTCGGAGCTGACGCTGGCGCTGCTCGACTCCAAGCTGCGCGAGCACCGGCTCCGCGAGACCGTCCACCACAAGGTCCGCGAGGGCGACCGGCTGACGCTGGGGCCCTTCGACCTGGAGTTCGTGGCGGTCAACCACTCGATTCCCGACGCGCTGGCGGTCGCGATCCGCACCGGCGCCGGGATGGTGCTGCACACCGGCGACTTCAAGATGGACCAGCTCCCGCTGGACGGCCGGATCACCGACCTGCGCGCGTTCGCCCGGCTGGGGGAGGAGGGCGTCGACCTCTTCCTGACCGACTCCACCAACGCCGAGACGCCGGGCTTCACGCCGGCGGAGAAGTCGATCACGCCGGTCATCGACCAGGTCTTCCGCGACTCGCAGCAGCGGATCATCGTGGCCTGCTTCGCCTCCCACGTGCACCGCGTGCAGCAGGTCATCGACGCCGCCGTCGCGCACGACCGCAAGATCGCCTACGTCGGCCGCTCGATGGTCCGCAACATGGCGATCGCCCGCGACCTCGGCTACCTCACGGTCCCCGCGGGTGTGCTGGTCGACGCCAAGGACCTCGCCGACCTGCCGCCCGAGCGCCAGGTGCTGATCTCCACCGGCTCGCAGGGCGAGCCGATGAGCGCGCTGTCGCGGATCGCCCAGCGCAACCACAACTTCGTGCACATCGAGGAGGGCGACACCGTCCTGCTCGCCTCCAGCCTGATCCCCGGCAACGAGAACGCCGTCTACCGCGTCATCAACGGCCTGGCCCGCTGGGGCGCCCGCGTCGTGCACAAGGGCAACGCGCTGGTGCACGTCTCCGGCCACGCCAGCGCCGGCGAGCTCCTCTACTGCTACAACATCGTCCGGCCGCGCAACGTGCTGCCGGTGCACGGCGAGATCCGGCACCTGCTCGCCAACGGCGCGCTCGCCACGGCGACCGGCGTCGAGAACGTCGTCATCGCCGAGGACGGCGTGGTCGTCGACCTCGTCGACGGTGTCGCCTCGGTGGCCGGCAAGGTCGACTGCGGCTACGTCTTCGTGGACGGCTCGTCGGTCGGCGACATCACCGAGTCCGACCTCAAGGACCGCCTGATCCTCGGCGAGGAGGGGTTCATCTCGGTGATCGTCGTGGTCGACTCGGTCAGCGGCAAGGTGTCGGCCGGCCCGGAGATCCACGCGCGGGGGTTCGCGGAGGACGACTCGAGCTTCGACGAGATCAAGCAGCCGATCATCGACGCCCTCGACGCCCAGATCCGCGAGGGCAACACCGACTCCTACCAGCTCCAGCAGACCGTACGCCGGGTGATCGGCCGCTGGGTCAGCAACACGCACCGTCGGCGTCCGATGATCATCCCGGTCGTCATCGAGGCCTGAGCGGGGACGCGCGACCGCGGCCGGCTGACGTGCGGTCGGGCTGGTGGGGGACGTCATGCGGGCTGGTCGTGCGGCGGTGCTCGGGCTGTCTCGACTGCCATGTCGGCGCAATTGCGCTGTCATGGCGGTGCCTGCCACGCTCCGACGGCCGCTTCAGCGTGGGTCGTCGGGGCAGCCCCGGATGACGTCCCGGCCGGATCCGGCGGCGTCCGACACGCACCCCTGTGATGCGTGTGACGGGAGTGACGGCTGCGTAGGGTGGTCACCATGGCGACCCGTACGTCTTCCCCGCCGGGGTCGCGGAGCAAGAGCACGTCCACGTCGCGGAGCTCGAGCACCCGATCCCGGAGTACCAGCCCGAAGCGCAAGCCTGCCTCCTCGAGCTCCAAGCGCTCGAGGAGCACGAGCAGGCGCCGGCCCGCGCCGCGCGCGGTCCGCAGCGGGCCGGGCCCGGTCGCCCGCCTGTTCACCGCGCTGTTCCGCGGCGTGGCCGCGGTCTGGCTCGCGATCGCCCACGGCGTCGGCGCGGTCGCCCGCAGCATCGGGCACACCGCCCGCGACCTCGAGCCCGAGCACCGTCGCGACGGCGTCGGGCTGCTCCTGCTCGGCGGCGCGGTCGTCGTCGCCGGCGCCGTCTGGTGGCAGCTCCCGGGCTCGGTCATGGACGCCGCCCGCACCGTCGTCGAGGGCTCGGTCGGCAAGGTCGGGTTCCTGGTGCCGCTCGCGCTGCTCTTCGTGGGCTGGCGCACGATGCGCGATCCGGTGCACAACGGCCCGGCCGGCCGCCAGGTCGTCGGCTGGTCGGCGTTCGCCTTCGGCCTGCTCGGCATGGTCCAGATCGCGTCCGGCAACCCGCAGCCCCAGCTCGGCGACACCTCCGACCTGCGCACCGGCGGCGGCGCGATCGGGTACGTCGTCTCCAGCCTGCTGCTCGACCTGCTCCGGTCCGAGTACGTCGTGATGCCGCTGCTCGCGCTGCTCGCGTTCTTCGGCGTCCTCATCATCACCGCCACGCCGCTCTACCAGGTGCCGGTGAGGCTGGCCGGGGCCCGCGACCGGCTGCTCGGCCGCCAGGTCGCGACCGACGAGGACCCGGACGCCACCCAGGCGATCCCGGCCACCCGCTCGCGCCGCCGCAGGGCCAGGGGCCCGGCCGGCGACGAGACCGGCGAGATCGACCCGGACCTGGGCGACCCGGCCTACGACAGCCCGGTGCTCTCCGACCGCGAGCTCCGCCGGCGCAAGCGGGGCCTCGAGACCACCGCCGACGGCCTCGACATCTTCGCGCCCGATGTGGCGCCCGCGCCGGTCGGCCCGGACCTCGCGGAGACGAGCGCCGAGCTGGAGCCGCCCCCGCACACCCCGCTGCCGCCGCGCGTCGAGCAGCTCGCGCTCTCCGGCGACATCGCCTACACGCTGCCCGGCAACGACATGCTCAAGGCCGGCTCGCCGCACAAGGCGCGCTCCCAGGCCAGCGACGAGGTCGTCGACCGGCTGACCCAGGTGCTCGAGGAGTTCGCCATCGACGCCCAGGTCACCGGCTACACCCGCGGCCCGACGGTCACCCGCTACGAGGTCGAGCTCGGCCCGGGCGTCAAGGTCGAGAAGATCACCAACATCCAGAAGAACATCGCCTACGCCGTCGCCTCGGCCGACGTCCGCATCCTCAGCCCGATCCCCGGCAAGTCCGCGGTCGGCGTCGAGATCCCCAACCCGGACAAGGAGATCGTCTCCCTCGGCGACGTGCTGCGGTCGGGCACCGCGCGCGGCGACCACCACCCGATGGTGGCCGGGCTCGGCAAGGACGTGGAGGGCGGCTTCGTGGTCGCCAATCTCGCGAAGATGCCGCACCTGCTGGTGGCCGGCGCCACCGGCTCGGGCAAGTCGTCGTTCATCAACTCCATGATCACCTCGGTGCTGATGCGGGCGACGCCGGACGAGGTGCGGATGATCATGGTCGACCCGAAGCGGGTGGAGCTGAACGCCTACGAGGGCGTCCCGCACCTGATCACGCCGATCATCACCAATCCGAAGAAGGCCGCGGAGGCGCTGGCCTGGGTGGTGCGCGAGATGGACCTGCGCTACGACGACCTCGCGAACTTCGGCTTCCGTCACATCGACGACTTCAACAAGGCGGTGCGGGCCGGCAAGGTCACGGTGCCGCCGGGCAGCGAGCGCGAGCTGGCGCCGTACCCCTACCTGCTGGTGATCGTCGACGAGCTCGCCGACCTGATGATGGTCGCCCCGCGCGACGTGGAGGACGCGATCGTCCGGATCACCCAGCTGGCCCGGGCCGCGGGCATCCACCTGGTGCTCGCCACGCAGCGGCCGTCGGTCGACGTCGTCACCGGCCTGATCAAGGCGAACGTGCCCTCGCGGCTGGCGTTCGCGACCTCCAGCCTCGCCGACAGCCGGGTCATCCTCGACCAGCCGGGCGCGGAGAAGCTGGTCGGCCAGGGCGACGGCCTGTTCCTGCCGATGGGCGCCTCGAAGCCGGCGCGCATCCAGGGCTCCTGGGTCACCGAGGCCGAGATCGCCACGGTGGTCAAGCACTGCAAGACGCAGCTGCAGCCGACGTACCGCGAGGACGTCACCGCGCCCGCGGCGAGCAAGCGCGAGCTGGACGACGACATCGGCGACGACCTGGACCTGGTGGTCCAGGCGATCGAGCTGGTCGTGTCGACGCAGTTCGGCTCGACCTCGATGCTGCAGCGCAAGCTCCGGGTCGGCTTCGCCAAGGCGGGCCGGCTGATGGACATCCTCGAGAGCCGTGGCGTGGTCGGGCCCAGCGAGGGGTCCAAGGCGCGCGACGTGCTGGTGAAGCCCGACGAGATCGATGCCGTGATCGCGACCCTCCAGGGGGAGATGTGACCAGCCTGATCGACGAGCAGACCGACGAGCAGCAGACCTCGGTCGAGGTCCGCGCGGACGCCCGCCTCGCCGGCGGGGTCGGCGCGATCGCCGCGATCGTCGCCCTGGCCTACCTGACCCGGGCGCTCGGTGGCGGCGGCTGGCTGGACTGGGCGCTCGCGCTCGTGGTCGGCGCCATCGCGGCCGCGCACCTGCAGTCGCTGCTCGACGCGCGGGTGCCGCTGCTGGTCGTCGACGAGCACGGCGTGCGGCTGCGCCGCGGCCACACCTGGCACGGCCTGCCGTGGTCGGACATCGAGCACGTCGAGGTCGAGCCGCGCGGCGGCCTCCTCCGCGACGGCAGCGTGGTCCTGGTGCCGCGCGACGAGGATGCCCCGACCCGGGCGGTCACGCTGTCGCTCTCGACCCGCGTGCTCGGCGCCGACGGCGACCTCCTCGCCGCGCTCGAGCGGCTCGCGGGCGGCCCCGGCCAGGTCGTCGAGATCGTCCCCGAGGAGATCGATGAGCTCGATGAGTGGGACGAGGCGGAAGCCGTCGACGAGGACGCCGCCGGGGAGGAGCCCGAAGAGCACCACCCGACCCTCCACGACCCGCGGCCCACGATCGCCCGGGGGATCGGCTTCGTCGCCGACCGGCTCTCCCTCCGCCGTACGCCGGACGCCGAGCCGGAGCCCGAGCCCACCGTGGCCCTGCCGCCGCTGGTGGCCAGCGCGACCCCGCTGCCGCTGCGCGACGCCGTGGCCGGCGTCCGCTCCGAGGTGCGCTTCGAGGGCGCCGCGGCGCTCAAGGCCGACCCGGCCGAGGACGAGCACGCCGCCCGGGCGGACCTGCCCGAGTCGCGCGAGCTGCGCCGCCCGGACGGCGCGGACCTGGTTTCGGACCTGGTCGAGGACCCCGAGGCCACCGTCGTGTGGAGCGAGCGGATCAGCCCGATCGCCCGCGCGGGCCACCCGGTCGAGCCGCTCGTGATCGACGACCTCGCGCCGGCCCCGGCCGTCGACCCGGTGATCGGGCCCGAGCTGGCCGCGGCCCGCACCCGGCTCGCGCTCACCGTCGACCAGCTCGCCGAGCGCACCCGGATCCGCCCGCACGTCATCGAGTCGATCGAGGTCGACGACTTCGCCCCCTGCGGCGGCGACTTCTACGCCCGCGGCCACCTGCGCACGCTGGCGCGGGTCCTCGGCGTCGAGGCGGCACCGCTCCTGGCGGCGTACGACGACCGGTACTCCGACGCCCCGATCGACGCCCGCCGGGTGTTCGAGGCCGAGCTCGCGACGAGCGAGGGCGGCCCGATCCGCAGCACGCGTGGCGGGCCGAACTGGTCGGTGCTGGTCGCCGCAGTGATGGCGATCGTGCTGGCCTGGTCGATCGCGCGGCTGATCACGGACAGCCCGATCGAGCTGCAGACCAAGCCGGTCCTCAACGGCTCGCCCTCGAACGCCGCCAACGTCGGCCCGCCGGTCCCGGTGGTGCTCGACGCCGGCTCGGGCGGCGCGCGCGTCGTGGTCCGCGACGGCGCGGGGGAGATCGTGTTCAACGGCGACCTCGCCTTCGGCGACAGCCAGACGCTCAAGGCGGCGCCGCCGGTGCGGATCCAGTCCTCCGACGGCGGCCTCAAGGTCACCGTGGACGGCCAGGACCGCGGCCCGCTCGGGGCCCTCGGCCAGCCCGCGCAGAACACCTTCGCCGCCGCCGAGTAGCCGCCCCGCCCGTCGAGTTGGGCGTCATTCGCGCTCGAGTTGGGCCTCGTTTACGGCACCCCCGCGGTCGAGGCCCAACTCGCAGGCGAATCAGGCCCAACTCAACGACGCCGAATAGGAGACGCTCACACCGGTTGGGATACTGGCGCGGTCATGACGAACAGCGCACAGGAACTGCTCTCGGTGGCGATGGTGACCCTCGGGTGCGCCCGCAACGAGGTCGACTCCGAGGAGCTCGCCGGCCGTCTCGAGGCGGGCGGCTTCCTCCTCGTCGAGGACCCCGCGGACGCGGACACCGTCGTGGTCAACACCTGCGGCTTCGTCGAGTCCGCCAAGAAGGACTCCGTCGACACCCTCCTCGAAGCGGCCGACCTCAAGGCCGCGGGCCGTGCCCGGGCGGTCGTCGCCGTCGGCTGCCTGGCCGAGCGCTACGGCAGGGACCTCGCCGACTCCCTCCCGGAGGCCGACGCGGTGCTGGGCTTCGACGACTACCCCGACATCGCGGCGCGCCTGCGCGCGATCGTCGCGGGGGAGGCCCACGAGGCGCACACGCCCCAGGACCGCCGGCTGCTGCTCCCGATCACCCCGGTCGAGCGCTCGCTGTCCACGACGCCGGTGCCCGGGCACGCCTCCGGCCCCGCGTCGGTACGCCGCCGGCTCGACTCGGGCCCGACCGCGTCCCTCAAGCTGGCCAGTGGCTGCGACCGGCGCTGCTCGTTCTGCGCGATCCCGTCCTTCCGCGGCTCGTTCGTCAGCCGCCGGCCCTCGGACGTCCTCCAGGAGGCGCGCTGGCTCGGTGAGCGGGGCGCCCGCGAGCTGTTCCTCGTCAGCGAGAACTCCACCTCCTACGGCAAGGACCTCGGCGACCTCCGGCTGCTCGAGACGCTGCTGCCCGAGCTCGCGGCCGTCGAGGGCGTCGCGCGCGTCCGGGTCTCCTACCTGCAGCCGGCCGAGACCCGGCCGGGGCTGATCGCGGCGATCGCGGGCACGCCGGGCGTCGCGCCGTACTTCGACCTGTCCTTCCAGCACGCGAGCGCCGCGGTGCTGCGCCGGATGCGCCGCTTCGGCGACCCGGACAGCTTCCTCGCGCTGCTCGATCAGGTCCGCGCGCTCGCGCCGGAGGCGGGCGTGCGCAGCAACGTGATCGTCGGCTTCCCGGGCGAGACCGAGGAGGATCTTCGGACGCTGTGCGACTTCCTGGTCGCCGCCCGCCTCGACGTCACCGGCGTGTTCGGCTACTCCGACGAGGACGGCACCGAGGCCGCGTCGTACGGCGGGAAGCTCGACGCCGACGAGATCCGGGCGCGCGCGGAGCACGTCGGCGCGCTCGTCGAGGAGCTCACCACCCAGCGCGCCGCCGAGCGCGTGGGCGAGACCGTCGAGGTGCTGGTCGAGCGGGTCGACGCCGACGGCACGGTCGAGGGCCGCGGCGCCCATCAGGGCCCGGAGGTCGACGGCTCGACGTACCTCCTCGACAGCGACGCGCGCGTGGGTGACCTGGTCCGTGCCGAGGCGGTCGGCGCTGAGGGCGTCGACCTCTACGCTCGGGCCCTGTGATGGACGCAGTGGGGCAGGGCCGGCCCGGCGACGGGCCCAGCAACTGGAACGTGCCGAACGTCCTCACCACGCTGCGCATCGTCCTGGTGCCGTTCTTCGGCTGGGCGCTGCTCGTCGACGGCGGCGACTCGGTGCTGTGGCGCTGCGTCGCGTTCGCGATCTTCGTGGGCGCGATGGTCACCGACAAGATCGACGGCGACCTGGCCCGCAAGCACGACCTGATCACGAACTTCGGCAAGATCGCCGACCCGATCGCGGACAAGGCGATCACCGGCATGGCCCTCATCGGCCTCTCGGTCGTCGGCGACGTCTGGTGGTGGGTGACGATCCTGGTGCTGCTGCGCGAGTGGAGCGTCACGCTGCTGCGGCTCTCGATCCTGAAGAGGGTCGTGATCGCGGCCGCCGACCTGGGCAAGCTCAAGACCACGTTCCAGGCGATCGCGCTCGGCACGCTCGCCCTGCCGCTGCGCGACCCCGACCTGGCGAGCTGGACGGAGGTGCCCGGCCAGGTGCTCTTCTACGCCGCCCAGACCTGCCTCGCGGTCGCCGTCGCGTTGACGCTGTGGTCGGGCTGGGAGTTCTACCGCGACGTGTGGAGGCAGCGCGCGACCCTGCGCCGGTGACGAACCTCCCCGGAGATGCTTGCCTGATCGAGCCGATTCGGGGTTAGGTGTGCGGATCGAACCCAGCCACGCCGAAAGGTCTGCACCGTGCCCCCCACATCTCGGGCCCGCAGGGGTGCCCGCACCCTTGTCGCCATCTCGGGACTCGCGCTCGTCGCGTCGTCCGCCACCCTGATCAGCCCACCCGCACACGCCGCCGACCCGGTCGACGTCCAGATCGTCGCGACCAACGACTTCCACGGCCGGCTGCTCTCCGGCCGGGACATCCCCGGCGCCGCCAAGTACGCCGGGGCCGTCGAGCAGTTCCGCGCGGAGAACCCGAACACGATCTTCGCCGCCGCCGGCGACCTGATCGGAGGGACGACCTTCGAGTCCTTCATCCAGGAGGACAAGCCCACCATCGACGTCCTCAACGAGATGGGCCTCGACGTCTCCTCGGTCGGCAACCACGAGTTCGACCAGGGGTACGCCGACCTCGTCGACCGGGTGATGGCGCCCTACGACGCCACGACCAACCCGCGCGGCGGCGCCGAGTGGGAGTACATCGCGGCCAACGTCGAGGAGCCGGGCGGCGCCGACGCGATCGCCCCGTCCTGGACGACCGACGTCGGCGGCGTCACCGTCGGCTTCGTCGGCGCCGTGACCGAGAACCTGCCGAGCCTGGTCTCGCCGGACGGCATCGCGGGCCTCACGGTCACCGACATCGTCGCGGCGGCCAACGAGGAGGCCGCCGAGCTCAGGGCCAACGGCGCCGACGTGGTGGTCCTGCTGACCCACGAGGGCGCCCCGAGCACCGACTGCTCGACCATGGCCGACCCGAAGACCGACTTCGGGCCGATCGTCACCGGCGTGAGCGGCGACGTCGACGCGATCGTCTCCGGCCACAGCCACCTGAACTACGACTGCTCGTTCCCGGTCCCGTCGTGGGCCGACCGCCCGGTCACGCAGCGACCGGTGGTCTCGGCCGGCCAGTACGGCGCCTTCCTCAACCGGCTCACCCTCAGCGTCGACCCCGACACCGGGTCCGTCGTCGCGTCGACCAACGAGAACGTCGACGTCAACGCCGGCTCGTTCGCCCCCGACCCCGAGGTACAGGCGATCGTCGAGCAGGCCCAGGAGGACGCCGAGGAGCCCGGCTCGGTCGAGCTCGGCACGATCGCCGGCGCGTTCGAGCGTGCCGCCCGCCCGACGGCGGACGGCACCGGATCGGAGGAGAACCGCGGCGGTGAGTCGACGCTGGGCAACCTGGTCGCCGAGGCCCAGCGCTGGGCCGCCGGCGCACAGATCGGCTTCATGAACCCCGGTGGCCTCCGCGCCGACCTGGTGGGCATGGCCGAGGGCGGCTACCCGGCCCCGGTGACCTACCGGCAGGCCGCGGACGTCCAGCCCTTCGCGAACACCCTGGTCAACATCGAGCTGACCGGCGCGCAGATCGAGCAGGTGCTCGAGGAGCAGTGGCAGCCCGCGAGCGCGTCGCGCCCGTTCCTGCGGCTCGGGTCCTCCGCCGGCTTCGGCTACACCTACGACCCGGTGGCTCGCGAGGTCACCGCGATGTACCTCGACGGCACGCCGCTCGCCGGCGACCGGACCTACACCGTCGCGGTCAACTCCTTCCTCGCAGGCGGCGGCGACGACTTCCCCACGTTCACCGAGGGCGTCCAGCGCGACACCGGCCAGGTCGACCTCCAGGCGATGGTCGACTACCTGAAGGAGTTCGCCTCCGCCCAGCCGCTGAGCGTCGACGCCGGCCAGCGGGCGGTCGGCGTCGCCTGGCCCGCGGGCGCTCCGGCGGCGTACGGCGCCGGAGACACGCTCGCCTTCGACCTGTCCTCGCTCGCGATGACCGGCGCGGGCGACGCGCAGGACGGCGAGGTCGTCGTGTCGGTCGGCGACCGGGAGCTCGGCAGCTTCCCGGTCGACAACACGGTGGCGCCGGGCGCGACCGGCGACGAGGCCGGCACCGCCTCGGTGAGCGTGCGGCTGCCGGCCCGGCTGCCGATCGGCCGGCGAGACGTCACGGTCCGTGGCGCCGACACCGGCACCCTGGTGTTCATCCCGGTGACGTTCGAGCAGAACGCGTCGTCCATCTCCGCGAAGGCCACGCCCAAGAGAGTCGTGGCCAGGCGGACCAAGCCGACGATCCACGTGTCGGTGCGGTCCGGCGGGCAGGGCGCGACGGGCAGGGTCGAGATCCGCACGGCGGGCCGGACCTGGACCCGCCGGCTCACCGGCGGCAAGGCGACGGTCAGGCTGCCGGCGTTCCGGGCGGCCGGGAGGAAGCAGGTGCGGATCAGGTACCTCGGCAACGACTCCACCCAGCCGTCCCGGGCCAGCGTCACCATCACGGTCGAGAAGAAGAAGTAGTACGCGGCACCCCCCACAACGACATTCTCGGAAGGACTCATCCATGTCCACGACGTCTCGGGCGTCGCGGCGGGCACTGGCGCTCGCCGCCGGCCTCGCCACGGCGGTCTCCGGCATCGCGGTGCTCGGCTCGCCCGCCACGGCGGTCAGCCCCGGCCTGGTCATCAGCGAGGTGTACGGCGGTGGCGGCAACTCCGGCGCCACCTACACCCACGACTTCATCGAGCTCTACAACCCCACGTCGGCGCCGATCAGCGTCGACGGCATGTCGGTGCAGTACCGCAGCTCCGGCGGCACGGCCGCCGCGACGGGGGTCACCCCGCTGACCGGCACAGTGGCACCCGGCGCCCGCTACCTGGTCCAGGAGGCGAAGGGCGCGGGCGGCACCACGCCGCTGCCCACGCCCGACGCGACCGGCAGCATCTCGATGAGCGGCACCGCCTTCACCGTGTGGCTGGCCACCGGGACGACCGCGCTGACCCCGACGGCCGACGGCACCGCCGTACGCGACGGGATCGTCGACCTGGTCGGCGTCAACAGCAACACCTTCGAGACGGCCAAGGCCGCGGGCACCGGCAACGCCACCTCCTCGAGCCGGACCGGCGCGGACACCGACGACAACTCGGCCGACTTCGCCACCGGCGCGCCCACGCCGGAGTCCGGCGCGTCCACGCCCGAGGACCCCGACCCCGAGCCGGTCGAGGTCTCGATCGCGGAGGTCCAGGGCACCGGCGACGCCTCGCCGCTGGCCGGCGACCCGGTGATCACCGAGGGCGTCGTCACGGCGACGTATCCCTCGGGCGGCTTCGACGGCTTCTACCTCCAGACCGGCGGCACCGGTGGGAGCGACCCGACGCCCGGCGCGTCCGACGCCGTGTTCGTGTACGGCGGTGGAGGCGCGGGCCGGGTCGCGATCGGCGACTCGGTGCGGGTGACCGGCAAGGTCACCGAGTACCAGGGCCTCACCGAGATCGCGCTCGACCGGGTCGAGCCGCTCGCGACCCCGCTCGCGCCGGTGCAGCCGGAGACGACCAGCGTGCCGCCGGCGGCCGAGCGGGAGGCCCACGAGGGCGAGCTGTTCGCGCCCGCCGGCGACTTCACCGTGGCCGACACCTACTCCATCAACCAGTACGCCCAGATCGGCCTGGCCGCCGGCGACCGGCTGCTCGTCCAGCCCACCGAGGTCGCCGACGCCCAGGACGCGGCGGCCATCGCCGCCGTCAAGGCCGACAACGCCGACCGCGGCGTGGTGCTCGACGACGGTGCCAGCATCAACTTCCTGCCGTTCGGGGGCGGCGCCAACCAGGACATCCCGCTGCCCTGGCTCTCCCCGGCGAACCCGATCCGGGTCGGCGCGGCCGTCGACTTCACCGGCCCGGTGGTGCTCGACTACCGCAACGACCTGTGGAAGTTCCAGCCCACCAGCCAGGTGACCGGCGACGGCGCCGAGGTCGCGACGTTCGAGAACACCCGCCCGCAGAACGCCGCACCGGCCGACGTCGGCGGCGACATCCGGCTCGCGACGTTCAACGTGCTGAACTACTTCAACACCACCGGCGCCGACTACGACGCCGTCAACCCCGGCGCCTGCAGCTACTACGTCGACCGCGACGACGACCCCGTCACCGTGGACGACTGCGGCAGCGGCGGCCCGCGCGGGGCGGCCGAGGACGAGGACCTCCAGCGTCAGCAGGCCAAGATCGTGACCGCGATCAACAGGCTCGGCGCCGGCATCGTGTCGCTGGAGGAGATCGAGAACTCGGTCGCGCTCGGCGAGCCCAACCGCGACGACGCCCTGGCCGAGCTGGTCGACGCGCTCAACGCCGACGCGGGCGCCGGCACCTGGGCGTTCGTGCCCTCGCCCGACCCCGCGGACCTGCCGCCGGTGGCCGAGCAGGACGTGATCCGGACGGCCTTTATCTACCGGCCGGCCGAAGTGGAGCCGGTCGGCGGGTCGGTCGTGCTCACCGGCAGCCCGGCGTTCGGCAACGCCCGCGAGCCGCTGGCGCAGGCGTTCAAGGGGGCCGGCCTGCCGGACTCCGAGGCGTTCGCGGTGGTCGTGAACCACTTCAAGTCCAAGGGCTCCGGCACGCCCGACCCCGACGGCCAGGGCAACGCCAACGCCGACCGGGTCGCGCAGGCGCAGGCGCTGTGGCCCTTCGCGGAGGAGTTCGCCGCGTCCCGCGGCACCGACCGGATCTTCCTCGCCGGCGACTTCAACTCCTACAGCCAGGAGGACCCGATGCAGGTCCTCTACGGGCAGGGGTACACCAAGCTGGAGTCGACGAGCGACCCCGGCGAGCCGACGTACCTCTTCGGCGGCCTGTCCGGCTCGCTCGACCACATCCTCGCCAACGACGCCGCCCGCGCGATGGTGACCGGCGTCGACGTGTGGCAGATCAACGCCGGGGAGTCGGTGGCCTTCGAGTACAGCCGCGACAACTACAACGCGACCGGCTTCTACGAGCCGAACCAGTTCCGGGCCTCCGACCACAACCCTGGCGTGGTCGGCCTGGACCTGCCGGACGCGAAGGTGGCCTCGGAGGTGACCGCGACCGCGCTGCCGCCGACGACGATCGCGCGGCTGCTGCCGGTCGTGCTGGTGGTCCGGGTCTCGGCCGCCGACGGGACGAGGCCCAGCGGGACCGCCACGGTCACCTGGGACGGGCGGTCGAGAGAGGTGCGCCTGGTCCGCGGCTACGGCCTGCTCAGCCTGGGCACCTTCGCCAGGCCCGGCAGCTACGACGTCACGGTCGCGTACGCCGGCAGCGACACCGTCGCGCCGTCCAGCGACACCGTGCAGGTGCGGGTGGTCAGGCTGTTCTAACGTTGCGCGCGTGACGGACCTGCTCCCGCGCGTGCACCTGCTGCTCCGGTCGGCCGGGGCGACCGTGGCCACCGCCGAGTCCCTGACCGGCGGCCGGCTCGCGGTCGCCCTGACCGACACGCCGGGGGCCTCGGAGACCTACGTCGGCGGCGTGGTCGCCTACGCGACCGAGCTCAAGGCGTCGCTGCTGGACGTCGAGGAGCGGGTCATCGAGGAGCACGGCGTGGTGTCGCCCGAGTGCGCGAGGGCGATGGCCACGGGTGTGCGGGCACTGACCGGGGCGACGTACGGCCTCGCGACGACGGGCGTCGCCGGGCCGACCGGGCAGGAGGACCGGCCGCCCGGCACCGTGTTCGTCGGGATCGCTGGGCCGGGCCTGCTCGAGGCGGTCGCGCTGGAGCTCGCCGGCGGGCGGCAGCAGGTCCAGGAGCGGAGCGTGCGCGAGGCGCTGGTGGCGTTCGAGGCCGTCCTCCGCCGGGAAGAAACGTCCCTCGGGTAGCGTTGGGGAGACCGACGCCGGAAGGGAGAGGCGCATGGTGCTGTTCCGCCGCCTGCTGGGCGACGTGCTGCGCGAGCTGCGGATGCAGCGCGGGATGACCCTGCGCGAGGTCTCCGCCGAGGCCCGGGTCAGCCTGGGCTACATCTCCGAGATCGAGCGGGGCCAGAAGGAGGCGTCCTCCGAGCTGCTCGCCTCGCTCTGCGCGGCGCTCGATGCCCCGCTGTCGGAGGTGCTGCGCGACGTCTCCGACGCGGTCGCCCTCGAGGAGGCCGCCGCCGGCCTGAGCCGCATCCCGGTCGCCGCGCCGACCGGTCCGGTCGTCACCTCGGCCGCCTGACCGGCTGTCTCATCGGCCGATGCAACTCGCGTCCGCTGGTCGGACGGGTTCGGTCGGTTCTGGGGGTCGCATGTCCGCGGTTGGTGACCAAACCGCAACCGGGAGCGCTCCCATCATGCGGTTGGTGACCAAACCGCAGTCCGATGAGCGAACGCGCAGCCGCTACCGGACCGGCTGACAGCTGGGGCACCAGTACGCCGAGCGCTCTTGGCCGGGGCGGCCGAACGCCGTTACGACGACCTGGGCACCGCACCGCCGGCAGAGCCGCTGCCGGTAAACCCACATCCTGTTCGACCGCGACCACTCCTGGTCGAGCATCTGGCGGACCCGGCGCACCATCCGCGGCAGGTCGGGCACCTCGCCCACCGGCGTGGCCGGCGGGACGCCCATCACGAACAGCGCCTCCGCCGCGTAGATCGTGCCGACGCCCGCGAGCAGGGTCTGGTCGCGCAGCGCCTCGAAGATGGGCGCGTCCGGGTGCTGCCGGAGACGCCGGAGCGCCTCGTCCTCGTCCCAGCCGGGGCCGAGCAGGTCGGGCCCGAGGTGGCCGACCACGTCGTCCTCCTGCTCACGCGGGACCAGCTCGACGATGCCGAGCAGGTAGCCGACCGCGACCGGCCCGGCGGTCTCGAGCACCACGCGGATCTCGTGGGAGGCAGGGTTCCAGCGCCTCCCGGCCTCGAAGACCCGCCACGACCCCTCCATCCTCAGGTGGGTGTGCAGCGTGAGCTGCCCGCCGTCGGTGTCGACCCGGGTGAGCAGGTGCTTGCCCCGCGACACGGTCTCGACGACGGTGCCGCCGGCCAGGTCGGCGGTGGCGTGCCGCGGCACGCGGAGGTCGCTGCGGGTCAGCACCCGGCCGTCCAGGGTTCGGGCGAGACGCCGGGCGGTGCGGCGTACCGCGTCGCCCTCAGGCATCCGTGGCCCTCAGCCGCAGCCCCTTCGGCGTCGCCACGAAGCCGGCGGCCTGCAGCGCTTCGCGCAGCGGGGTCGAACCCGACCCGAGCAGCTGCTCGCCGTCGGCTCTCTCGACGGTCATCCGGCCGAGCGTGCCGCGGCGCGCGGCCTCGGCCAGCGCGGCGGTGGCTGGGCCGAGCCGGTCGGGGTCGTCGGACCAGGTGAGCAGGGTGCGGCCGCCGCGCTCGACGTACATGGTCAGCACGCCGTCGACGAGTACGACGACCGCGCCGGCCTTGCGGCCCGGCCGGTGCCCCCCGGTGGTCGAGCCCGTCAAGACCGGCCAGGGCAGCGCGGCGCCGTACGGGTTGGCCGGGTCCGTGGCGGCCAGCGCGACCGCGGCCGGCTTGGCGTCCGGCGGCGGCTCGGAGTAGGTGCGCAGTCGGTCGACTGAACCGGCGGTGCCGAACTGGGCGGCGCCGAGCCCGGCCACGAAGTAGCCGCGCCGGCACCGGCCGGTCTCCTCGAACGCCGCCAGCACCTTGTAGACCGCCGCGAACCCGCCCGGGACCCGCTCGTTGGCCACCGCGCCGCGGGTCACGACGCCGTGCCGGTCGAGCAGCCGCTCGGCGGTCGCGTGCGCGCGGCGGGTGGGGTCGGGATCGATCGCGGGCAGCAGCGCCCAGCGGCCGGCGGTCCCGGGCGGGCCGGTGCGGACCGGGCCGCCACCTGGGCGCCGGCCGAGCCGGGGCGGCGGGCGCCGGCTGCGGTGGGCGGGGGTGCCGCTGCGGGTGAGCGCGCGGAGCGGGGCGAGGGTGTCGTTGGAGACGCGACCCGCCCAGACCAGGTCCCAGAGCGCGGCCGAGAGCGCCTTGTCGTCCTGGGTGCCGACGCTGTCGGCGAGCTGGCGGAAGAAGAAGGCGCCGCCGGGCGCGAGCGCGTCGAGGACCTTCTGGTGGAGCTCGCCCCACCGGTGGTCGAGCTCGTCGAGCCCCGGCTCCGGGAGCGTGAGCGGCGCCTGGTCGGCGAGGTGCAGCGAGACCCACCCGTCGCTCCCGGGCAGCGCCGCGTGGCCGGCCCAGAGGACCTCGCCGGATGCGGTGAGCTCGTCGAGGTACGCCGGCTCGTAGTCGCGCACGCGGGAGGCGAGCACCAGCGGCTCGAGCGCGCTGGCGGGGACCGCGCAGCCGGCGAGCTGGTCGACCACGGCGAGCACCCCGTCGATGCCGCGGGTCCCGGTGGTCGAGCCCGTCGAGACCACGTGCTGCCACGCGGGGAGGAAGCGGCCCAGGGTGTCGGGCTCGACCGGCTCGATCTCCTGGCGCAGCCGGGCCAGCGAGCGGCGGCGCAGCCGGCGCAGCACCTCGGCGTCGCACCACTCGGTGCCGCTGCCCGAGGGGCGGAACTCGCCGTCGAGCACCCGGCCCTGCGCGCCGAGCCGCTGGAGGGTGTGCCGGACGACCGCCGCGCCGAGCCCGAGCCGGGCCGCGACGTCGTCGACGGTGAACGGCCCGTGGGTCCGCGCGAACCGCGCCACCAGGTCCGCGAGCGGGTCGTCGACCGGGTCGGCGAACGCGTCCGGCGTACCGGGCGGGACCGGGACGCCGAGCCCGTCGCGGAGCCGGCCGACGTCCTCGATCGCGGCCCAGCGCTCCGCGCCGGCCATCCGCACCTCGACGATCCGGCGCTGGTCGGCCAGTGCCTGGAGCCACTCGGCGGGGTCGGCGGTGCTGCGCTCGGCGACCTCGGCGGTGCCGAGCGGCCCGAGCAGGCGCAGCAGGTCGGCGACGCCCTCGGCGTCGCGGGCGCGCCGGTCCGCGGCGGTGCGCTGGAGCTCGGCCTCGACCTCGGCGAGCACGTCGGGGTCGAGCAGTTCGCGCAGCTCGGCCCGGCCGAGCAGCTCGGCCAGCAGGCCCTGGTCGAGCGAGAGCGCGGCGGCCCGCCGCTCGGCGATGGGGGAGTCGCCCTCGTACATGAACTGCGCGACGTACCCGAAGAGCAGGCTGCGCGCGAACGGCGAGGGCTGGTGGGTGGCGACGTCGGCCACCTGCACCTCGCGGCGGTCGATGCCGCGCATCAGCGCGACCAGCGCGGGCAGGTCGTAGACGTCCTGGAGGCACTCGCGGACGGCCTCGAGCACGATCGGGAACGACGGGTACTTGGCCGCGACCTCGAGCAGTACGGCGGAGCGCTGGCGCTGCTGCCACAGCGGCGAGCGGCGGCCGGGGTCGCGCCGGGGGAGCAGCAGCGCGCGGGCGGCGCACTCGCGGAACCGGCTCGCGAACAGCGCCGAGCCGCCGACCTCGTCGGTGACGACCGCCTCGATCTCGTCGGGCTCGAAGACGATCACGTCGCCACCGGGCGGCTCGGCGTCGGTGTCGGGGATGCGCACGACGATGCCGTCGTCGGAGGCGACCGCCTGGCCGTCGACGCCGTAGCGCTCGCGCAGCCGGGCATTGACGGCCAGCGCCCAGGGCGCGTGCACCGGGACGCCGTACGGCGAGTGCACGACCAGCCGCCAGTCGCCGAGCTCGTCGCGGAACCGCTCCACCACCAGCGTCCGGTCGCTGGGGAGCAGGTTGGTGGCGTCGAGCTGCTCGTGGAGGTAGGCGACCAGGTTGCCGGCGGCGTACTCGTCGAGGCCGTCCGCGCGGGCGCGCTCCTCGGCGCGGGCCCTCGGGAGGGCGGCCAGTTCGCGGGTGAACGCGCCGATCGCGGCGCCGAGCTCGGCGGGGCGGCCGAGGGCGTCGCCCTTCCAGAACGGCAGCCGCCCGGGGACGCCGGGCGCCGGCGTCACGAGCACCCGGTCGTGGGTGATGTCCTCGATCCGCCAGCTGGTCGCGCCGAGCGCGAAGACGTCGCCGACGCGGGACTCGTAGACCATCTCCTCGTCCAGCTCGCCGACCCGGCGACCCGCCCCAGAATTCAACTGGGTCTCGCCGACCAGGTAGACGCCGAAGAGACCGCGGTCGGGGATGGTGCCGCCGCTGGTGACCGCGAGCCGCTGGGATCCGGGCCGGCCGGTGAGCGTGCCGGTCACGCGGTCCCACACGATCCGCGGGCGGAGCTCGGCGAACTCGTCGGAGGGGTAGCGGCCGCTGAGCAGGTCGAGCGTGGCGTCGTAGGCGCTGCGGGGGAGGTTCGTGAACGGCGCGCTGCGCTTCACCAGCTCGTAGAGGTCGTCGGCGGTCCAGGCGTCGAGGGCGGTGGCGGCGACGACCTGCTGGGCGAGTACGTCGAGGGGGTTGGCCGGGACGCGCAGCGACTCGATCGCGCCGGTGCGCATCCGGCCCACCGCGACGGCGGTCTGGGCGAGGTCGCCGCGGTGCTTGGGGAGCAGCACGCCGCGGGAGACCTCGCCGACCTGGTGGCCCGCCCGGCCGACCCGCTGCAGGGCACTGGCCACGCTGGGCGGGGACTCGATCTGGACGACCAGGTCGACCGCGCCCATGTCGATGCCGAGCTCGAGACTGCTGGTGGCGACCACGCAGGGCAGCCGGCCGCGCTTGAGGTCGTCCTCGATCAGCGCGCGCTGCTCCTTCGACACCGAGCCGTGGTGGGCCTTGGCGATCACCTGCTCGGCACCGTGGGACTGGCCGGACTGCGCCATGATCTGGGCAGGGACTCCCTCGGTGGTCGAGCCCCTCGAGACCCCGGCGCGGTTGGTGGCGATCTCGTTGAGCCGGGCGGTGAGCCGCTCGGCCAGCCTGCGCGAGTTGGCGAAGACGATCGTGGAACGGTGCTGCTCGATCAGGTCGACGACCCGCTCCTCGACGTGCGGCCAGAGGCTCTGGGAGCGCTCGGGGTCGGCGCCGTCCTCGTCGTCGTACTCCTCGGGGGCGGTCATGTCCTCGACCGGGACGACGACCCGCAGGTCCCACTCCTTCGCGCTCGGCGGCGCCACGATCTCGACCGGCGCGGAGCCGCCGAGGAAGCGGGCCACCTCCTCGAGCGGGCGGACCGTCGCGGAGAGGCCGATCCGCTGCGCGGGCCGGTCGAGCAGCGCGTCGAGGCGCTCGAGGCTGACCGCGAGGTGGGCGCCGCGCTTGGTGCCGGCGACCGCGTGCACCTCGTCGACGATCACGGTCTCCACGCCGCGCAGCGACTCGCGCGCCTGGCCGGTCAGCATGAGGAACAGCGACTCGGGGGTGGTGATCAGGATGTCCGGCGGGGTGGTCGTGAGCCTGCGGCGGTCGGCGGCCGGGGTGTCGCCCGAGCGGACGCCGACGGCGACCTCGGGGACGTCGATGCCGAGCCGGTCGGCGGTGTGGCGGATGCCGGTCAGGGGCGCGCGCAGGTTGCGCTCGACGTCGACGCCGAGCGCCTTGAGGGGGGAGATGTAGAGGACCCGGCAGCGCCGCTGCCTGTCCTCGGGACGCTCGGTGGTGACGAGCCGGTCGATGCTCCACAGGAACGCGCTCAGCGTCTTGCCCGACCCGGTCGGCGCCACCACCAGCGCCTGCCGCCCCGCCCCGATCGCCTCCCACGCCCCCGCCTGCGCTGGGGTGGGCTCGGCGAACGCCGCGCCGAACCAGGTGCGGGTCGGCTCGCTGAACCTCTCTAGGGCGCTCACCGGGCCAGTCTTGCTCACCCCACCGACACCCCCTCGTCGAGTTGGGTCTCAGTCGCCGTCGAGTTGGGTGAATTCGCCCCGACTCGAAGATGGGCAGCGTAGGTGATGCGGTTTGGTCACCAACCGCAGATCTGGAGCGCTCCCACGTGCGGTTCGTGACCAATCGAGGGGCTGTCGGGCGGGTCGTAGGCGTCGTTCGCTCAGCGGACGCGCGGCGAACGTCGTTGGCCGTTCACTACGCGGTTTGGTCACCAACCGCAGAGATTGCGGCCGAATCCTTGTGGTTTGGTCACCAACCGCGGCCCCAACCCCGCCCGATAACCGGAGGCGACTGTCGGAGGGGCGTCCTAGGATGCCGTCACGTGACCGATGCCGACCCCGCAAACGAGTCCACGATCGACCCCGTGAACGACTCCATGATCTTCGCCGCGGGCCTGCGCAAGTCGTTCGGGAGCTTCGAGGCGGTGCGGGGCATCGACGTCGACGTACGCCGCGGGGAGGCGTTCGGGTTCCTCGGGCCGAACGGCGCCGGCAAGTCGAGCACGATGCGAATGGTCGCGGCGGTCTCGCCCGTCACCCACGGCACGCTGCGCATCCTCGGGCTGGACCCGGCCACCGACGGCCCCGAGATCAGGAGCCGCATCGGGGTGTGCCCGCAGGAGGACACCCTCGACCTCGAGATCTCGGTGCGCGACAACCTGTTCGTCTACGGCCGCTACTTCGGGCTGCCGCGCAAGGCGGTCCGGGAGCGGGTCGACGAACTGCTGGAGTTCGTGCAGCTGACCGAGAAGGCCGACGCCAGGGTCGAGGACCTCTCCGGCGGCATGAAGCGGCGGCTCACGATCGCGCGCAGCCTGATCAACCGGCCCGAGGTGCTGCTGCTCGACGAGCCGACCACGGGCCTGGACCCACAGGCGCGGCACGTCGTGTGGGACCGGCTGTTCCGGCTCAAGCAGCAGGGCGTGACGCTGGTGCTCACCACCCACTACATGGACGAGGCCGAGCAGCTCGCCGACCGGCTGGTCGTCATGGACAAGGGTCTGATCGTCGCCGAGGGCTCGCCGCTCGCGCTGATCGCCGAGCACTCCACCCGCGAGGTGGCCGAGCTGCGGTTCGGGGTGGCGCCCGAGGAGCAGAGCCACGAGGCGCTCGCGAGCAAGGTCGAGGACCTCGCCGACCGGGTCGAGGTGCTGCCCGACCGGCTGCTGCTCTACACCGCGGACGGCGAGGAGACGGTCGCCAAGGTCCACGAGCGCGGCCTCGAGCCGGTCGCGACGCTGGTCCGCCGCTCCACCCTCGAGGACGTCTTCCTCCGCCTCACCGGCCGGACGCTGGTCGACTGATGGCTCCCCGGGATCCAGCAGCGAGCACCGCGCCCGCCAACACGCTCGCCGGCGCCGCGCGGCTGGTCGACTACTGGGCGATCGTCTACCGCCGTACCTGGAAGGGCTCGGCGATCTCCTCCTTCGTCAACCCGCTCTTCTACGTGCTCGCGATGGGCGTGCTCCTCGGCGACTACGTCGCGGGCGACCCCTCGCAACTGGAGGGCGCGTCGTCGTACCTCGTCTTCATCGCGCCCGGCCTGCTCGCCTCGCAGGCGATGCAGACGGTGTTCGGCGAGACCACCTACCCGGTCATGAGCATGATCAAGTGGCACAAGACCTACTTCGGGATGACCGCCACGCCGCTGAGCGTGCGCGAGGTGATCCTCGGCCACCTCGGGTTCGTGCTCTTCCGCGTCGGCCTGACCTGCGGCGTGTTCACGCTGGTGGTGGCGCCGTTCGGCGTCTTCGCGACGGCGTACGGCGCCGTGCTGGCCTTCCTCGTCCAGTTCCTCGTCGCGCTGGCGTTCGCCACCCCGATCTACGCGTTCTCGGCGGGGCTGAGGGACGAGAGCCCGTTCGCGATCGTGTTCCGGCTCGGGATGATCCCGCTGTTCCTGTTCTCCGGCGCGTTCTTCCCGGTCGAGAACCTCGACCCGTGGATGCAGGCGCTCGCCAAGGCCACCCCGCTGTGGCACGGCGTCGACCTGACCCGGATGCTCACCCTCGACACCGTGGACGCCGGTACGGCGGTCGTGCACGTCGGCTACCTGGCGGTACTCGCGGTGCTCGGCTGGTTCTGGGCCGTGGCCCGCCTCACGAAGCGGATGAGCCTCTGATGGCCGCCGTCACCGCGACCGTGCTCCGCGCCCGGCCGCTCTCGGCGGGTGAGGCCACCGGGCTGCTGGTCTACCGCAACTACCTGGCCTACCGCCGCGCCTGGTACATCTTCCTCACCGGCTTCCTCGAGCCGGTCTTCTACCTGTTCTCGATCGGCGTCGGCGTCGGCCAGCTGGTCACCGGCTTCGAGTTCAACGGCCAGGACATCCCGTACGCCGAGTTCGTGGCTCCCGGCATGCTCGCGGCGTCGGCGATGAACGGCTCGCTGCTCGACAGCACGTTCAACTTCTTCTTCAAGCTCAAGTACAACAAGCTGTTCGACCAGATGCTGGCGACGCCGCTGACCACGATGGACGTCGCCCGTGGCGAGCTGAGCTGGTCGCTGCTGCGCGGCGGCATCTACTCCGCGGGCTTCCTCCTCGTGATGGTCGCGATGGGCCTGGTGTCGTCGTGGTGGGCGGTGCTCGCCGTACCGGCCGCACTCCTCATCGGCCTGGCGTTCGGCGGCATCTGCATGGCGCTGACGACCTGGATGCGCAGCTGGCAGGACTTCGAGTGGGTGAACCTCGCGGTGATCCCGATGTTCCTGTTCTCGGCGACGTTCTTCCCGATCGGGGCCTACCCGATCGGCGTGCGGTGGGTGGTCGAGGCGACGCCGCTCTACCGCGGCGTGGTGCTCTGCCGCGAGCTGACCACCGGCGCGCTCTCGTGGGGCTCGCTGGTCTCGGTGGTCTACCTCGTCGCCATGGGCGTCGTCGGCCTGCTGATCGTCCGCCGCCGGCTCGACACGCTGCTGCTGAAGTGACCGACCGGGGGCGCTGCGGCACCGAGTCGCAGGTTCACCACGGTATCCAGGCGAGCCTGCACTTCCCGTGGTGTGCACACCGTGGAACGTGCAGGCTCGACACCATCCCATGGTGAAACTGCGGGGGAGGGGCTGACACGCTGCTGCTCACGTGAGCCGCCGCTCCCACAGCTCGGTGTCGATCCACCGGCCGAACTTGAAGCCGACCTCGTGCAGCGTGCCGGCGTGCGCGAACCCGCAGGCCCGGTGCAGCGCCCGACTGCCCGGGTTCGGTACGGCGATCACGGCGACCGCCAGCCGCACGCCGTCGCCCCGCATCCGGCCGAGCAGCTCGCCGTACAGCGCCCGGCCGAGGCCCTGCCCGCGCGCGGAGGAGGCGAGGTAGACCGAGGTCTCGCGGGTCCGGGCGTAGGCCGCCCGTGGCCGGTAGCTGCCGGAGTAGGCATACCCGACGGCGGCGCCGGCGCGCTCGGCGACGAGCACGTGGTCGCCCGGGTGCGTGGAGTGCAGCCGCTCCTCCCAGTAGTCGGGGCCCGGTGGCTCGGTCGCGAACGTCGAGATGCCGTGGCGCACCTCCTCGTCGTAGATCGCGGCGATCGCGGGCAGGTCGGCCTCGGTGGCGGCGCGCACGAGTGACATGCCGCCATCCTCGCGGAGGCCGGCGGGGCTCGGACGCGCGGCGCGCGAGCGGACTGGAAGGATGGGCGGCATGAGCGGGACGGTGGCTGGATGCGCAGGCGGTGCGCCCGTGAGGAAGGCATGGCACCCATGAGACACACCGAGCTCTGGGCCCGGATCGACGACGCGCTGGGGGAGTCCTACGCGCGCACCTGGGCCGAGCTGTTCGTCATCGGCGACCTCGGCGGCCGCACCGCCAGCGAGGCGCTGGCCGCCGGCGTACCACCGAAGGAGGTGTGGGCCGCGGTATGGCGAGTCCTGGAGCTGCCCCCGAGCAAGCGCTGACGCTGGCGGCCGCCCAGCGGCGCACGGTGCGCACGCTGGTCGCCGCGCAGGCGGTCGGCGCCGTCGGGATCACCATCGGCATCGCGACCGCGTCGCTGCTCGCGCGCGACCTCTCCGGGTCGGACAGCCAGGCCGGGCTGGCGCAGACCTTCCAGGTGCTCGGCGCCGCGGTCGCGGCGTACCTGCTCGCCCGGATGATGTCGCGGCGCGGTCGCCGCTCGGGCCTCGCCACGGGCTACCTGATCGGCGCCGCCGGCGCGGTGCTCGCCGTCGTCGCGGGCGTCGTCGAGTCGATGGCGTTGCTGCTCGTCGGCGCGGTCCTGCTCGGCGCGACCACGGCGGCCAACAACGGGGCGCGGTACGCCGCCACCGACCTCGCCGAGGACGCGCACAAGGGCCGCGCGCTCTCCACGGTGGTGTGGGCGACGACCATCGGCGCGGTCGCCGGCCCGAACCTCACCGGCCCCTCGGCGGCCTTCGCCGACGCGCTCGGCATTCCCGAGCTGACCGGGCCGTTCGCGCTCGGCAGCATCGGGATGCTCGCGGCCGCGCTGGTGATCTGGGGGCTGCTCCGGCCCGACCCGCTGCTGCTGGCTCGCGAGGCCGCCGGCGTACCCGTCACCGAGCCGTCCGGCACCGCGTGGAGCCGCGCGGTCGCGGCGGCCCGGGAGCGGCCGGTGCTGGCCTTCGCCGTGCTCGGCATGGCCTGCGCGCACGCGGCGATGGTCGCGGTGATGGTGATGACGCCGCTGCAGATGGAGCACGGCCAGGCCGAGCTGCGCGTGATCGGGCTGGTGATCAGCCTGCACGTGCTCGGCATGTTCGCGTTCTCGCCGCTGGTCGGCATCCTGGCCGACCGCACCAGCCGGCCCGCCGTGCTCGTCGCAGGCGCGGTGCTGCTGCTCGCCGCGCTCGTCCTCTGCGCCGCCGCGCCGGCGGGCAGCAGCTGGCAGATCTTCGTGGGGCTCTTCCTGCTCGGCCTGGGCTGGTCGTTCGCGACCGTCGCGGCGTCCACGCTGATCGCCCAGCACGCGCCGCTCGATGCCCGCACCGACGTCCAGGGCGCCGCCGACCTGGTCATGGGCCTGACCGCCGCCGGCGCGGGAGGCCTGGCGGGCGTGGTCGTCGGCGCGTGGGGCTACCCCGAGCTCGCGATCGGCTCGATCGGACTGGTCGCCCTGGTCGCGGTGGGCGGATTCGGCGCGCGGGCGACCACGCGGCTGGCACCCTGAGCACGTGACCCACGCGGACGTGGCCGTGATCGGCGGCACCGGCTTCTACTCCTTCCTCGCCGACTACGAGGAGCACGCCGTCGACACGCCGTACGGCGAGCCCTCGGCCCGGATCGCCGTCGGCTCGGTCGCAGGCCGCCGGGTGGCGTTCCTGCCGCGGCACGGGCCGCACCACGAGTACCCGCCGCACGCGATCCCCTACCGCGCGAACCTGTGGGCGCTGCGCTCCCTCGGCGTGCGCCAGGTGCTCGCGCCGTGCGCGGTCGGCGGCCTCTCCGAGGCGGTCGCGCCGGGCGACGTGGTCGTCCCCGACCAACTCGTCGACCGCACGCACCGGCGGATCTCGTCGTACGTCGAGAGCGGCGCCGTGCACCTGCCCTTCGCCGACCCCTACTGCGCCGGCGTCGCCGGGGCGGTCCGCGCGGCCGACCCAGGGGTGAGGGCCGGCGCGACGATGGTCGTGATCGAGGGCCCGCGGTTCTCCACGCGCGCGGAGTCGCGGTGGTACGCCGCCGCCGGCGGGACGCTCATCAACATGACCGGCGCCCCGGAGGCGGCCCTCGCCCGGGAGCTGCGGATGTGCTACGCCGCGATCGCCCTCGTCACCGACATGGACGCCGGCGCGGAGAGCGGGGGCGGGGTCGGCCAGGAGGAGGTCTTCACGCTGTTCCGGGCGAACCTCGAGCGGCTCACCGGCCTGCTCACCGCCGCGGTGGCCGGGCTGCCGGATCCCTCGGGGTGCTCGTGCTCGACGTGGGCCGACGGGATCGCGCTGACCTACGACACGCCCTGACGCCTCCCGAACATCTGTTCGATCCTGGGCTAGTTTCTGTCCACAGGCACGACGTGGAGCGAGGTTGTCCACAGCGGTCGACGCGCTGACCAGGCGCTGTCGGTGGCTCGCCCTAGCGTCGCCGACGTGCCTGGAACCCGACGAGAGACAAGGAAGAACGCCATGGCTGGTGGAGACCGCGAGAAGGCCCTCGACGCCGCGCTGCTGAACATCGAGAAGCAGTTCGGCAAGGGCTCCGTGATGCGCCTGGGCGACGAGACCCGCGCCCCCCTGGAGGTCATCCCGACCGGATCGATCGCGCTCGACGTCGCGCTGGGCCTCGGCGGCCTGCCGCGCGGCCGCGTGGTCGAGATCTACGGTCCGGAGTCGTCGGGCAAGACGACCGTCGCCCTGCACGCCGTGGCCAGCGCCCAGCGCGCCGGCGGCATCGTCGCCTTCATCGACGCCGAGCACGCGCTCGACCCGGAGTACGCCAAGGCCCTCGGCGTCGACACCGACGCCCTCCTCGTCTCCCAGCCCGACTCCGGCGAGCAGGCGCTGGAGATCGCGGACATGCTGATCCGCTCTGGCGCGCTCGACCTGATCGTCATCGACTCGGTGGCCGCGCTGGTGCCCCGGGCCGAGATCGAGGGCGAGATGGGCGACAGCCACGTCGGACTCCAGGCCCGGCTGATGAGCCAGGCGCTGCGCAAGATGACCGGCGCGCTCAACAACTCCAAGACCACAGCGATCTTCATCAACCAGCTGCGCGAGAAGATCGGCGTCATGTTCGGCTCGCCGGAGACCACCACCGGCGGCCGGGCGCTGAAGTTCTACTCCTCGGTGCGCCTCGACGTGCGCCGCATCGAGACGCTCAAGGACGGCACCGACATGGTCGGCAACCGGACCCGGGTCAAGGTCGTGAAGAACAAGGTCGCCCCGCCGTTCAAGCAGGCCGAGTTCGACATCATGTACGGCAAGGGCATCAGCCGCGAGGGCGGCCTGATCGACGTCGGCGTCGAGGCCGGCATCGTCCGCAAGGCCGGCGCCTGGTACACCTACGAGGGCGACCAGCTCGGCCAGGGCAAGGAGAACTCGCGGAAGTTCCTCAAGGACAACCCCGACCTCGCCAACGAGCTCGAGAAGAAGATCCTCGAGAAGCTCGGCGTCGGCCCGACCGTCGACCACGACGTGACCGAGCTCCCGGCCGAGCCGATCGGCGTCGACGACTTCTGAACGTGATGCACGAGAACCGGCCTGCCCCCGAATGGCTGGGGGACGTCTCGACCGGCGTCGACGCCTGGACCCGGAGGTCCGCGCCGGCGCCGCCCGAGGACGCCGCCACCCAGGTGCCCGAGGCCGACCCCGAGTCCGTGGCGCGCAGGATCCTGCTCGACCAGCTCACCGGGCAGGCCCGCAGCCGCCGGGAGCTGAGCGACCGGCTCGCGAAGAAGAACGTGCCCGCCGACGTCGCCACCCGCCTCCTCGACCGGTTCGAGGAGGTCGGGCTGGTCGACGACGAGGCGTTCGCCCGCTCCTGGATCGCCTCCCGCCAGCCGGCCGGGGGCGGCCGGGGCCTGGCGCGGCGGGCGCTGGCCCAGGAGCTGCGCCGCAAGGGCGTCGACGACGAGGTCGCCCGCGAAGCGCTCGACGAGATCGACCCGGCCGACGAGGAGGAGGCCGCCCGTGCTCTGGTCCGCAAGAGGCTGCGCTCGCTGAGCCGGGTCGACGACGCCACCGCCACCCGCCGGCTGGTCGGCATGCTGGCCCGCAAGGGGTACGGCTCGGGGCTGTCCTTCGCGGTCGTGAGGGAGGAGTTGGAGGTCGCTGGGCGTCGATCGCTGGACGACTGACCCGTCCGACCCGCCAGAATGCTCCCGTGGCCGAGCGCGAGACCCTGACCTACGAGCTGTTCGGTACGGCGGTGCGCGACCTCGCCCGGCAGGTGGTCGACAGCGGCTACGAGCCCGACCTGGTGCTCTCGATCGCCCGCGGCGGGCTCGGGCTGGGCATGGGCCTGGGCTACGCGCTGGACGTGAAGAACCTGTCGGCGGTGAACGTCGAGTTCTACACCGGGGTCGACGAGCGGCTCGACGTGCCGATCATGCTGCCGCCGACCCCGGCGGCGGTGGACCTGGCCGGGCTGAGGGTCCTCATCGCCGACGACGTCGCCGACACCGGCAAGACGCTGGAGATCGTCCGGGACTTCTGCGCCGACCACGTCGCGGAGGCGCGGGTGGCGGTCATCTACGAGAAGCCGTGGACCGTGGTCCGGCCGGAGTACGTCTGGCGGCGTACCGACCGCTGGATCGACTTCCCCTGGTCCGCCGAGCCGCCGTTGGTGGACCGGGCCTGTCGATGAACGCCCCCCGGACGAGCCGGCTGCACCTGGTGGTCCACGACCGCGGCCGGGAGCTCGCCGGGGTCGTGCACGAGGGTGAGTCGTGGGCGGCGGCCGCGCGCCGCACGGTCGCGAGCCTGCACGTCGAGCCGGTGCCGGTGGACCTCTCCGCCGAGCCGAAGCGGTTCCTCGTCGACCACGACAACCGGGTGACCGTGCGCGCGATGACCCGCGGCGACCTCCCCGACGTGACGCGGTGGCGGCAGACCGACCACCTGCATCGGTGGTGGGCCTCGGACGGCGAGCCGACGACGGAGCGGGTCGAGGGGCAGTACGGCCCGAGCATCGACGGGATGACGCCGACCCGGATGTGGGTCGCGGAGGTCAACGGGCGCTCGGTCGGGTTCGTGCAGGACTACCGCGTCGGCGACTACCCCGAGTACGCCGTGCTCGGGCCCGACCCGGACGCGGTCGGCGTCGACTACGCCCTCGCGGAGGAGTGGAGCGGACGCGGGTTCGGGGTCCGGGTGGTGTGGGCCTGGATGGCCCGCGCGCGGCGCCGGTTCCCGGACGCGACGGCGTTCTTCGCGGCGCCCGACCACCGCAACGCGGCGTCGCTGCGGATGCTCGCGAAGGCCGGGTTCGCCGAGGGCCTGTGGTTCGACGAGCCGCAGGAGGACGGCAGCGTGCGGACCGTGGTCGGCTGCACCCTCGACGTACGACGGGTGCTGGGCTGACGCCGACGCGGCAGTGAAACGGGCCGGGCCGCCCGGGGAGGACTCCGAGCAGCCCGGCCAGTGGGGGTCGACGTCAGTACTTGCGCGTGTAGTACGTCCGGCTGTTCGTGGTCGCGAACGCCTTGCTGGACGCGATCTGGATCCGCCAGAAGTACTTGCCCTTGCGCGGCGCGGGCAGGTACACGACGAAGCGGCTCTTCTTGTTCGTGCGGACCGCCTTGAAGCGCTTCCACTTCTTGCCCTGCTTCTTCAAGATGACGACCTTGCCCTTGAGCTTCGGGCTGACCTTGCCCTTGACCCCGGCCCGCTTGCCGCTGATGCCCTGGAGGTCGAGCTTGCGCTGGACCTTGCTCGTGACGCCCGCCGTCGCCGGGGCGTAGTCGGCGGTGCCGCTGTAGAGCACGCGGTAGCTGGCGTTGCCGACGGCCTTGATGCTCTTGTAGAGGTACGCCGAGGACTCACTCCCGATCGTCTTCCAGTCGCTTCCCGGCACCTTGCGCTGCACGGTGAGGGTGCCGTCGTAGACCTGCTGGCCGGCGTCGGTGACGACGTTGATCGACAGCGAGAGGGTGTCGCCGTAGGCCGGGACGCCGGGTTGTGAGCGGTAGGAGCTGGCGTAGAGCCAGCCCTTGCCGTCACTGCCGCCCACGATGCGGGTCGCGGTGGCGGCGGCAGCGGGGGAGGAGGTGAGGAGGGCAGCCGGCGCGGCGAGCGAGGTGACGACGGCGGCGGCGAGGATGCGACGTAGGCGCATGACAGGTCCTGTCTTCTTGGTCCGAGTGAGGTGGGCCCCGAGCGCCCATCGGGCGACTACCCGACAGGGACAGTCGACAAACCCGGCCATGCGCCGGGTCATTAGGGTGTCTCCGTGATCCCGACCGTGGCCGTGACCCGCTACGTCACGCCGCTGCGCGAGGGCGGCAGCCTGCCCGGCATCGTCGAGGGCGACGACCTCGGCACCTACGTCTGCAAGTTCCGCGGCGCCGGCCAGGGCGTGCGGGTGCTCGTCGCCGAGGTGATCGTCGGCGAGCTGGCCCGGCGGATCGGGCTGCGCACCCCGGCGCTGGTGGCGCTCGACCTCGACCCCGAGATCGCCCGCTACGAGGCCGACGAGGAGGTCCAGGACCTGCTCAACGCCAGCCCGGGCCTCAACCTCGGCGTCGACTTCCTCCCCGGCGCGTTCGGCTTCGACGGCGCCGAGCCGGTCGAACGGGGCCCCACGGGCGAGGGCGTCGCCGCGAAGGTGCTGTGGCTCGACGCCTTCACCGCGAACGTCGACCGGTCCTGGCGCAACCCGAACCTGCTCTCCTGGCACGGCGAGCTGTGGGTGATCGACCACGGCGCGGCGTTGTACTTCCACCACGCCTGGGCGGGCGGGGTGACCGATCCGGACCGGTTCGCCCGCCAGCCGTGGAGCATCGAGGACCACGTCTTCGCGACCAAGGCGCGGCAGCTGCCGGCCGCGGACGAGGAGATCGGCGCGACCCTGTCCGCGGAGGTCTTCGCCGAGGTCCTCGCGCAGGTGCCGGACGTCTGGCTCGATCCGGTGCCCGGTGCGGAGACGCCGGACGCCGTCCGGGCCGCCTATGTCGGCTTCCTGACCGCGCGGCTCGGCACCCGGCGGTGGCTGCCGACCGGTGGGGCGGGGGTGGCGGTGCGATGAGCAGCAGGCTCGCCTACCAGTACGTCGTGCTCCGCTGCGTGCCCCGCGTGGACCGCGAGGAGTTCGTCAACGTCGGCGTGGTGCTCTACTGCCAGGCGACCGACTTCCTCGGCGTCGCCTGGCACGTCGACCGCGACCGGCTGCGCGCCCTCGACCCGCGGCTCGACGTCGACCAGGTCTGCGAGGCGCTGAGCTTCGTCGAGGGCGTCTGCGCCGGCGACGAGCGCGGGGGTGCGGCGTCGGGGAGGCCGACCGGCCAGCGGTTCGGGTTCCTCGGGGCGCCGCGCAGTACCGTCCTCCAGCCCGGCCCGGTGCACGGCGGCGTCACCCACGACCCGGCCCGCCAGCTCGAGCGCCTGATGGAGAAGCTCGTCGGCTGAGGGGCTCAGACCAGCCCGTGCTCGTGCGCGAACACCACGATCTGCACCCGGTCGCGCAGTCCGAGCTTGCGCAGGATCGCACCCACGTGGGTCTTCACCGTCGACTCGCTGGCGAAGACCTGTTCGCCGATCTCGGTGTTGGACAGCCCGCGTGCGACCGCGCCGAAGACCTGGCGCTCCTTCTCGGTCAGGGAGCGGTACGCCGGGGGCACCGGTGTGCGGCTGCGGAACTGGCCGTCCAGCAGCGTCGAGAGGTCGCTCGGCGCGAGCACGGCGTTGCCGGCGTGCACGGTGCGGATCGCGTCGGCCAGCATCACCGGCGTGGTGCCCTTGAGGAGGAACCCGCTGGCGCCGTAGCGGATCGCCGTCGCGGCCCGGTCGTCGAGGTTGAAGGTCGTGAGCACCACGACGCGCACCGGCTTGGTGCGGCGGGCGGCCCGGTCCGGCAGGAAGATCTGGCGGGTCGCCTCGACGCCGTCCATCTCGGGCATCCGGACGTCCATGAGCACCACGTCGGGCTCGAGCTCGTCGACGAGCCGCACCGCCTCGAGCCCGTCGGCGGCGGATCCGACGACCTGCATCCCCTCCTGGGCGTCGACGATCACCCGGACGCCCTCGCGGAAGAGATCCTGGTCGTCGACCAGCAGGACCGCGATCATCCGCGACTCCGCAGCGGCACCCACACGGTGGCGGTGAAGCGGGGCGGGTCGGTGCGCCGGCGTACGTCCAGCCGGCCACCGACCGCCTCGAGCCGGCCGCGCATGCCCTCGAGCCCCTGGCCGCCCGGCGCCACCGGCATGGTCGGCACCGGGCGGCCCTGTCCGTGGAGTGGCTGGGTCTCCTCCGAGCCCGCGGCCGAGACCGGGGACGGGGCGTCGACGGCGTTCTCGACCTCGATGCGCAGGTCGCCCTCCCAGTGCCGCTCGACGCGGACCGGCTGGTCGCGGCGGCCGTGCTTGATCGCGTTGGTGAGCATCTCCTGGAGCACGCGGAACGCGACGACCTCCAGCTCCGGAGGCATCGGCTGCGGCGTACCGACCTCGGTCGAGACGACCTCGTGCCCGCTGGCTCGCACGCCCTCGATCAGGCCGTCCAGGTCCGCCTGCCGGGCGGGCCGCGCGGTCTCGCCGGAGGTCGAGGTGAGCACCTGCCGCACGTCGTCCAGCGACGTCCGCGCCGAGGAGGCGATGTTCTCCATCGTCTGCTTGAGCTTGGCGGTGTCGACGTCGTCGAGATACTGCGCCGACTCGGCCTGCGCGAGGATCACGGCCAGCGAGTGGCCGACCACGTCGTGCACGTCGCGGGCCAGCTGGGCCTGCCCCTCGCGCAGCCGGGCGATCTCCTCGGCCTGGTCGCGCTCGGCCTCCGCGACCTCCTGCGACGCGCGCGACTGCCGCGCCCGGGTGGAGAACCGCAGGGCCAGGCCGGCGAGCCAGGGGACGCCGAGCACCAACATGCCGAGCACGGCGGCGCCGAGCTGACGGCCGCTGACCGATCCGGCCGTCTGGCCGACCAGGTCCCGCAGCCCTGCTGCGTCGATCGCCGCGTAGAGGATCTCGTGGTCGATCCACAGCACCGCGATCACGGCGGCCACCGGGATCGACACTCCGCTGGCCAGCATGGTCGGCGTGCTGCCCCAGCGCGCCGTGCCGAAGGCGACGACGCCGATCGCGAGCTGGATCACGAGCAGCTGGGTGCCGGTGGCGACCTGCATCGTGCAGACCGCCCCCACGAGCGCGAGTGCGACCGCGGGGAGCCGTCGAGAGAGGCCGACGGCCGTCGCGATGCCGAGGACGACGAGCACCAGCGCCGGGTGCGGGTCGTTGTAGTAGTAGTACGGGTCGATGCTGCGCACCTCGACCAGGCCGACGAGCAGCACGACCGACCCGACCACGAGGTCGGGGACCCAGGCCCGCACGCGGGTCATCGCACCGGTCATACGGAGACCGGCTCCCGCCGGCGCTGCAGGGGCGCTTCGACGTACCGCCAGCTCAGCGCCGCGGCCACCAGCGTCAGCGCGGCCGCCGGCAGGGCGGGCAGCCAGAGCGAGAGCGGATAGTTCCAGAGGTACGCCGCGTAGGAGACCGTCCCGAGCCAGACCACGGCGGCCAGCGGCCCGGTGACGGTCAGCCAGGTCCGCCAGGCGAGGATCAGCACGCCGGTCAGCGCCGCGATGGCCGGGCCTCCTGCCAGGTAGGTGAGCGCGTGTCCACGCAAGGGAACCACACTCAGCGCCGTCAGGGCCGCGAGGGCGGCCGGTGCCGCCCAGGCCGGCACCGCGAGCCGGTCGCCGTGCAGCCGGACCGCGGCCCCGATCACGAAGCACACCGCCCAGCTGGTGGGCAGCGCGTAGGCCAGGTCGGGCGCCTCGGCCAGCCACCAGACGGTCGCGAGGCAGGCCAGGACGGTCGCGGCGCCGGCCACGACCAGGGCCCGATGGCGGCCGAGCAGCAGCAGCGTGGCCGGCCAGAGCAGGTAGAACTGCTCCTCGGTCGCCAGCGTCCAGAGGTGGAAGGTCGCGCCGTCCACGCTCGCGAACGGCAGGTTGCCGGTCCAGGTCAGCGCCCACAGCATCGTCCAGCCCAGCTCGTCGCGGTCGCCGAGCGGGTCGGCCACCAGCGTCACGAGGGCCACGCCGGCGACGAGCACGAGCAGCGCCGGCACCAGCCGTCGAGCGCGGCGCGCGTAGAACTCGCCGAGGCGCGGTCCGCGCTCGAGCACCCCGGTGATCAGGTAGCCGGACAGCGCGAAGAACATCACGACCCCGACCACCCCGGCGCCCGCGAAGACGCCGGGCACGGCGTGGCGCAGCATCACCAGGCCGATGGCGATCCCGCGGATCAGGTCCAGGCCGTCGATCCGAGCGGTCACCGGCCGGCGCCGCGGACCAGTTCGTCGAGCAGGTCCGGGTAGGACAGCCCGGCCGCCGCGAACATCCGCGGCACCTGGGAGTGCTCGGTCATCCCCGGCACCGTGTTGACCTCGTTGAGCACCGGCCCGTCCGCGGTCAGGAAGAAGTCGACCCGCGCGACGCCGCCGCAGCCGAGGGCGTCGTACGCCGCCAGCGCGGCGTCCTCCAGCGCCTTGGCGTCGACCTCGTCGAGCGCCGCGGGGACGCGGAAGTCCGCGTGCCCGCCGTACTTGGCGTCGTAGTCGAACAGCCCGTCGGCGACGATCTCCAGCGCGGGCGCGGCGACGAGCGCGCCGTCGGCGCGGCGGAGCACGGCGACGTCGATCTCGCGGCCGGCGACGACGTCCTCGACCAGCACCCGGTCGTCGAGCGCCAGCGCCGCGTCGAGCGCCGGCCGCAGCGCCTCGGGCGAGGTCACCAGGCTGACGCCGAGGCTGGAGCCGGCCGCGACCGGCTTCACGACGACCGGATGCGTCCAGCGCAGGTGCGCCGCGGTCGCGGCGGTCACGAGCTGCCCGGGCGCGGTGGCGATGCCGACCGCCCGGGCGACCAGCTTGGTCACCCACTTGTCCATGGCGAGCGCTCCCGGGCGGACGCCGGAGCCGACGTAGGGGAGCCCGGCCAGCTCGCACAGCGCTGCGAGCGCGCCGTCCTCGCCGTGCGGCCCGTGCACGACGGGGAACACCACGTCGCAGCCGCGCAGCACCTGCGCCGCGCCGCTGAGCCCGATCGGCCGCAGGCCGCGGTCGCGCCAGGTGCCGTCGCGGCCGATGGTGAGCGGCACGACGTCGTACGTCGCCGGGTCGAGTGCCGCGGCGACGGCCGCTGCCGAGGCGAGGGAGACGTCGTGCTCGCAGCTCTGCCCGCCGCCGATCACCGCGACCCGGGTCCTCACGACAGACTCCGCAGGTGCGGGACGCCGCGCACCCGGCGCGCGACCCGGGCACCGAGCCCGGTGACGACCTCGTGCTCGATCGTGCCGGCCCAGGCGGCCCACTCGGCGACGGTCGGCTCGCCCGCGTCGCCCGGCCCGAAGACCGTCACGGTCTCGCCGGGGTCGATGCCGCGCTCGCCGAGGTCGACGACGAGCTGGTCCATCGAGACCAGGCCGACGACGGGACGCCGTACGCCGCGCACCAGCACCTCGGCGCGGCCGGACGCCGCACGGGGCAGCCCGTCGGCGTACCCCAGCGGCACCAGCCCGAGGTGGGTGGGAGCGCTCGTGCGGTGGGCGTGGCCGTAGCCGACCGGCGTGCCCGCGCGGACCCGCCGGACCGACACGACCGGCGCGGTCAGCGTCATCGCGGGCCGCAGCGCGGTGGTGCCCGACGGGTCGATGCCGACCAGGCCCGCGCCGACGCGGCTCATCGTGTGGTGCGTGCGCGGGTCGGTGAGGGTCGCCGCCGTGGCGGCGAGGTGCCGGTCGCGAGGGCGCAGGCCGGCGGCGCGGGCGTGCTCCAGCGCCCAGGCGAAGCGGGTGCGGCCGATCGCGTTGCACTCGTCGCCGGGGGAGTCGGCGCAGCCGAGGTGGCCCATCACGCCGACGACCTCGACCTCGCCGCGCTGCTCGGCCCGGCGGGCGGAGCGGCACAGCAGCGCCCAGCCGGCCGGGTCGGCGCCGTCGCGGGCCATGCCGGCGTCCACGTGCAGGTGCACGCGGGCGCGCCCCGGGGCCGCGGCCGCGGCGGCGAGGTGCTGGAGCGAGGGGACGGCGACCTCGACGCCGTGCGCGGTCGCGCTCGCGAAGTCGGCGTCGACCGGGTTCAGCCAGGACAGCACCGGTGCGCCGAGGCCGAGCAGCGGCCACGCCTCGTCCAGCGAGGTGACGCCGAGGCGGGTGGCGCCGTGGGCGAGCGCGGTGCGGGCGACGTCGAGGGCGCCGTGGCCGAACCCGTCCGCCTTCACGACCGCCATCAGCTCCCCGGTCGTCCGGGCGGCCAGCAGCCGGGTGTTGGCCGCGACCGCGGCGAGGTCGACCTCGAGCCGTGGCCCGCTGCCGGTCCGCCCGCGCGGGGCGACCGCGACGCTCACGCCGCCACCGCCGCGGACAGCGGGCCGTAGACCGCGTGGTCGGCGCCGGTGACCAGCGCCCAGTAGCGGTCGCCGAAGCTCCAGTGCCACCACTCGGTCGGGTAGTTCACCAGCCCCTGCGCGTGCAGCACGGCCGAGAGCAGGTCCCGGTGCGCGCGGGCGTCCGCGCCGATGCCGTCCGCGGCGAACCAGCAGCGCCCGTCGCTCTCCTCCGGCGTCGCGTCGATCGGCGTGCCGAGGTCGAGCTCGTCGCCGCACACGTCGACCAGGGTCAGGTCGACCGCCGCGCCGGCCACATGCGGTGCGACGTCGACCGGCGAGACGAACCGGCTCGTCAGCCGCTCCAGCTCGCCCTCGTCGATGCCGGGGTGCCGGGCGCGCAGCTGGGCGGCGTACGACGCGATGATGGCGCGCTGCCGCTCGACCGGCCGGTGCCCTTCCACGACGCGCAGCCGGATCCCGGGCGGCAGCAGGGTTTCGGCTGCCAGCAGCCGAAACCGGAGCCCGGCGCGCACCAGCGCACCGGTAGGGGACAGAACGGCGGGCAGCCGCACCAGCGGCTCCCCGCACTCGACCACGGGCAGCGCCCGGACCCGGGCGTCGGACAGCAGGATCGTCATGCCGTCCACGCTAGGAACGGCGACCCCTCACCCGCCTCCACCTCAGGTGCCGGCCACCTGCCCCGAAGTGCCGAGTCGGCGCAGTCTCAACTGAGACTGCGCCGACTCGGCGTCAGACGGGGACGAGCTCGACTGCGCCGACGGCGTACCGCGCCAGGATCGCGCGGGCCAGCTCCGGGTGGGCGCCGAGCGGATCGGAGACGGCGACGGCGCCGGCCTCGAGCGCGAGCTCCGCGGCCCGGTCCGGCAGGTTGCCGGGGGCGAGGAAGAGCGACGCGACCGCGATGTGGCGGCGGCCCTCGGCGCGGAACGCCCGCACCGCCTCGCCGGTGGCCGGCGGGGAGGACGAGGCGTACGCCGCCGTGACCGGCAGCTTGTGCCGGGCGCCCCAGACGCGGGCGAGCCGGGCGACGGCCTGGTTGGCGAGCGGGTCGCTGGAGCCGGCCGCGGCCAGCACGAGCGCGTCCAGCTCGCGGACCCGGGCCGCGCGCAGCGCCTCGCGCATCCGGACGTCGAGCACCTCGAGGAACTGCGCCTCCAGGCCGAGGATGCTCGTCGCCCGGATCCTCAGGCCCTCGTGCCGCGCCTGCGCCTCGGCGACGGCGCTCGGGACGTCGACCTTGGCGTGGTAGGCCTCGGTCAGCAGCAGGGGCACGACGACGATCTCGTCGTACCCCGCCCTGACCAGGCGGTCCACGACCGTCGTGAACGACGGCTTGGACAGCTCGAGGAAGGCCGGCTCGATGCGCAGGTCGGGGCGCATCGCCCTGACCTCGCCGACGAGGGCCTTGATGGTCGCGGCGGACCGGGGGTCACGACTGCCGTGAGCCAGGGCCACCAGAGCCGGAGCAGTCATCGCACTGCCTCCTTCGTGGTGCGTGCTTGCGTGGGGGACGGGGTCATGAGTGGATCCCGCACTCGGTCTTGGCGGTGCCGGCCCAGCGGCCGCTGCGGGGGTCCTCGCCGGGCGCGACGCGGCGGGTGCACGGCCAGCAGCCGATCGAGGGGTAGCCGTCGTAGACGAGCGGGTTCACGAGTACGCCGTTCTCGGCGACGTACCGCTCGACCTGCTCGTCGGACCAGCGGGCGAGCGGGGAGACCTTGACCTTGCCCTTCTTGGCGTCCCAGCCGATCACCGGCGCGATCACCCGGTGGTGGGTCTCCGCGCGGCGCAGCCCGGTCGCCCAGGCGTCGTACCCCTCCAGCGAGTCGGCGAGCGGACGGACCTTGCGCAGCGCGCAGCACAGGTCCGGGTCGGTCTTGTAGAGGTCCTCGCCGTACGCCGCGTCCTGCTCGGCCACGGTCTGCGCCGGCGTGATCGTGCGCAGGGTGACCGGCATCGTCGCCTCGACCGCGTCGCGGGTGCCGATCGTCTCGGCGAAGTGGTAGCCGGTGTCGAGGAAGACCACGTCGATGCCCGGCGCGACCTTCGCGGCGACGTCGGCGAGGACGGCGTCGCCCATCGACGAGGTTACGCAGAAGCGCTCGCCGAAGGTCGCCACGGCCCACTCGATGATGTGCTCGGCCGGGGCGAGCTCGAGCTCGGCGCCCCAGTGGGACACCAGCTCGCGCAGCTCCTCCGGCGAGCGGCCGTGGGTCTCGGTGCCGCGGAAGGCCCGGGCGGACCGGGTGGTGGCGGCGCTCATGCCGCGCCGCCCGACGGTCCGGAGGGTCGCAACAGCCCGATCAGCTTCAGGCCGAAGGCGCGCATGCAGGAGCGGCACTCCCACGCGCCGTGCGCGCCCTCGTGCGGGCGCAGGTCCTCGTCGCCGCAGTACGGGCAGTGGAAGGGGACCGCGCGCTCGCTCACGACGGCACCCCCGCCAGCGTCTTCTCACCGCGGACCAGGTCCTCGTCGGCGCGCAGCACCCAGGTCATGAACGACTCGCCGGCCTCGCGGTCGGCCAGGTAGTTCGTGACCACGGCGGTGATGTAGTCGTCGAGCCCGGCGCTGGTGACCTTGTGGGCGCGCAGCTTGCGGCCGAAGTTCGCCTGCAGGCCGGTCGCGCCGCCCAGGTGCACCTGGAAGCCCTCGACCTGCTCGCCCTCGTGCATCACCAGCTGGCCCTTGAGGCCGATGTCGGCGACCTGGGTGCGGGCGCAGGCGTTCGGGCAGCCGTTCACGTTGACGGTGATCGGGGTGTCCAGCTCGGGGAAGCGCCGCTCGAGCTCGGCGACCAGGTCGCGGGCGCGGTCCTTGGTGTCGACGATCGCGAGCTTGCAGAACTCGATGCCGGTGCAGGCCATCGTGTTGCGCCGCCAGTTCGACGGCCGCGCCGACAGCCCGATCGCGTCGAGGGCGTCGAGCAGCGGCTCGACGACGTCCGGCTCCACGCCGATCAGCACGATCTTCTGGTACGGCGTGAGGCGGGCTCCCGCGACGGCGTACTCCTCCATCAGGTCGGCGAGCCGCACCAGGAGGGTGCCCGAGACCCGGCCGGCGACCGGCGCGATCCCGACGTACTTCTGGCCGTCCTTCTGGTCGTGCACGCCGATGTGGTCGCGGTGGCCGATCGGGGAGGCCGGCGACGCGCAGGTGACGAGGGGGCGCCCGAGGTACTCGTTCTCCATCACCTCGCGGAACTTCGCCACCCCCCAGTCCTGCACGAGGAACTTCAGGCGGGCCCGCGAGCGCAGCCGGCGGTAGCCGTAATCGCGGAAGATCGAGGCGACGGCCTCCCACGCGTCCGGGACCTCCTCGACCGGGATCCAGACGCCCATCCTCTGCGCGAGCATCGGGTTGGTCGACAGGCCGCCGCCGACCCAGAGGTCGAAGCCGGGGCCGTGCTCGGGGTGCACCGTGCCGACGAAGGCCACGTCGTTCACCTCGGGCGCGACGTCGTGGGAGGGGTGGCCGGTCAGCGCGGTCTTGAACTTCCGCGGGAAGTTCGCGAAGTCCGGGTTGCCGATGTAGCGCCGCTCGATCTCGGCCAGCGCCGAGGTGCCGTCGATGATCTCGTCCACGGCGACGCCGGCGACCGGCGAGCCGAGGAAGGGCCGCGGCGAGTCGCCGCAGGCCTCGAGGCTGTGCAGCCCGGAGGCGTCGAGCCGCTCCCAGATCGCCGGGACGTCCTCGATGCGGATCCAGTGGTACTGGATGTTCTCGCGGTCGGTGACGTCGGCGGTGTCGCGGGCGTAGTCGACGCCGATGCCGCCGAGGGTGCGGACGGTGTCGGGGGCGAGCAGCTTGCCGTCGGAGCGGACCCGCAGCATGAAGTAGCGGTCGTCGAGCTCCTCCTCGAGGATCGCGGTCTTGCCGCCGTCGATGCCGGGCCTGCGCTGGGTGTAGAGGCCCATCCAGCGGAACCGGCCGCGCAGGTCGGCGGGGTCGATCGAGTCGAAGCCGCGCTGGGAGTAGACGTGGAGGATCCGGTCGCGGACGTTGAGCGGGCTGTCGTCCTTCTTGGACTGCTCGTTCTTGTTCAGCGGCTCGGTGTAGCCGAGCGCCCACTGGCCCTCGCCGCGCTTGGGGCGGGGGATCTCGGTGCGCTCGGCGCGCTTGGCGGTGAAGCGGAGGTCGGACATGGGTGTCGGTTCCTTGACGTTCCTGGGAGACGTTCCTGGGCGGTCGGCCCGCGATGCTCGACCGGCGTCGTTGCCGGGAGCTCAGCGCGCCAGGGCGGGAAGGCTGGTCAGGAGGGCCAACACATCATGCTGCGCGTACGACCGAGATCCACATGGCGCCGGGCCACGAGATACGCATGGGTCGCAGCGGAGATCATGTCAAGGAGTCTCACGGGGTGGACGCGCTCGCCACAACCCGAAATCCCATGGAATGAGACAGTCATCCGCGATTTGAGACACGGGCGAGCACGCCCGCCTCACGACCGGAGGGACTGCGGGCCACGTCACACCGCGCGGTGCCCTACGCTGCCCCTCATGAGCGACGCCTCCCTCGACTCCCTGACCAGCAGCGCGTACCGCCAGGCCCTCGAGGTGATCGCCTCGGTTGAGCCGCGGATCGCCGAGGCCACCCGCCAGGAGCTCGTCGACCAGCGAGGTTCGCTCAAGCTGATCGCCTCGGAGAACTACGCCTCGCCCGCCGTGCTGCTCACCATGGGCACCTGGCTCAGCGACAAGTACGCCGAGGGTACGGTCGGGCACCGGTTCTACGCCGGCTGCCAGAACGTCGACACCGTCGAGGCCCTCGCCGCCGAGCACGCCCGGGAGCTGTTCGGCGCGCCGTACGCCTATGCCCAGCCGCACTCCGGCATCGACGCGAACCTGGTCGCCTTCTGGTCGATCCTCGCCCACCGGGTCGAGACCCCCGCGCTGGAGAAGCTGGGGGCGAAGAACGTCAACGAGCTGACCGAGGAGGACTGGGAGTCGCTGCGCCACGAGCTCGGCAACCAGCGCCTGCTCGGCATGTCGCTGGACGCCGGCGGCCACCTCACCCACGGCTTCCGTCCCAACATCAGCGGCAAGATGTTCCACCAGCAGCAGTACGGCACCGACCCCGAGACCGGGCTGCTCGACTACGACGCGGTCGCCGCCAAGGCCCGCGAGTTCAGACCGCTCGTGCTCGTCGCCGGCTACTCGGCGTACCCCCGCCGCGTGAACTTCGCGAAGATGCGCGAGATCGCCGACGAAGTCGGCGCCACCCTGATGGTGGACATGGCGCATTTCGCCGGCCTCGTGGCCGGCAAGGTGTTCACCGGCGACGAGGATCCGGTGCCGCACGCCCACGTCGTCACGACCACGACGCACAAGTCGCTGCGCGGTCCGCGCGGCGGCCTCGTGCTCGCGCAGGAGGAGTACGCCGCCGACGTCGATCGCGGCTGCCCGATGGTCCTCGGCGGCCCGCTGTCGCACATCATGGCCGCGAAGGCGGTCGCGCTCGCCGAGGCCCGGCAGCCGGCGTTCCGCACCTACGCCCAGCGGATCGCCGACAACGCGAAGTCCCTCGCCGACGGGTTCCTCTCCCGGGGCGCGACGCTGGTCACCGGCGGCACCGACAACCACATCGTCCTGCTCGACGTCTCCTCCTTCGGCCTCACCGGCCGCCAGGCCGAGTCGGCGCTGCTCGACGCGGGCGTGGTCACCAACCGCAACTCGGTCCCGCAGGACCCCAACGGCGCCTGGTACACCTCCGGCATCCGGCTCGGGACGCCCGCGCTCACGACCCGCGGCTTCGGCCACGACGAGTTCGACCGGGTCGCCGAGCTGATCGTGCACGTCCTGCAGAGCACCCGACCCGGCACCACCAAGGACGGCCGGCCGTCCAAGGCGTCGTACTCGCTCGGGGAGGGCGTGGCCGACAAGGTGCGCGACGCCTCCGCCGAGATGCTCGACCGGCACCCGCTCTACCCTGGCATCGACCTCAGCTAGGAGACGGGTCGTCCGCCCGAGGGCGGCGTATTGCCCGTCGAGAGGCGGACGACCCGCTCAGACGACCGGCGTCGCCCGCTCCACGATCGCGCGGAGGTCGCCGCCGGGGAGCGCGCCGAAGGTGCCGTCGTACGCCGAGCCGAGGCGCGAGGCGCAGAAGACGTCGGCGACCTCGGGCGGGGCGTGGCGGACGAGCAGCGAACCCTGCAGGACTGCCGCCATCCGGCCGGCAAGCCGGCGGGCGCTCGCCTCCAGACGGTCCGGCTCGCCCATGAGTGAGCCGAGCAGGGCCAGGGTGTCGTCGATGGCGCGGTCGAGGCGCGGGTCGCCGCCGCGGGCGCGGCCGACCTCGGTGATCCAGGCGTCGAGCGCCTCGGGCTCGCGGCCGAGCGCGCGCAGCACGTCGAGCGCGTTGACGTTGCCCGAGCCCTCCCACACCGAGTTGAGCGGCGCCTCGCGGTAGAGCAGCGGCAGGCCGGACTCCTCGACGTACCCGTTGCCGCCCAGGCACTCCAGCGTCTCGGCCACGAGGGCCGGCGTGCGCTTGCACACCCAGAACTTCGCCAGCGGCAGCGCGATCCGGCGCAGCGCCGCCTCGTGCGGGTCGGCGACGCCGTCGACCGCGGCCGCGAGCCGCATCGCCAGCACGATGGCGGCCTCCGCCTCGACGGCGAGGTCGGCGAGCACGTTCTGCATCAGCGGCTTGTCGGCCAGCAGCGAGCCGAAGGCCGAGCGGTGCGACGCGTGCCAGGTCGCCTCGTTCACCGCGCGCCGCATCAGGGAGGCCGAGCCGAGCACGCAGTCGAGCCGGGTCGCGGCCACCATCTCGATGATCGTCCGCACGCCTCTGCCCTCGTCGCCGAGCCGCTGGGCGAGGGTGCCGTCGAGCTCCAACTCCGACGAGGCGTTCGAGCGGTTGCCGAGCTTGTCCTTGAGGCGGACGACGTCCAGCCGGTTGCGCGTGCCGTCGGGCAGCACCCGCGGCACCACGAAGCACGTCAGTGCTGAATCCTCCGGCCGACCCGCCGCCTGCGCGAGCACGAGGAACACGTCGTTCATCGGCGCGGAGGTGAACCACTTGTGCCCGTGCAGCGTGTACTCGCCGTCCACCGAGGTCGGCCGCGCCTCGGTGACGTTGGCCCGCACGTCGGAGCCGCCCTGCTTCTCGGTCATGCCCATGCCGGCCAGCGCGCCGCGCTTCGAGGACGCGAGCCGGACGCCGGGGTCGTAGGCCGTCGACGCCAGCAGCGGCGTCCACTCCTTGGCGAGCGCCTCGTCCGCGCGGAGAGCCGGTACGGCGGCGTACGTCATCGAGATCGGGCACCCGTGGCCGGGCTCGGTGTGCGACCACGCCAGGAAGCCGGCCGCCCGCCGGACGTGGGCGTACGGCGACCCGGCGTCCTGCTGCTCCCACGGCCGCGCGGCCAGCCCGTGCCCGACCGCGCGCTCCATCAGCCAGTGCCAGGACGGGTGGAACTCCACCTCGTCGACCCGGTTGCCGTACCGGTCGTAGCTCACCAGCCGCGGGTGGTGCTCGTTGGCGAGCATCCCGTGCTCGCGGGCCTCGGCCGACCCGGCCTGGGCGCCGATCCCGGCGAGATCCTCGACCACCTCGGCGGAGGCGTGCCGGGTCACCGCCTCGACGAGGGCGGGGTCGCCCGTGACGACGTTGTGACCCGCCAGCGGCGGCGGCTGGTTCGTGGCTACCCGGATCTCCGAACGCATGCCCTTACGTTAGATCCATGTCCGGGGCCGAGAGCGTGGAGCGTGCCGTCGTGGCCCGGCTCCACCGGCTCCGCGAGCTGGTCTGGCGCCTGGTCGTCACGACCGTGGCCTCCTGCCTGAGGTACCGCGTCACCGGGCTGGCCGCCGAGGCGGCGTTCTTCGCCGTGCTGTCGGTGCCGCCGCTGATCTTCGCGATGGCCGGCGCGATCGGCTTCGTGACCGACCGGTTCAGCGCGGCCCAGGTGGAGGACGTGCGGCAGGCGGTGATCGACCTGTCCGGCCGCGCGCTCACCGAGAACGCCGTGGACCGGATCATCACCCCGACCATCGACGACGTCCTCCAGGGCGGCCGGTTCGACATCATCTCGCTCGGCTTCGTGCTCGCGCTGTGGTCCGGCTCGCGCGCCCTCAACGTCTTCGTCGACACCATCACGATCATGCACGGGCTCGGCGGCCACCGCGGGATCGTGAAGACCCGGGCGCTGTCCTTCGGGCTCTACGTCCTGGCGATGGTCACCGGGGTCGTCTCGATCCCGCTGATGGTGGCGGGGCCGGGCCTGGTCGAGGACTGGCTGCCGGAGCGGGCGGACTTCCTGATGGCGTTCTACTGGCCGGTCGTCCTGGTCATCTGCATCTGCTTCCTCGCGACGCTCTACCACGTCTCCGTGCCGGTGCGGACCAACTGGAGCTTCAACCTGCCCGGCGCGACGTTCTCGCTGTTCTGCTGGGTCGTCGGCTCCTACGTGCTGCGCTGGTTCCTCACCGCCACCTCGACCGACTCCAAGTCGATCTACGGGCCGCTGGCCGCGCCGATCGCGGTGCTGCTGTGGCTCTACCTGGTCTCGATCGCGGTGCTCATCGGGGCCGCGGTCAACGCCGCCTTCGACGAGGTCTTCCCGCAGAAGGCGACCACGCGTGCGCGACTCGAGCTCGTGCAGCGGCTGCGCCGCCTCGGCTCGCGCGCCGGGACCGAGTAGGTTCACCCCCGTGCCGGAGGACTCCAGCGACATCACGCAGGGCCGCGTTCGCGGCAAGCTGTCGCTTCCCGACCCCGGCCGCTCCCCGTGGTGGGAGCTGGGCCGCCGGCTGCTGCTGGCGCTGGCGATCCTGGTCGGCACCGTGCTGCTGGTCTGGATCGACCGGCGGGCCTACGTCGACGGCAACGACCCGACCGGGAAGGTCGACCTGATCGACTCGATCTACTACACGACCGTCACGCTGAGCACGACCGGGTACGGCGACATCGCGCCGGTCGAGTCGCACGCCCGCCTGATCAACGCCTTCGTCGTCACCCCGCTCCGCATCGCCTTCCTGGTGCTGCTGATCGGGACCACCCTCGAGGTGCTCGCCTCGCAGGGCCGTGAGCTGTTCCGGACCGCCCGCTGGAGGAAGCACATGTCTGCCCACGTCGTCGTCATCGGCTACGGCACCAAGGGCCGGGCCGCCGTCGACACCCTGGTCAACAACGGCCAGGACCGCGAGGGGATCGTGGTCGTCGACCCGGGGGCCACGGCCCTCCAGGAGGCGCACGCCGACGGGCTCGCGGTCGTCACCGGCGACGCCACCCGCCAGGACGTGCTGCGCCGGGCCGGCGTCGAGGACGCCAGCCAGGTGATCATCACGACCAACCGCGACGACTCGAACGTCCTCGCCACGCTCACCGTGCGCCAGCTCAACCCCGAGGTCTGGATCGTCGCCGCCGTCCGTGAGCAGGAGAACGTCGCCCTGATGCGCCAGTCCGGCGCCAACTCCGTCATCACCTCCTCCGACGCGGTCGGCCGGCTGCTCGGGCTGTCGTCGCTGTCGCCGACGCTCGGCTCGGTGATGGAGGACCTGCTCACCTACGGCGAGGGGCTCGAGGTCGCCGAGCGCGACCTGCTCGTCAACGAGGTCGGCCGGCAGCCGCAGTCGCTGCCCGACCAGGTGATCGCCGTGGTGCGCGACGAGAAGGTCTACCGCTACTTCGACCCGGTCGTGACGCTGCTCGCCCGCGGCGACCGGCTGATCGTCGTACGCCCGGCCAAGGAGCTGCCCTGGGCACCCCGACCCGGCACCCACGACGAGGAGCTCGCCGACGACGCGTGATCTCGCTGCGGCGCGGGTCCCACACTCCGGGCGGCTCCTGGGGCTAGCCTGCTGTCACGTCAGTGGGGGCCTGCAACAGGGGCTGAGTGTGGGAGTGGGGATGCCGGGCGACCGGAAGACGCCGCATGCGGTCGTGCGTCCCGGCTGGGCCTTCGGGTTCGCCGGGCTGCTGGTGCTGCTCGCGCTCGGGACCGATCGCGCCGGCTACGAGGCCCCGGGCTTCGGCACCGCGCTCCCGGCCGGCGGCATCGCGGTCCTGTGGTTCGTGCTGCGCGGGGTCCGCGTCCTCAGCGTCGAGACCGTCCTGCTCGGCCTGGTCGCCTTCGGCGCCAACCTGGTCCTGGGATCCGAGCCGGACCTGGCCGGAGCAATGGCCGGTGCGGTCGTCGTGCAGACCCTCGCGGTGGTGCTGCTCCTGCGGCGGCTGTGCCCTGAGCTGTGGGCCTGTGGCGGCGACCGGCCGCTGGACCGGCCGCGCGCGCTCGCCCGGTACGTCGCCGCGCTCGTGCTCGGGACCGCCCTCGGCGCCGTCCTCGCGACCGTCGGCTGGACCCTCGTCACCGGCGACGACCTCGACCTCGGCGGGCTGCTGTGGTTCGGTCGCAACCTCTGCAGCGCGCTGATCGTGGTCACGGTCGGCCTGCTGATCGGCGAGCGCGCGACCTCCGAGCGGCCCCGGCCGCGGCTGCTCAGCGGCGCCGGCTGGCTGGAGCTGTTCGCGGCCACGGCGTTCACCGTCGGGATGTACGTGCTGGCGTTCTGGTTCGAGGAGCTGCCGCTGGCCTTCCCGCTGCTGGCCGCGACGGTGTGGTTCGGCCTGCGGTTCTCGACCCTGCTCAGCGGCGTGCACTCGTTCCTCGCCGGCCTCGCGACGATCTCCCTCACCGCGGCCGGGATCGGCCCGTTCGCGGCGGTCGCGCGCGTCGACGCCGGCTACCTCCTCGCGGAGTTCTACGTCGCCACGATCGTGATCACCGGGCTCGCGCTGTCCACCGGCCGCGACGAGCGGCAGGCGCTGGCCGAGGAGCTGCGGCGCACCCGCGAGGAGGCGGAGTACCAGGCCAGCGTGCGCGAGGCGGTCATCGGCTCGATGAACGAGGGCCTCTTCGTGGTCGACGACCGCGGCCGGATGCTGCTGCAGAACGCGGCCGCCGCCGCGATCTTCGGCCTCGACGAGGACGCCGTGACCCGCGACGAGCTCGCCGCCCGTGCGGACCGCTGGGCCGACGGCACGCCGCTCCTCCTCGCCGACCGGCCCTCCCACCGGGCGCTCGCGGGGCAGACGGTCCGCGACGCCGAGATCCTGCTGTCGGTGCCCGACCAGCCGGACCGCGTGGTCTCCGTGTCCGCCGTACCCCTCCCGCCCGACGGGCGCGGCCGCGCCCGGGCGCTGGTGATCTTCCGCGACACCACGACCGAGCACGCCCGGCGCGAGGAGCTGGCGGCGTTCGCCGGAGTCGTCGCCCACGACCTGCGCAACCCGCTCGCGGCGATCGACGGCTGGACCGAGATGATCGCCGACGAGCTCGACTCCGGTGGGCTGGACGCGCAGCTGGCCCGGGAGTTCGTCTCGCGGGTGCGCTCGTCCTCGCGCCGGATGCGCGAGCTGATCCGCGACCTCCTCGCACACGCGACGAGCAGCGCCCGCGACCTCGAGATGACCCGCGTCGAGGTGTGCGCGCTCGCTCGCGAGGTCGCCGCGGCCCGGCACGCGGAGACGAGCGTCCGGTGCGAGGCGGTCCCGCCGGTCATGGCCGACCCCGTCCTGGTCCGGCAGGTGCTCGACAACCTGATCGGCAACGCGCTCAAGTACGTCGCCCCGGGCGTCGAGCCGTGCGTCACCGTGCGCGGGAGCGCAGAGCAGCCCGGCTTCGTCACCGTCCGGGTCGCCGACAACGGCATCGGCATCCCGCGGGGCGAGGAGGAGCAGATCTTCGAGGAGTTCCACCGGGCGCACTACCGCGACTACGAGGGCAGCGGCCTGGGCCTGTCCATCGTGCGCCGGATCGTCGGCCGGCACGACGGCACCATCGTCGCGCTGCCCAACCCGTCGGGCCAGGGGACCGTCTTCGAGTTCACGCTCCCGGCGTACGACGGCTGAGTAAGAGGTTCCGCCGGGAGGGGGCGCGGCAGGCGATCACCTACTGGCAGGACCTCTCATCCCACCCCGGCGGGTGAGCCGCCGACCCGCTGCGGTCACGGATCCTGCCGCTGGACCATCGCGTCGCGACTTCCTCCAGATTCCCTCAACCGGCCGCGCAGACCGGCCGGTTCCGCCTACGCTCTTCTCGGACCGCGCAGGTGACCCGAGACGCCGGCGCGGTCCACCTCCCGGGGACGGACCCGGGACGCATCGTCGACAGGGAGGTGGCCCGAGGTCGTCGCTGCCCTCGGGCCCTCCCTGTCCTCGCGCGGATCAGAACTCGAAGACGATCCGCGCCGGCGCGCGCCCGCTCAGGACGTCGTCGATCGCGCCGTTCACCTCGTCCAGCTTGCGGGTCTCCGCGACGACGCGGGTACGGCCGCGGGCGTGGAGGTCGAAGACCTCGGCGAGGTCCTGGCGGGTGCCGACGATCGAGCCGATCACCGAGACGCCCTTGAGCACGGTCGAGAAGATCGGCAGGCTCATCGGCCCGTCGGTCTCGGGCGGCAGCCCGACGCACACGAGGCGGCCGCCGCGGCGCAGCGCGGCGAGGGCCTGCTCGAAGACCGAGGGGATCACGGCGAGTACGACGGCGACGTCCGCGCCGCCCAGCGCCTCGATCGCGGCCACCGGGTCGGTGGTGCGGGCGTTGACGACGTGGTCCGCGCCGAGCTCGCGGGCGAGCTCGAGCTTCTCGTCCTCGACGTCGACCGCGATCACGGTGCCGCCCACCAGCCGCGCGTACTGCACCGCGAGGTGGCCCAGGCCGCCGATGCCGAAGACCGCCACCCGCTCGGCCGGACGGATGCCGGCGACCTTGATCGCCTTGTAGGTGGTGACGCCCGCGCACGTCAGCGGCGCGGCGTCTCGGGGGTCGACCCCGGTGGGCACCGGGACGACGTAGGCGGCGTCCGCGACGGCGTACTCGGCGAAGGTGCCGTCGATGGAGTAGCCGGAGTTCTGCTGCTCCTCGCACAGGGTCTCCCAGCCGGAGATGCAGTGGTCGCAGTGGCCGCAGGCGTGGCCGAGCCACGGGATCGCGACCCGGTCGCCGACGGCGCGATGGGTGACGCCGGGGCCGAGCGCCTCGACGACGCCGACGCCCTCGTGGCCGGGGACGAACGGCGGGGTCGGCTTGACCGGCCAGTCGCCGTGGGCGGCGTGGATGTCGGTGTGGCACAGGCCGCTGACCTCGATGCGGACCAGGACCTGGCCGGGGCCGGGCTCGGGGACCGGGCGGTCCTGGAGCTCCAGCGGAGTGGTGAAGCTGGTGACGACGGCTGCCTTCATGGCGTCCTCCCTTGGGTGAGGCCTCCACCGTCGCCCCGGCCCCGCGGGGGACGGCAGGGCAGAAGGTCCCGTCGGGGGAGCGTCGTTGGTCACGCCCGCAGGAGGGCGGCCCGGCCGGCCTCCCACCGCGCCACCGGCACCCGGTACGGCGAGCAGGAGACGTAGTCGAGGCCGACGGTCTCGAAGAACCGGATCGACGCCGGGTCGCCGCCGTGCTCGCCGCAGACGCCGAGGTGGAGGTCCGGCCGGGTCTCCCGGCCGAGCCGGGCGGCGAGCCGCACGAGCTCTCCCACCCCGTCGACGTCGATCGACTCGAACGGCGAGACCGGCAGGATCCCGAGATCCCGGTACGCCGGGAAGAACTCGGCCTCCACGTCGTCGCGCGAGAAGCCCCACGTCATCTGGGTCAGGTCGTTGGTGCCGAACGAGAAGAAGTCCGCGGCGCCGGCGATCCGGTCGGCGGTGACGGCGGCCCGCGGCACCTCGATCATGGTGCCGATCGGGACCGCGAGGTCCACGCCGCGCTCCCCGGCGACCGTCGCGACGACCTCCTCGAGGCGGGAGCGGACGTGGCCGAGCTCCCGCTCGCTGGCCACCAGCGGCACCATCAGCTCCGGCCGGGGGTCGGCACCGCCGGCGAGCAGGTCGGCGGTGGCCTCGGCGACGGCGCGGGCCTGCATCGCGAACAGACCCGGCAGCACGATCCCGAGCCGCACGCCCCGCAGGCCGAGCATCGGGTTCTGCTCGTGCAGGCGGCGTACGGCGTCGAGCAGCTCGTGGTCCACGGCGCCGTCGGAGCCGTCGGCCTGCCGTTCGTCGGCGAGCGCGACCCGGACGGCGAGGTCGGTCAGGTCGGGCAGGAACTCGTGCAGCGGCGGGTCCAGCAGCCGGATCGTCACCGGCAGGCCGTCCATCGCCGCCAGGATCCCGGCGAAGTCCGCGCGCTGGAGCGGGAGCAGCGCGGCGAGCGCCGCCTCCCGCGCCGTCTCGTCCGTGGCCACGATCAGGCGCTCGACGAGCTCGCGCCGGTCGCCGAGGAACATGTGCTCGGTGCGGCACAGGCCGATGCCGGCCGCCCCGAAGCGGCGGGCCCGAGCGGCGTCGTCCGGGGTGTCGGCGTTGGCCCGCACGGCCAGGCGGCGTACGCCGTCCGCGTGCGCGAGCAGCCGCAGCACCGCGTCGGCGACCGGGTCGTCGGCCGGGTCGCTGGCCGGCTCGCCCTCCAGCCGGCGGACGAGCGCGGCCTCCTCGACCGGGACGGCGCCCACGAAGACCTCACCGGTGCCGCCGTCGATGGAGATCACCTCGCCCTCGGCGACGTCCGGGCCGCCGCCCACCGTCAGCCGGCGGGCGTCGAGGTCGATCGCGATCGCGTCCGCGCCGCAGACGCAGGTGCGGCCCATGCCGCGCGCCACCACCGCCGCGTGCGAGGTCTTGCCGCCGCGGCTGGTCAGCACCCCGCGGGCGGCGACCATGCCGGGCAGGTCGTCCGGGGTCGTCTCCTTGCGGACCAGGATCACGTCCGCGCCCCCCGCCGCCCAGGCCACCGCCGTCTCGCAGTCCAGGGCGACCCGGCCGACGGCCGCGCCGGGGGAGGCGCTCATGCCGGTCGCCACCGGGGTCCGGTCGGGATCGGCGGCGAACCGCGGGAACATCAGCGCCCCGATCTGGTCCCCGCTCACCCGGCACAGGGCCTCGTCGAGGTCGATCAGGCCCTCCGCGGCCAGGTCGGCCGCGATCCGCACTGCCGCCCGCGGCGTGCGCTTGCCGACCCGGGTCTGCAGCATCCACAGCTTCCCGTCCTCGACGGTGAACTCCAGGTCGCACATGTCGCGGTAGTGCCGCTCCAGTGTCGCCATCACGCCGAGCAGCTCGTCGTACGACGCCGGGTCGAGCTCGGCGAGCGCGGACAGCGGCACCGTGTTGCGGATGCCGGCGACGACGTCCTCGCCCTGCGCGTCGGGCAGGTAGTCGCCGTACACCCCCTGGTCGCCGGTGCCCGGGTCGCGGGTGAAGCAGACCCCGGACCCCGAGGACGGGCCCCGGTTGCCGAACACCATCGCCTGGACGTTCACGGCGGTCCCGAGGTCGTCGGGGATCCGCTCCTGGCGCCGGTACAGCGCGGCGCGCGGGGTGTTCCACGACGCGAAGACGGCGCGGATGGCCAGGCGCAGCTGCTCGCGCGGATCCTGCGGGAAGTCGCGACCGGTGCGCTCCCGGACGATCGCCTTGAAGTCCTCGACGACCGCGCGCAGCTGGCCGGCGTCGAGCCGGTCGCCGGCGTCCATCCGCTCGGAGAACGCCGCGCCGTCGATGCCGAGCACGGTGGTGCCGAACATCTGGAGCAGCCGCCGGTAGGAGTCGGCCGCGAACCGCTCGTCGCCGTGTCGCCGGGCGAGGCCGACGACCGAGGCGTCGTTGAGGCCGACGTCGAGGACGGTCTCCATCATCCCGGGCATCGAGAACTTCGCTCCCGACCGGACCGCCACCAGCAGCGGGTCGTCCGGGTCGCCGAGCCGCCGGCCCATCCGCTCCTCCAGCGCGGCCAGGTGGGCGTCGACCTCGTCCTCGAGCCCGGCCGGCTCGGACCCGGCGGCGAGGAAGGCCCGGCAGGCGTCGGTCGAGATCGTGAAGCCCGGAGGCACCGGCAGCCCGAGCCGGGTCATCTCGGCGAGGTTCGCGCCCTTGCCGCCGAGCAGGTCCTTCTGGTCCATGCCGCCCTGGTCGAAGCCGTACACGTAGCTGCCCATGGATCGAGGGTGCACCCGGCGGGCGCCGGTGGCGAGGGCCGATGGTCCCACGCGCGGCCGTCGGGCGGGCCGCCGGGCAGGATGGGGTCGTGCTCGTGTTGGACGGCGGCCTCTCGACGGCCCTGGAGGACCAGGGTGCCGACCTGTCCGGCGCCCTCTGGACCGCGCGGCTGCTCGCCGAGGAGCCGGAGCGGATCGCGGCCGCCCACCGCGCGTTCTACCTCGCCGGCGCTCAGGTGGCCACCACGGCCAGCTACCAGGCCAGCGTCGACGGCTTCGCCGCCGCCGGCCACGACGACGCCGCGGCGCTCATCACGCGGAGCGTCACCCTCGCGCGCGAGGTCCGCGACTCCCTGGCCGACGCCCCGGGCGGCTCCCTGGGCGGCGGGGGCCGGCTCGTCGCCGCGTCGGTCGGGCCGTACGGCGCCTACCTGGCCGACGGCTCGGAGTACCGCGGCCGCTACGGCGTCGGCGCCGGCCGGCTCCGCGACTTCCACCTGCCCCGCCTCGAGCTGCTCGCCGCGGCCGGGCCCGACCTGGTCGCCGTGGAGACGATCCCCGACCTCGACGAGGCCGAGGTGCTCGTGCCGCTGCTCGACGAGGTCGGCCTCCCGGCGTGGTTCAGCTACTCCGTCCGGGGCGGTGCCACGTGCGCCGGCCAGCCGCTCGACGACGCCTACGCGGTGCTGGCCGGCAGCCGGGCCCTCGTCGCCGCGGGGGTGAACTGCTCGGCGCAGGAGGACGTGCTGGGCGCCGTACGCACGGCGGTCGAGGTCACCGGCCTGCCGGCCGTCGCCTACCCGAACCGCGGCGGCAGCTGGGACGCCGACGCCAGGCGGTGGGCGTACGGCGGGCCGCTCGACCTCGACCTGGTCGAGGAGTGGGCGCGGGCCGGTGCCGCCTACGTCGGCGGCTGCTGCGGCGCCGGCCCGGCCGACATCGCCGCGCTGGCCCGGCGGGTCGCCGCGATCAGCTGACGTCGACCTCGACGACGCCGGGGACGGTGTGCGCCACCACGTGGGCGAGGGACCGCTCCGCCGCGCCGGACGGGCCGCTGACGCGCACGCAGCCCTCGTCGACCTCGACCAGCCAGTCGCCGTGGCCGAGGTCGACGAGCAGCTCGTCGATGTCGGCCGCGATCACGTCGTCGGCGCGGGCCAGGGCCTGCACCACGTCGCTGCGGCTGAGGACGCCGAGCAGCCGGCCGTCGGCGTCGACCACCGGCAGGCTCTTGGCCGACGTCACCGTCATCATCTCGACGGCAGCGGCGACGTCGTCGTCGGCGTGGACCGAGACCGCCGCGCGGGTGTAGACCTCGTCGACCGTGTGCGGCGCGAAGAGCGGCCGCATCTCGATCGGCCGCTCCTGGGCGCGGGGGTCGCGCGCCACGAGGTCGCGGATCAGGTCGGCCTCGCTCACGATGCCGAGCAGCCGCCGGTGGCGGTCGACGACCGGCATCGAGGTGATGCCCAGCTCGGCGAGGCGGGTGATCGCCTCCTTGACGCTGCTGTCCGCGGTCACGGTCTGCGGATCGGGCGTCATCAGGTCACGGACGAGCATCGGTGCCTCCTACGGTCGGGGGTGCGCTCCAGAGCCGGCGGCCGGTCACGGCGTCCGGCTCGACGCGCACGAACAGGCTGCGCGGACCGACCGGCCACACCCGCAGGTCCGCGAGGGTGTCCGGTACGTCGAGGTGGTCGACGAGCCCGGCGGTGCCGCGGACGACCACGCTCCAGGCGCCCCGGCCGTCGGGCTCGATCCGGTCGACCTCGACCACCACGTCGGTGCCGTCGCACTCGCGGGCGAGCGCCGTACCCGGGTCGGTGCGGAACCACAGGGCCCCGCCGTCGACGGCGTAGTTGACCGGCACCAGGGCGATGCCGTCGGCGCCCTGCCAGGCGACGCGGGCGATGTCGGCGTCCTCGAGCAGCGCCCAGCAGTCGTAGGCGACGAGGGTCGCGACGTTGCCGGTGCTCATGCCCATACCGTCGGTCCGCACGCCCGGCGCCGCCCAGACCGATCGGTCCCGAACCCTCGGGACCAACGGCCCTGCCGTCGCGCCGCTCCGGAGCCCAGAGTGGGGACGAGGAGGGATTCCGATGAACGGATACGAAGTTCTCGTCGCCGTCGGACCCGACGGCGTCCACGAGGGTGTGCTCGGCCTGGCGGTGGCCGAGGCGGAACGGAGGGGGACCGGAGTCCTCCTGCTGCATGTGGTGCACGGCCAGGGGGAGACTCCTTCGCTCCAGCAGGCGCTGACCGCGGTCGGGCGGGCGGTGCTGACCGACGCCTCGAACCGACTCGAGGGCCGCATCCCCCACACCACCGAGATCGCGACCGGGCCGGTCGCCGCGACCATCGCCGAGCGCGCCGCGCGCGACGGCCTGGTCGTGCTGGAGCGGCGCGACGCCGGCACGATGGAGCGGCTGCTCACCATGTCGGTCTCCACCCGGGTGGCCGCGCATGCGCAGGCACCGGTCGTCGTCGTACCGGCCGGCTGGACCGTGCCTCTCGAGGAGCAGCCGGTCGCCGTCGCCCTCGACGAGCCGCTCCTGGTGAATGCACAGGTCCGGGCGGCGCTGGCCCACGCCCGGGCCGCGGGGCGGCGGCTCGTGGTGCTGCACGCGGTCTGGCTGGCCGAGCCGTACCAGGACCTGCTGTTCAGCAACGACACCCGCGAGCGGTGGATCCACGAGGCCGAGGACGTGCTGCGGCACTCCCTGACCGAGCTCGGGCCGATCGACGACGTCGACCTCGACGTGCGGTGGCGGCGGCCGGTCGACGCGCTCGTCGGCGCCACCCGGACCTCGTCGATGCTCGTGCTCGGCCGGCGCCCCGGACACCTCGGCGTCCACCTCGGCGCCCTGACCCGCACGGTCCTCCGGCATGCGGAGGGGCCGGTGATGGTGGTCGACCGGTCATGACCGACCGGCCCACCCCGGACCGTCCCGTCGCGGTGCTCGACGAGGAGGAGTGCTGGACGCTGCTCGCCGCCGAGCGGTTCGGCCGGCTCGGCTACCGCCTGGTCGACGAGATCCATGTGGTGCCGGTCAACTACGGCCTGCACGACGGCTCGCTCGTCGTACGCACCGCCGCCGGCAACAAGCTGCTCGCCGCCGAGCTGGAGTCCGAGGTGGGCTTCGAGATCGACGGCTTCGAGGACGACGACCTCGCCTGGTCGGTGCTGGTCCGCGGGCGGCTGCGCCACCTCGACGAGCAGCAGGCGCGGATCGTGGGGGAGAGCGTGCCGTCGTGGGTGCCGATGCTGCTCCGGTACGACGTGCTCGAGATCGTGCCCGCCACGGTGACCGGACGCCGGTTCCTCATCCAGCGGGGCTGACCAGTCCTCTCGGCCACCGTGCGCCTGGCCGAGAGGACTGGACCGGGAGCGCGCCGTCCTTGCCGACGGGCCGGTCCGCTCGGTCTACTGAGCCCATCAGCCGGCGAGGGGGACGGTCCCGTCCTCGTCCCCGGGAGGTCGCCATGGAGTGGAACGCCGTGTTCCTCGTGGCCGTCGCCGTCGCCGTCCTCGTCGGCGTCTTCGCCTAGCCTCGCCGAGTGTCGGGGCCGCGAACCTCGGCTACTGCAGGCGGTCGCGCCGGCACTCAGGCCGCGAGCCCGGTGAGGTGCTTGGTGTCCGAGCCCCGCGACAGGTGGCGCGGCGTGCGAGCGCAGGTGACCTGCTGCGCGCTGTGCCGGCTGCCAACCGGTGCCGAGCATGTCGAACTCCCTGGCCAAGCGGGAGTGAGTGGACATGGAAAGAGGCACCTTTCCCGCGTGGAGAAGTGCCTCTGACCTGCGCCTTTGCTCTGGTGGGCGATACTGGGTTTGAACCAGTGACCTCTTCCGTGTCAAGGAAGCGCGCTACCGCTGCGCCAATCGCCCGGGTCTTGAGTTGTGGAGGGGACTGCGTGGAGGTGGGTACGGGATTTGAACCCGTGTACACGGATTTGCAGTCCGTTGCCTCGCCTCTCGGCCAACCCACCATGGAGGCCAAACCAGGGAGAGACCTCTCCGAGCGGACGACGAGGCTCGAACTCGCGACCTCAACCTTGGCAAGGTTGCGCTCTACCAACTGAGCTACGTCCGCCTGCGCTCCGAACGGTCTCCCGGCCGGCGTGCGTGAGAACAGTAGCCGATGCCCCAGACCTCGCAAAATCGACCCTCGCCGGCGCGTTGCCCCGCAGACTCCCGGTGTTCACCACGCCTAGGGTGGGCCCATGCGCGCGTGGATCGACGGTCGCCTGCTGCCCGACGCGACCACCCCGGCGGTGCTCGTCAGCGACCACGGACTGACCGTCGGCGACGGTGTCTTCGAGGCGATCAAGGTCGTCGACGGACTGCCGTTCGCCCTCGACCACCACCTCGAGCGGCTGCACCGATCGGCTGCCGGGCTGGGCCTCCCGGAGGTCGACGAGGACGCCGTACGCCGGGGGATCGGTGCCGTCCTCGACGGACTCGACCACCCGCTCGCCCGGCTCCGGATCACCGTCACCGGTGGACCGGCGCCGATGGGATCGGGCCGCGGGGACGCCGGCTCGACCGTGATCGTCGCGGCCGACGCGATGCGGCCCTGGCCGGGGGCGGCCATCGTCGCCACCGTGCCCTGGCCGCGCAACGAGCGCGGCGCGCTGGCCGGGCTCAAGACCACGTCGTACGGCGAGAACGTCGTCGCCCTCGCCGCCGCGAAGGAGCGGGGCGCGAGCGAGGCGGTCTTCGCCAACCTCGCCGGTCACCTCTGCGAGGGCACCGGCTCGAACGTCTTCTACGTCGTCGACGGCGAGCTCCGCACGCCGACGCTCGCCAGCGGCTGCCTCGCCGGTGTCACCCGCGCCCTCGTCCTCGAGTGGTACGGCGGACGCGAGGTCGACGAGCCGATCGAGGTCGTCGAGCGGGCGAGCGAGGTGTTCCTCGCGTCCACGACCCGCGACGTCCAGGCCGTCTCCCGGTGGAACGAGCGCGAGCTGTCCGCGCCGGGGCCGGTCACGGCCGAGGCCGCCGCGCGTTGGCGGGAGAGGGAGCCGGAGCTACTGGGGCTCTGACTCGCCGACGAGCGACTCCACGAGCAGGTCGAGGTCGATCGTCTCGGTGCCGAGCGGCACCGCCGTCAGCGTCTTGACCAGGAAGTCGTTCAGGTCGCTGGTGCGCAGCTGGGTGACCAGTCGGCCGTCGGGTGAGCAGAGCTCCATCACCACCGCGGCCCGGCCGTTCTCGTCGACGCTCGGGAAGAGCAGTACGTCGCCCTCACCCGCGGGCTCGGTCATGCCGTGCAGCAGCAGGTCGCGGCCGACGGCCCAGCGGACCGGCTCGGTCGAGTGGCCGCTCGCCCCCCGGAAGGTGATCCAGACGGCCCACGGGTCGGCCGGGTCGTACCCGAACTCGGCCGGCAGGTCGACGGTGCGCCCCCGAGCGTCGAGTACTTGGAGGAGGAGGTCCGCGGAGACGGTGCGGGAGATGGGCTGCTGCGTCACGCCGAGGAGACGGGCGACCGGGCACCCCATGACGCGACCCTCGAATGTGAGCTCGCCGGGCTCGTAGGCTAGAGTCGGCGACCGCACATCCGGGGCGATTGGCGCAGTGGTAGCGCGCTTCGTTCACACCGAAGAGGTCACTGGTTCGAACCCAGTATCGCCCACCGAAAAGGACCGGCACCGGGACGTCATACGGTGGGAGCATGCGTTTCCTCGGAACGTATGACGTCCCACCACCCAGAAGGAGCCCGACCGTGTCCGACCTCAAGATCGTCCTCGCCCACGCCGACGCGCGTGAGGACCGGACGGTCACGGCCGGCACCAGGGCGTGGGAGCTGTACCGCGACGAGGAGAAGGTGATCGCGGCGCGGGTCAACGGCGAGCTGAAGGACCTCTCCTACGAGCTGCAGGACGGCGACGAGACCGAGGGCGTGGCCATCGACAGCAGGGACGGCCACGACATCCTGCGCCACTCCACCGCGCACGTGATGGCCCAGGCCGTGCAGCAGCTGTGGCCCGAGGCCAAGCTGGGCATCGGCCCGCCGGTCGAGAACGGCTTCTACTACGACTTCGACGTCGAGACCCCGTTCGTCCCCGAGGACCTCGTGAGGATCGAGACCGCGATGCGGAGGATCATCAAGGAGGGCCAGCGGTTCGAGCGCCGGGTCACCACCGACCACGACGCGATCGCCGAGCTGCAGGACGAGCCCTACAAGATCGAGCTGATCGGGCTCAAGGGCGCGGGGGTCTCGACCGGCTCGACCACCGAGGCGGCCCAGGAGATGGCGGAGGGCGCGAGCGTCGAGGTCGGCGCCGGCGAGCTCACCATCTACGACAACGTACGCCGCAACGGCGAGGTCGCCTGGAGCGACCTGTGCCGCGGCCCGCACCTGCCCACCACCAAGCGGATCCCGGCGTTCAAGCTGATGCGCACCGCGGCGGCGTACTGGCGTGGCGACGAGAGGAACAAGCAGCTCCAGCGCGTGTACGGCACCGCGTGGGAGTCCAAGGAGGCGCTGGAGGCGCACCTGCACCGGATCGAGGAGGCCGAGCGCCGCGACCACCGCAAGCTCGGCCGCGACCTCGACCTGTTCAGCTTCCCCGACGAGCTCGGCTCCGGCCTGGCCGTGTTCCACCCCAAGGGCGGCGTGATCAAGCGGGAGATGGAGGACTACGTCCGGCGCCGGCACATCGAGGAGGGCTTCTCGTACGTCGGCACCCCGCACATCTCCAAGGACGGGCTGTTCCACACCTCCGGGCACCTGCCGTACTACGCGGACAGCATGTTCCCGCCGATGGAGCTCGAGAACGCGCAGTACCGCCTCAAGGCGATGAGCTGCCCGATGCACAACCTGATCTACAAGTCCCGGGGCCGCTCCTACCGCGAGCTGCCGCTCCGGCTGTTCGAGTTCGGCGGCGTCTACCGGTTCGAGAAGTCCGGCGTCGTGCACGGCCTGACCCGGGTCCGCGGCATGACCCAGGACGACTCGCACTCCTACGTCACCCCCGAGCAGGCGCCCGCGGAGATCAAGCACCTGCTCGACTTCTGCCTGAGCCTGTTCAAGGACTTCGGCCTCGACGACTTCTACCTCGAGCTGTCGACCCGCGACGACTCCAAGAAGGACAAGTTCGTCGGCGACGACGAGGAGTGGGAGGTCGCCACCAGGGTGCTCGCCGACGTCGCGCAGGAGTCCGGCCTCGAGCTGGTGCCCGACCCCGGCGGCGCGGCGTACTACGGGCCGAAGATCTCGGTGCAGGCCCGCGACGCGATCGGCCGCACCTGGCAGATGTCGACGATCCAGTACGACTTCAACCAGCCGCGCGGCTTCGAGCTGGAGTACCAGGCGGCCGACGGCAGCCGGCAGCGCCCGGTGATGATCCACTCCGCGAAGTTCGGGTCGATCGAGCGGTTCCTCGGCGTGCTCGTCGAGCACTACGCCGGCGCCTTCCCCCCGTGGCTCGCGCCCGTGCAGGTGCAGGCGATCCCGATCGCCGAGCGGCACGACGACTACCTCGACGGCGTCGCGCGCCGGCTGCGGGCGCAGGGCCTGCGAGTCGAGGTCGACCACTCCGACGACCGGATGCAGAAGAAGATCCGCAACGCCCAGCTGCAGAAGGTGCCGTTCATGATGATCGCCGGCGACGACGACGTGGCGGCGGGCGCGGTGTCGTTCCGCTACCGCGACGGCAGGCAGGACAACGGCGTACCCGTCGACGAGGCGATCCAGCGGGTCGCCGACGCGGTCGCCGCTCGGGCGCAGGTCTAGGCTCCCGGCGGAGCGTCGGGAAGTGCTCACCCTAGGGTTGCGCCCATGAGTGATCCCGCGGGGCAGGTACGCGACGGGTTCGAGGGGTTCGACCGGCTCTGGACGCCGCACCGGATGGCGTACGTCGCCCCGGCGCGGCCCGTCGACGGCGGCTGCCCGTTCTGCGCGATGGCCGAGTTGCCCGCCGAGGAGAGCCTGGTCGTGCACCGCGGCGAGACCTGCTTCGCGGTGCTCAACCTGCACCCCTACAACCCCGGCCACCTGATGGTGCTCCCGCACCGGCACGTGGCCGAGCTCGAGGACCTCGCGGAGGCCGAGGCGGCCGAGCTGATGGCGATGACCCAGCAGGCGGTCCGGGTGCTGAGGGAGGTCAGCGGCCCGCACGCCTTCAACGTGGGGATCAACCTCGGCGGCGTCGCCGGCGGCTCGCTGTCGGAGCACTTGCACCAGCACGTCGTGCCGCGCTGGTCCGGGGACGCCAACTTCATCACGGTCGTCGGCGGCACCAAGACGCTGCCGCAGCTGCTCGCCGACACCCGCACGCTGCTCGCCGAGGCGTGGGCGTGACGCTCGCCGAGGACGCCGCGCTCGCGGCCCGGGTCGTGCGCGCGGCCGGCGCGCTGGCCCACCGGATGCGCGCCGAGGGCCTCCAGGCCCAGCGGAAGACGTCGATCTCGGACATCGTCACCGCGGCCGACCATGAGGCCGAGCGCCTCGTCGTCGAGACCCTCGCGGCCGAGCGCCCGGCGGACGGCGTCCTGGGGGAGGAGGGCGCGTCCCGCGACGGCGAGTCCGGTCGCACCTGGGTGATCGACCCGGTCGACGGCACCTACAACTTCGTCGCCGGACTGGACTGGTGGTGCTCGGCGATCGCGCTGCGCGACGGCGACGACCTGGTCCTCGGTGCGGTGCACCACCCCGCGACCGGCCGCACGTTCGTCGGCGGGCCGGGCCTGCCGACCACCGTCGACGGGGTGCCCGTCGCGCCGCTCGCCGACCGGCCGCTGGCGACGGCCTGCATGACGACGTACCTCCATCCACCGGAGTACGCCGGCGAGCTCGGTGCCGCGTTCGCCCGGATGGCCGGGGGCGCGGCGACGCTCCGCATGCTCGGCTCGGCGTCGATGGACGCGACCGCGATCGCGCAGGGCTCGCTGCACGTGCGCTGCCAGTACTCACTCCCGCCCTGGGATGAGCTGCCCGGTGCCGCGCTCATCCTCGGTGCCGGGGGAGCGGCCCGCCGGATCGAGGCCGCCGGCGTGACGTGGTTCGCCGCCGGCGCCCCGACCGCCGTGGGCGAGATCGAGCGCGCTCTGCTGGGGTAGTCCCTGACGTTTGCGCCCTCAGGACGCCCGATCAGGGGCCGAAACGTCAGGGACTATCCGTTCAGCGCACCCCGTACAGGTGCTCCAGGGCGAGCTGGTCGAGTCGCTCGAAGGCCATCCCGCGGCGGCCGGCGGCGTCGGGATCGAAGGACCCGCCGTCGAGATCCGCGCGCAGGTCGGCGACCGACTCGCCGGCGGCCAGCGACGGCCGGGCGAGCTCGTCGAGGCGAGCATCCTTCAGGGCCTGCCGGACCTCGGGGTCACTGCGGAATGCCTGCACCTTCGAGCGCAGGATCAGGTAGTTGCGCATGCAGGCCCGGGCGGACTCCCAGACGCCGTCCATGTCCTCGGTCCGCGGCGGCTTGTAGTCGAAGTGCCGCGGCCCGTCGTACCCGCCGTTCTCCACGACGTCGACGGTCCAGAAGGCGCCGCGCGCGTTGCCGGCCCCGAACCGCAGGTCCTGGTCGTAGCGCGGGCCGGTCTGGCCGTTGAGGTCGATGTGGAAGAGCTTGCCGTGCCACAGCGCCTGGGCCAGGCCGTGGGCGTAGTTGAGCGAGGCCATCTCCTCGTGGCCGACCTCGGGGTTGAGGCCCACCAGGTCGGGGCGCTCGAGCTCGTTGATGAACGCCAGCGCGTGGCCGACGGTCGGCAGCAGGATGTCGCCGCGGGGCTCGTTCGGCTTCGGCTCGATCGCGAAGCGCAGGCCGTAGCCCTGCTCCTCGGAGTAGGCCCCGAGGACGTCGAAGGCCTCCTTGTAGCGCGCCAGCGCGGTCTGCACGTTCTTCGCGGCGCCGGACTCGGCGCCCTCGCGGCCGCCCCACGCGACGAAGATCTGCGCGCCGAGCTCGGCGGCGAGGTCGACCTGGTCGGCGGCCTTGCGGATCGCGAAGCGGCGTACGTCGCGGTCGTTGTTGGTGAAGCCGCCGTCGCGGAAGACCGGGTGGGAGAAGAGGTTCGTGGTCACCATCGGGACGACCAGACCGGTCTCCTCGAGCGCCCTGCGGAACGGCGCCAGGTGCCGCTCCCTCTCGGCGGCGGAGGCGTCGAACGGGAAGACGTCGTTGTCGTGGAAGGTGATGCCGTAGGCGCCGAGGTCGCTGAGCCGGTGGATCGCCTCGGCCGGGTCGAGCACGGGGCGCACCGCCCCGCCGAAGACGTCCACGCCCTGCCAGCCCACGGTCCACAGGCCGAAGGAGAAGCGGTCGTCGCGGGTGGGAGCGAAGCGGTCGTCGGCGCTCATCGGGGTCCTCGATCCAAGTTCGGTTTCGATCACGATTCGGTCACGCTCAGGCGGCCGGACGCTTGGTTGGAACGTGCAACAAAAAGCGCACTCGGAACCGCTTGCCGCGCTCGGCTTGCCGTGAGTATGTTGTCCGCCACAACATACCCGGTGGCGGCCGTCACACGACAGTGATCACTCGTTTCGAAAGACGAGCCGGAGCCGGTCCAAGCCATGGAGGTCGAGGAAATGGTCAGGAAGACGGGTGCGCGGTTCGCGTCCCTGGTAGCGGTCGGCGTGCTGGCGTTCGGTGCCCTCGCCGCCTGTGGCGACGACAGCGGCGACAGCGGGACCGGGAGCAGCGGCGAGAGCGGCGGCGCCGAGGGCAAGATCGGGGTGATCCTGCCGGACACCACCACGTCGCCGCGCTGGGAGGCCAACGACCGGCCCAGCCTGGAGGCGGCGTTCAAGGCGGCCGGTGTCGACTACGACATCCAGAACGCCGGCGGCGACACCGCCAAGTTCGGCCAGCTGTGCGACAGCATGGTCGCCGGCGGCGTGACGGTCCTCATGATCGTCAACCTCGACTCCAACTCCGGCAAGGCGTGCCTCAGCCAAGCGGCCGAGGCCGGCGTCCAGAGCATCGACTACGACCGCCTCACCCTGGGTGGCGGGGCGTCGTACTACGTGTCCTTCGACAACGTCGAGGTCGGCCGGCTGATGGGCTCGGGCCTGCAGGCCTGCCTGGACGAGGCCGGCAAGACCAAAGCGAACATCATCTACGTCAACGGCGACCCGAACGACAACAACGCCGCGCTGTTCAAGTCGGGCTACGAGGAGGCCCTCAAGCCGAAGATCGACTCGGGCGACTACAGCCTGGTCGGCGACCAGAGCGGCTTCTGGGACGCCGCCAAGGCGGGCCAGGCCTATGAGCAGCTCTACACCCAGAACAACGGCAAGATCGACGGCGTCGTGTCGGCCAACGACACCATGGCCGGCGGCATCATCGCCCGGATGAAGGACCAGGGCGTCGCCGGCACGATCCCGGTCACCGGCCAGGACGCCTCGGTCGAGGGCCTGCAGAACGTGCTCGCCGGCAACCAGTGCGGCACGGTCTACAAGAACACCAACCTCGAGGCCAAGGCCGCGTCCGACCTCGCGATCGCGCTCATCAACGGCGACACCGCCTCCGCCGACGCGCTCGTGACCGGCACCGTCCCGGACACCGAGACCGGTGAGGACGTCCCGTCCGTCCTCGCGACCCCCGTCTGGATCACCGCGGACAAGGTCCAGCAGGTGATCGACGACGGCTTCGCCAAGGCCGCCGACATCTGCGTCGACGCGTTCGCGAAGGCCTGCCAGGAGAACGGCATCAAGTAGCGCCACGCCGACCGATCGGCATGCTCGGGGGTCCGTCCCTGCGGGGACGGGCCCCCGAGCCCCCTTCCGAGTCGCATAATCCTGCCTGGGCGCACGTCGCCCGCCATCCCACCCCGGTGAGGAGAACCCGTGTCCGTCCAAGCGGCCGAACAGGCTGTGCCCACGCCCTCGCCAGGCCAGCCGCTGCTGAGCCTGCGGGGCATCCAGAAGAGCTTCGGTGCCGTGCACGTGCTGCGCGGCGTCGACCTCGACGTACGACCCGGCCAGGTGACCGCCCTGGTCGGCGACAACGGTGCCGGCAAGAGCACCCTGATCAAGGGCATCGCCGGCATCCACGCCTTCGACGACGGCGAGTACTTCTTCGAGGGCCAGCCGGTCAAGGTGCACGGCCCCAAGGACGCCAACGCCCTGGGCATCGAGGTCGTCTACCAGGACCTCGCGCTGTGCGACAACCTCGACGTCGTCGAGAACATGTTCCTCGGCCGCGAGCTGGGCTCGTCGGTCCGTCTCGACGAGACGACGATGGAGACCCGGGCCCGGGAGACCCTCGACGGGCTCTCGGTCCGGACGCTCGCCTCCGTGCGCACCCACGTCGCGGCCCTCTCCGGCGGCCAGCGGCAGACCGTCGCGATCGCCCGCGCCGTGCTCTGGAACTCGCGCGTGGTGATCCTCGACGAGCCGACCGCGGCGCTCGGCGTCGCGCAGACCGAGCAGGTCCTGCTGCTGGTCCGCCGGCTGGCCGACCGCGGCCTCGGCGTGGTGCTGATCAGCCACAACCTCAACGACGTGTTCGAGGTCGCCGACGACATCGCCGTCCTCTACCTGGGCCAGCTGGTCGCGCAGGTGCGCAGGGACGACGTCACTCGTGCCGAGGTGGTCGAGCTGATCACCAGCGGGCGGTCCGACCGGCACGGCAACGGCGCCACGAACGGAGCGATCTGATGAGCACGCCGGTGGCTCCCGTCGAGGAGCAGAACACGCTCGGCGCGATCGCCCGCGCCTACGCCGCCAAGGTCCGTGGCGGCGAAGTCGGCTCGCTGCCGGCGATCCTGGGCCTGGTCGCGCTGGTGATCGTGTTCTCGGCGCTGCGGCCCGAGACCTTCACCGGTGCGCTCAACTTCGCCAACCTGATCGGCCAGTCGGCCGGCATCATGGTGATCGCGATGGGCCTGGTCTTCGTGCTGCTCCTCGGCGAGATCGACCTGTCCGCGGGCGTCACCGGTGGCGTGGTCGCCTCGGTGCTCGGCCTGACGCTCACCGAGAGCGGCTGGCCGCTGATCCCGTCGCTGCTCGCGGCCATCCTGACCGGCACGTTCATCGGCCTGTGCCTGGGCACGGTCGTCGCCAAGATCGGCGTCCCGTCGTTCGTGGTCACGCTGGCGGCATTCCTGGGCTTCCAGGGCGTGATGCTGCAGATCATCGGCGAGGGCGGCACGATCGGCTACCGCAACGAGTTCGTCCTCAAGCTGAACAACGGCTCGATGCCGCTGTGGCTGGGGTGGGCGCTCGCGATTGTGGTGATCGTCGGCTACGGCCTCGCGACCCTGCTGACCCTGCGACAGCGACGACGCAAGGGCCTGGTCGCGCAGCCGATGCTGCTGTGGGGGCTCAAGACGGGCTCGCTGACGCTCGCCGTCCTGGCCGTCGTCGGCTACCTGTCGACCGAGCGCAGCCCCAACCCGACGCTGAAGTCCGTCAAGGGCGTGCCGAACGTCGTCCTGGTGATCCTGATCCTCGTGGTGGTCCTGGGCTACCTGCTCAGCCGTACCTCGTGGGGCCGCCACATCTACGCGGTCGGCGGCAACGCCGAGGCCGCCCGCCGGGCCGGCATCAACGTGGCCTGGACCCGTGTGTCCTGCTTCATGATGTCCTCGACGGTCGCGGGCGTCGGGGGCATGCTGCTCGCCAGCCGGACCAACTCCGTCTCGCCGCAGACCGGCGGCAACGAGACCCTGCTGTACGCCGTGGGCGCGGCCGTCATCGGCGGCACCAGCCTCTTCGGCGGCAAGGGCCGGGTCACCGACGCCGTCATCGGCGGCCTCGTGATCGCCGTCGTCGCCAACGGCATGGGCCTGCTCAACCAGCCTGCCGGGATCGTGTTCATCGTGACCGGCATCGTGCTGCTGCTCGCCGCGACCGTCGACGCCCTCAGCCGGCGCCGCGCGGCGGCCACGGGACGGGTGTAGGCCCCCATGCCCACCCCGACCGGCGTCGGCACCGAGGAGCTGCGGCGCGCGAACCTGCGCGCCATCCTCCAGACGGTGCACACGCACGGACCGACCACCCGCGCGGTGCTCACCAAGCAGCTCGGCCTGAACCGGAGCACCATCGGTGCGCTCACCGGCGAGCTGCAGAGCCTGGCGCTGGTGTCGGAGGAGACGGCCCCGGTGGGCGGGCGATCGGGCCGCCCGTCCCACCTGGTCGTCCCTCGCGGGGACAACGTCGTGGTGGCCGTGGACGTCGGCGTGGACCGGATCGCGGTGGCGCTGGTGTGCCTGGGTGGAGAGGTGCTCGAGCGGCGTACCCGTGGCCACCAGCGCGGCGAGCACGACGTCGACCACGTCGTCGACGCGGTGGCCCAGATGGTGGAGGAGGTGCTCGCCACCCGTCCGGGCGCGCGCTGCCTCGGCGTCGGCGCGTCGGTGCCGGGCGCGGTCCGGGCCGGCGACGGCCTGGTCCGGTTCGCGCCCAACCTGGGCTGGGTGGACGAGCCGTTCACCGACCTGCTGTCGAAGCGGCTCGGGAAGCCGGTGTCCACCGGCAATGACGCGAACCTCGGCGTGCTCGCCGAGCACCTCCGGGGCGCGGCGGTCGGGTTCTCCGAGGTCGTCTACCTCAGCGCGAGCGTCGGCATCGGCGGCGGCTTCCTCGTGGGCGGCCGGCCGCTGACCGGCGCGAGTGGGTACGCCGGCGAGGTCGGCCACATGCAGGTCGACTCCGAGGGGCCGGTCTGCCGGTGTGGCGCGGTCGGCTGCTGGGAGACCAAGGTCGGCGAGAACGTGCTGCTGCGCCGGGCCGGCCGGCTCGCCGGCGGCGGACCGCCGGCGGTCGCCGAGGTGATCGCGGCCGCGCAGGCCGGCGAGTCCCGGGCCGAGGAGGCGGTGGCCAAGGTCGCGGACTGGTGCGGCGTCGGCATCCGGGCGATCGTCAACCTGGTCAACCCCGAGATCGTGGTGCTGGGCGGCTGCCTCGCCCAGGTGTGGCGGGCCGCGGAGGACCGGGTCGACGAGGCGCTCAGCCGCAGCACGATGATGTCGCCGCGGCAGGACGTGGTGATCCGCTCGGCCGGCCTCGAGGACGAGTCGCCGCTGATCGGCGCCGCCGAGCTGGCCTTCGCGCCGGTGCTCGACCATCCGCAGGCGGTGCCCCAGGCGGGCTGACCGGTAGCCTGCTGCCGCCATGCTCGAACGTTTCCGCGCCTTCTGGACCACGGTGATCTCGCCGGTCGCCCACCTGCTGATCCGGCTGGGGGTGAGCCCGGACGCCGTCACGCTGGTCGGCACCCTCGGCGTCTGCGCCGGTGCGTTGATCTTCTTCCCGCGGGGCGAGCTGCTGACCGGCGTACTCGTCATCACGGCGTTCGTCTTCAGCGACCTGCTCGACGGGCACATGGCCCGCACGACGGGGCGGGTGAGCAAGTTCGGCGCGTTCTGGGACTCCACGCTCGACCGGATCGGCGACGGCGCGATCTTCATCGGCCTCGCGCTGTACTTCGCGTGGGAGGAGCCGAGCCGGGTCTACCTGGTGCTCAGCCTGGTCTGCCTGCTGATGGGTGCGGTCACCTCCTACGCCCGCTCGCGCGGGGAGAGCCTCGGCTTCGAGGTCAAGGTCGGCATCGCCGAGCGGGCCGACCGGCTGGTCGCGATCCTCGTGCTGACCGGGTTCAGCGCGATCTTCGACCTGCCGGTGCTGCTCTACGTCGCCCTCTGGGGCCTGGCGGTCGCGTCGACGATCACGGTCGCGCAGCGCGTGTGGGTGGTCCGCCGTCAGGCCCGGGCCGAAGCCGGCACTACCATCTGAGGTATGGCTGACAGCACTACTGACGAGACGGGCACCGGCACCACGCGGGTGAAGCGCGGGATGGCGGAGATGCTCAAGGGCGGTGTGATCATGGACGTGGTCACCGCCGAGCAGGCGAGGGTCGCGGAGGACGCGGGCGCGGTGGCGGTGATGGCGCTGGAGCGAGTGCCGGCCGACATCCGGGCGCAGGGCGGGGTGTCGCGGATGAGCGACCCGGACATGATCGACTCGATCATCGAGGCGGTCTCGATCCCGGTGATGGCCAAGGCCCGGATCGGGCACTTCGCCGAGGCGCAGGTGCTGCAGTCGCTGGGGGTGGACTACGTCGATGAGTCGGAGGTGCTGACCCCGGCCGACTACGCCAACCACATCGACAAGTGGGCGTTCACGGTGCCGTTCGTGTGCGGTGCGACCAACCTGGGCGAGGCGCTGCGGCGGATCGCCGAGGGCGCGGCGATGATCCGCTCCAAGGGCGAGGCCGGCACCGGGGACGTGTCCAACGCGGTGACCCACATGCGCACGATCCGCCGGGAGATCCGCCGGCTGGGCGCGCTGGAGGGTGACGAGCTGTATGTGGCGGCCAAGGAGTTGCAGGCGCCGTACGACCTGGTGGCGGAGGTGGCGCGTGACGGGAAGCTGCCGGTGGTGCTGTTCACCGCGGGCGGGATCGCGACTCCGGCGGACGCGGCGATGATGATGCAACTGGGCGCGGAGGGCGTGTTCGTGGGATCGGGGATCTTCAAGTCCGGCAACCCGGCCCAGCGGGCCGAGGCCATCGTGAAGGCCACGACCTTCCACGACGACCCCGAGATGGTCGCGAAGGTCTCGCGGGGGCTGGGCGAGGCCATGGTCGGCATCAACGTCGAGGAGATCCCGGCGCCGCACCGGCTGGCCGAGCGGGGCTGGTGACGACGCCCTCTGCCGGGCCCACGATCGGCGTCCTCGCCGTCCAGGGCGACGTCCGCGAGCACGTGCGGATGCTCGACGGCCTCGGCGTGCGGGCGATCGCCGTCCGGCGTACCTCCGAGCTCGACGCCTGCGACGGCCTGGTGATCCCCGGTGGCGAGTCGACCACGATGGCCAAGCTGGCGCGCACCTTCGACCTGTCCGAGCCGATCCGGCAGCGGGTCAAGGAGGGGATGCCGGCGTTCGGCACCTGCGCGGGGATGATCCTGCTCGCCGACCGGATGCTCGACGGCACGGCCGACCAGGAGACGCTCGGCGGGCTCGACATCACCGTGCGGCGCAACGCGTTCGGGCGGCAGGTCGACTCATTCGAGGGCGAGCTGGCCTTCGCCGGGATGGCCGAGCCGGTGCACGCGATCTTCATCCGGGCGCCGTGGGTCGAGGCCGTCGGCGACGGGGTCGAGGTGCTCGCGCGCGTGGAGCGGGGCGAGGCCGCGGGTAGGATCGTCGCGGTCCGTCAGGGTCCGCTGATGGCGACGTCGTTCCACCCCGAGGTGGGTGGCGACCCCCGGGTCCACCGGCTGTTCGTGGACCTGGTCCGGGCCTCGACGGGCTCGACCACCGGCTCGACCACCGGCTCGATCGACGAAGGTTAGAAGGAGACGCATGTCCGGCCACTCCAAGTGGGCGACCACCAAGCACAAGAAGGCCGCGATCGACGCCAAGCGCGGCAAGCTGTTCGCCAAGCTGATCAAGAACATCGAGATCGCGGCGAAGATGGGCGGACCCGACCCGGCCGGCAACCCGACGCTCTACGACGCCATCCAGAAGGCCAAGAAGCAGTCGGTCCCGAACAAGAACATCGACTCCGCGGTCAAGCGCGGAGGCGGCCTCGACGGCGGCGGCGTCGACTACGAGACGATCATGTACGAGGCCTACGGGCCCTCGGGCGTCGCGCTGCTGGTGGAGTGCCTGACCGACAACCGCAACCGCGCGGCGATGGAGGTCCGCACCGCGGTCAGCCGCAACGGCGGCACCATGGCCGACCCCGGGTCGGTCTCGCGGCTGTTCACCCGCAAGGGCGTCGTCGTGGTGGGCAAGAGCCAGGAGCGCGCCGGCCGGCCGTGGGCGGTGTCGGAGGACGACGTACTCGAGGCCACGCTCGACGCAGGCGCCGAGGACGTCGTCGACCTGGGGGACAGCTTCGAGGTGCAGTCCGAGCCCGGCGACGTGGTCGCGGTCCGCACGGCGCTCCAGGCGGCCGGCATCGACTACGACTCCGCCGAGGTGCAGTTCGTGGCGACCATGGACATCCCCGTGGGCGAGGTCGACGTGGCCGGCAAGGTGTTCCGCCTGGTCGACGCCGTCGACGACCTCGACGACGTCCAGAACGTCTTCAGCAACGCCGACATCCCCGACGAGGTGCTGGAGTCGATCGACGCCTGATGCTGGGTGGGGTTGTTGTCTGCAGCTTGAGCCGGGAGGTCGACGGCCTCAGGTCCACCGGCGGCGGATGCGGTACGGCGCCAGGTCGCTGATGTCGGTGCTGAACCGGGCGCAGGTGTCGGCATACTCGCGAAGCAGCCGGCGGCGCGCCGCGGCAGCGCCGCTCCGGCAGTCGGTGACCGTGATCCGGGAGACGCCGAGCTTGAACCCGGTGATGAAGTCCTGGCGGCGCTTCTCCGCCCAGAGCACGTCCTCCGGTCGCCTCCCGGCGAGATCGTCCGGCAGGTACTTGAGCCTGCCGGACGATCTCGAAGACGTGACGTCCGATCCGCAGGTCGCACCAGACCCTGCGGTGGCCGTCGGTGAGCCCGAACTGGGTCTCCGGGCGCCCGAGCCCGAGGCTCGCCACGAGGACCCGCCCCTCGGACTCGAGCCACGACTCGGCGCCCGGGTCGGCGAGGTCGATCGCGGCGTCCATGATCCGACTGCCGGGCCAGCACCACATCGCCGCCCGCGCCTGGTCGAGGTCGAGGCGGGTCGCGCCCCGGCGCAGCGCCGCGTCGCAGCAGGCGACGCCCGCCACCAGCCCGTGCTCGCGGGCCATGTCCAGGGCGGTGCGCGCCGAGTCGAGCGCGCGCAGGCCGTCGACGACCACGACCTGCTCGTCGCGGTACGGCGCGAGGTGGTGCTTCACGCCCGCCCGGACCGCGTCGCCGTGGACCTTGCGCCGCGTCACATGGACGGTGGCGGCTTCGGGGTCGGGCACGCCGAGACCGTGGAGGAGCGCGGCCGAGTCGTGGCTGAGCACGTGCTCGCAACGGAGCACCTGCTGGGCCGCGCGGACGCGGAGGAGCGGTCGCCCACGGTACGGGTCGAGGCCCCGCCAGACCGCGGCATCGGCGTACACCCCGTGGCGGAGGCGGACGAGCACGCCGTCGGTGAGAAGCCTCCGGAGGTCGGCATCGCGGAGGCCGGCCCCGGCAGCGGCGCGGCGGGTGAGGAGTCCGTGCTCGTCGAGTGGCAGGTGTCGGTGGAGGGGCATCCCTCACGATCGTCCGCCCGGGTCGGATGCTGCCGGGCCGGGAACGGCTCCGGTGGAGATCCGGGTCGGAGTGTGCGGCTGTGGGCGGTTTGTGGGCCTGTTCGAGCTGCCGGCTGTAACGCCGGGTTACTGCTTGTTCCCACGGTGATGCAACCTGGTGGGAACAAGGAGTAACCCGGCGTTACATGCGCAATGACCACCCCCGGGCGTGTCCTGTCAGCACATGGGGGAGCGGCCGACTAGCGTGACCTCCGAACACCTGTTCGGACGGAGGCGAGACGGAGGCGATATGCGTGTGCTCGGGATCGACCCCGGCCTGACCCGCTGCGGCCTGGGCGTGGTCGAGGGGACGGTGGGGCGCCCGCTGAGCCTCGTGGACGTCAACGTGCTGCGTACGTCGTCCGACCTGCCCGTGCCGCAGCGACTGGTGACGATCGAGAAGGGTGTGGATGCCTGGCTCGACGAGTACCGGCCGGACGCGGTCGCCGTGGAGCGGGTGTTCGCGCGCTCGGACGTGAGCACGGTGATGGGCACCGCGCAGGCGAGCGGGATCGCGATGGTCTGCGCCGCCCGGCGCGGGCTGCCGATCGCGCTGCACACGCCGAGCGAGGTGAAGGCCGCGGTGTCCGGCAACGGCCGGGCGGACAAGGCGCAGGTGGGCGCGATGGTCAGCCGGATCCTGCGGCTCGACGCGAGGCCGAGGCCGGCCGACGCCGCCGACGCGCTGGCGCTGGCCATCACCCACATCTGGCGCGGCGGCGCCCAGGCCCGGATCGACGCGGCGCTGGCGGGGTCTCGACAAGCTCGACCACCGAGGAGTGCATCGTGATCGCGTTCGTGTCCGGCAGGGTCGCCGCGGTGACGCTCTCCAGCGCGGTGCTGGAGGTCGGGGGAGTCGGCCTGGAGCTGATGTGCACCCCCGGCACGCTCGCGACCCTGCGCACCGGCCAGGCGGCCACGCTGCCGACGAGCATGGTGGTGCGCGAGGACTCGCTGACCCTGTTCGGCTTCGCCGACGACGACGAGAAGCAGACCTTCGAGCTGCTCCAGACCGCGTCCGGGGTCGGGCCGAAGCTCGCGCAGTCGATGCTCGCCGTACTCAGCCCCGACGACCTGCGCGTCGCGATCGCCGGCGACGACCCCAAGACCCTGACCACGGTGCCCGGCATCGGGCAGAAGGGCGCGCAGCGGATCATCCTCGAGCTCAAGGACCGGATCGGTACGCCGACCGGCGGCCGCGCCCCGGCGGTCCCCGCCGCGGTCGCCCCCTGGCGCGACCAGGTGCACCAGGGCCTGGTCGGGCTCGGCTGGTCGGCCAGGGACGCCGAGAAGGCGGTCGACGCCGTGGCGGCCGAGGCGGGCGACGTACCCGACGTGGCGGCGCTGCTGCGCGCCGCGCTCCGGACGCTGAGCAAGGCCTGAGGCGGATGCCCTTCCACGAGGACGACATCGACGAGGCGGAGACCACCCACCTCCGCTCGCTGACGGCCGCCGAGGCCGAGGGGGACGAACGGGCGGTCGAGGCGGCGCTGCGCCCGCGGACCCTGGACGAGGTCGTGGGCCAGGCACGGGTGCGCGACCAGCTCGGACTCGTCCTGGAGGCCGCCCGGCGCCGCGGTCGCGCCCCCGACCACGTGCTGCTGTCCGGCCCGCCCGGGCTCGGCAAGACCACGCTGGCGATGATCATCGCCGCCGAGATGGGCGCCCCGCTGCGGCTCACCAGCGGCCCGGCGATCACCCATGCCGGCGACCTCGCCGCGATCCTGTCGGGCATGAACGAGGGCGACGTCCTGTTCGTCGACGAGATCCACCGGATGTCGCGGCCGGCCGAGGAGATGCTCTACCTGGCGATGGAGGACTTCCGGGTCGACGTCGTTATCGGCAAGGGGCCGGGCGCGACCGCGATCCCGCTCGACATCCCGCCGTTCACCCTCGTCGGCGCCACCACCCGCGCCGGCCTGCTGCCCGGGCCGCTGCGCGACCGGTTCGGCTTCACCGCCCACCTCGAGTTCTACGAGCCCGACGAGCTCGACCGGATCGTCCAGCGCTCGGCGCGGCTGCTCGAGGTCGACGCGCTCGCCGACGGGACCGCCGAGATCGCGTCGCGCTCCCGCGGCACCCCGCGCATCGCGAACCGGCTGCTGCGCCGGGTCCGCGACTACGCCCAGGTCCGGGCCGACGGCGTGGTCACGCTGCCGGTCGCGCGGGCCGCGCTCGACCTGTACGAGGTCGACCAGCTCGGCCTGGACCGCCTCGACCGCGCCGTACTCGACGTCCTCTGCCGCCGCTTCGGCGGCGGGCCGGTCGGCATCTCCACGCTCGCGGTCGCCGTCGGCGAGGAGCGCGAGACCGTCGAGGAGGTCGCCGAGCCGTTCCTCGTCCGCAACGGCTTCCTCGCCCGTACGCCGCGCGGCCGGATCGCCACGCCGTCGGCCTGGGAGCACCTCGGGATGAGGCCGCCGCCGCTGCCCGCCTCGGTCGACGGGGACGCCGCTCTCTTCGAGGACTGACCCGCGCCGATTGGTGAGCCGCACCACCCCGCTGGTTACACTTGCCCGTCGTCGGTCGCCCGGTCTGGGTCGCGCCGCAGTCGCATGTCGCTCGAGAGGTCGTTTCGTCGTGGAGTTCTTGCCGCTGATCGGCATCGCGCTGCTCTTCTGGCTGTTCATCATCCGCCCCGCCAGCCGGCGGCAGAAGGAACTCCGGCGCATGCAGTCGTCGTTGTCCGTGGGTGACGAGGTCGTGCTGACCTCGGGCGTCTACGGAGTCCTCAGCGCGCTGGAGGACGACCACGCTCTGGTCCAGATCGCCGACGGCGTCGTGATCAAGGTCGCCCGGGGCGCCATCGGCACCGTCGCCACGAGGGCGGAGCAGCCGGAGGAGCCGGCGAACGAGGACCGGTCAGACGCCACCGGACCCGAGGAGAGCTGACATGGCACGCACGGGCGCGCGGCACGCGGGGCGCTCACTGATCGTCTTCCTGGTCGGAGTGGCGATCCTCTACGGGCTCGTGGCGCTGGCCGGCAACTGGAAGCCGGCGCTCGGCCTGGACCTCCAGGGCGGCACCCGGATCACGCTGGTCGCGCAGGACAACCCGTCCTCGGAGAGCCTAGAGGAGGCCCGGCAGATCATCGACCAGCGCGTCAACGGCTCCGGCGTGGCCGAGGCGGAGGTGAACACCCAGGGCGGACAGTTCATCGTGGTCGAGATCCCGGGCGCGAACCGCCAGGACCTGGTCGAGGTGGTCAAGCGCCAGGCGCAGCTGCGGTTCCGCACGGTCGCCTGCTCGAGCCTCAACCCGGGCCCGTGTACCCCCGCCGCTCCGCCGCCGGGCCAGGGCAACGGCCAGGGTGACGGCAAGAACCAGGGCCAGGGTGACGGCAAGGGCAGCCAGCAGAAGGGCCTGCAGAAGAGCCAGTCCGGCTCGGCCAAGAACCGCCCGGCGTTCCTGGCCGGCGACAAGGCCGGGAAGAACCAGGGCCAGGCCTCCGAGAAGCCGTCCCCGACCGGCTCCCCGAAGCCGACCCCGACCGGCTCTCCCACCGGCTCCCCGACCGGCTCCCCGACCATGCAGCCCACCGACGGGGCCAGCGAGCAGCCGCAGCCGACCGGCCCGGCCGCCCAGGCGCTGGCCTTCCAGGCCAACCCGGACCAGAGGTCGATCAAGGCCTTCAACGACTACAAGTGCCCGGCCACCGAGCCGGTGGTGGACAACCCGGACAGGCCGCTGGTGACCTGCGGCGCCGGCGAGGACGCCGCGACCAAGTACCTCCTCTCGCCGGCCGCGGTCGAGGGCACCGACCTGACCAGCGCCGACGCCGGCCTGCCGAGCTCGGGTGGCGTCAACTGGCAGGTCCAGCTGAGCATCGGGGGCGAGGGCAAGGGCGTCTTCGCCGACCTGTCCCGCCAGATGGTCGGCACCCAGCAGCAGTTCGCGATCGTGCTCGACGGGCTGGTGATCTCGGCGCCTCAGTTCGACGGGGTCATCACCAGCGGTGACGCGCAGATCAGCGGCAACTTCACCGAGGACTCCGCCAAGGACCTCGCGACCAGCCTGAAGTTCGGCGCGCTGCCGATCTCGTTCGAGGACGACGTGAGCTCCGAGGACGTCGGCCCGTCGCTGGCCGGCAACCAGCTCCGCGCCGGCCTCACCGCGGCGGCCCTCGGCCTGCTGCTGGTGATGATCTACTGCCTGCTCTACTACCGCGGCCTGGGCCTGGTGGTGCTGACGTCGCTGGTGACGGCCGCGGCCGTCACCTTCGCGCTGGTGCTGCTTCTCGCCAAGACCGCCGGCTTCACGCTCACGCTGCCCGGCATCGCCGGCCTGATCATCGGCGTCGGCGTCACCGCGGACTCGTTCATCATCTTCTTCGAGCGCATCCGCGACGAGATGCGCGAGGGCAGGTCGATGCGGGTCGCGGTGGAGACCGGGTGGAAGCGGGCCCGCAAGACCCGGATGGCGGCGAACGTCGTGTCGCTGCTGTCCGCCGCCGTCCTCTACATCTTCGCCACCGGCGTGGTGAAGGGCTTCGGCTTCGCGCTGGGCCTCTCGACGCTGATCGACCTCGCGGTGCTGTTCTGGTTCACCAAGCCGCTGGTGTCGTACCTGGCCCGGTTCCGGTTCTTCAACGGCGGTGGCAACCTGTCCGGCCTGAGCGCCGGCACGCTGGGCATCGACCGAGTGGGCGCGGAGGGGAAGGCCTGATGGGCAAGTTCTCGAGGCTCGGCAACGAGCTCTACCAGGGCCGCAAGTCCTACGACTTCGTCGGCCATCGCGCCCTCTGGTACGCCGTCTCCGGCACCCTCGTCGCGGCCGCGATCCTCGTGATCGTGGTCAAGGGGCTGAACTTCGGCATCGAGTTCACCGGTGGCACCCAGTTCCGCGTCGACAACCTGTCCTCGGAGGTCGCCGGCCAGGACACCGCCGACCGGTTGCGCGAGGAGATCGGCACCTCCCTGAACGCCGAGCCGACCGTCACGACCGCGTCCTCGGGCAGCTCCGGCGAGGCGATCATCATCCAGACCGAGGACCTCTCCGCCGCCGAGAACGCGGAGGTGCGCCAGATCGTCGCCGACGTCACCGGCGTCGATCCGAAGGGTGGCGACATCTCCCAGGACGACATCGGCGCGAGCTGGGGCCGGGCGGTCGCCGAGCGCGCGCTGCTCGGCGTCGGCATCTTCCTCACGCTCGTCGTCCTCTTCATCTGGGCCTACTTCCGCGAGTGGAAGATGTCGGTGGCCTCCCTGGTCGCCCTCGCCCACGACATCCTCCTGACGATCGGCGTGTACTCGCTGTCCGGCTTCCCGGTCACGCCCGCGGCGGTCACCGGACTGCTCGCGATCCTCGGCTTCTCGATGTACGACACCGTCGTCGTCTTCGACAAGGTCCGGGAGAACACCCATGAGCTGCGGCAGAAGAGCCAGACCTACTCCCAGGCCGCCAACCTCGCGGTCAACCAGACCCTGGTGCGCTCGATCAACACCTCGATCGTGGCGCTGATCCCGATCGGCGCGATCCTCTACGTGAGCGCCGTCCAGCTCGGCGCCAGCTCGCTGAAGGACCTCGCGCTCGCGCAGTTCGTCGGCATGGCCGCCGGTGTGTTCTCGTCGGTCTTCATCGCGCCGCGCGTGCTCGTGCACCTGAAGTCGAACGAGACCGAGGTCAAGCTGGCCGACAAGCGGGCCAGGGCGCGGGCGCGCCACGAGGCGGACCGCTACGCGAACATCCCGGCCTTCACCGAGGACATGCCGATCCAGGAGGAGCCGGGCGAGGACCCGGACCTGGCCGCCCCGGTGTCCGGTGCACCGCCGCCGGTTCGGGAGCAGCGGGTGCCCGACGCGATGGGCCGCGGTCGCAACGTGCCGGAGCCGAGCCGCCCGGTGCAGCGGAGCGCGTCGTCGGGCCGGCAGCAGCCGTCGCGGCAGCCGAGGTCCAAGCGGGGCAAGAGGTGACCTCGCCCGGGCCGGGCCAGCCACGGCTGGCCGAGGCGCTCGGGCTGATCGCCGACGTCCCCGACTTCCCCGAGCCCGGGATCCTCTTCAAGGACATCACGCCGCTGCTCGCCGACCACGCGGCGCTCGAGTCGATCGTGGCCGCGCTGGCTGGGACCGCGCGGGACGAGTCCGGCCGGCCCGTGGTCGACAAGGTGCTCGGCATGGAGTCGCGCGGCTTCATCCTCGGCGCCCCGGTGGCGCTGGCCCTCGGCGCCGGCTTCGTGCCGGTCCGCAAGGCCGGCAAGCTGCCGCGCGAGACCTACGCCGTCTCCTACGCGCTGGAGTACGGCGAGGCCACCCTCGAGGTGCACCGCGACGCCGTCCGGCCGGGAGAGCGGGTGCTGGTGGTCGACGACGTGCTCGCCACGGGCGGTACGGCGAGGGCGACCGTCGACCTGGTCGGCAAGTGCGGGGCCGAGGTCCACGGGGTCGCCGTGCTGATGGAGCTCGGGGTCCTGTCGGGCCGCGAGGCCGTCGGCGGCGTACCCGTGACCGCGCTGCTCACCGTGTGAGCCGTACGTAGACTGGCCGCGTGACGGAGGAACGCACCGCCCCGGCTCCCGAGCGGGAGCGGCGCGCCCCGGAGACGGCGTCCTCCACCCGCGGGATGCGCGCCCGGCTGGCCCGGATGGGCACGCGGAACCAGTCCGCGAACCCGGTCCTCGAGCCGCTGTTCCGCTCGGTGCGGGCCAACCACCCCAAGGCCGATCTCGCGCTGCTGGAGCGGGCCTACCTCACCGCCGAGCGGATGCACGGCACCCAGACCCGCAAGAGCGGCGACCCCTACATCACCCACCCGCTCGCGGTCACGACGATCCTCGCCGACATCGGCATGACCGAGCCGACGCTCGCGGCGGCGCTCCTCCACGACACGGTCGAGGACACGCCGTACACCCTCGAGCAGGTGCGGCAGGACTTCGGCGGCGAGGTCGCCCAACTCGTCGACGGCGTGACCAAGCTCGACAAGGTCAAGTACGGCGACTCCGCGCAGGCCGAGACCATCCGCAAGATGATCGTCGCGATGTCGCGCGACATCCGGGTGCTGGTCATCAAGCTCGCCGACCGGCTGCACAACATGCGCACGCTGCGCTATGTCAAGCAGGAGACCCAGGAGCGGGTCGCGCGCGAGACGCTCGACATCTACGCGCCGCTGGCCCATCGGCTGGGCATGAACACCATCAAGTGGGAGCTCGAGGACCTCGCGTTCGCGACCCTGCACCCCAAGATCTACGACGAGATCGTGCGGATGGTCGCCGAGCGCGCGCCCTCGCGCGACCAGTTCCTCGCCGAGGTGATCGCCCAGGTCGAGGCCGACCTGCGTGAGGCGAAGGTGAAGGCGACGGTCACCGGCCGGCCGAAGCACTACTACTCGATCTACCAGAAGATGATCATCGGCGGCCGCGACTTCTCCGACATCTACGACCTGGTCGGCATCCGGGTGCTCGTCGAGAACGACCGCGACTGCTACACCGTCCTCGGCATCCTGCACGCGCGCTGGAACCCGGTGCTCGGCCGGTTCAAGGACTACGTCGCGATGCCGAAGTTCAACATGTACCAGTCGCTGCACACGACCGTGATCGGCCCGCAGGGCAAGCCGGTCGAGCTGCAGATCCGGACCTTCGCCCAGCACCGCCGGGCGGAGTACGGCGTCGCCGCGCACTGGAAGTACAAGGAGGACGGCCGCTCCGGCGTCGACACCGACCGCGCCGGCGATGCTCAGTCGTCGAGGGGCGACATGACCTGGGTCCGGCAGCTGCTGGACTGGCAGAACGAGGTCGAGGACCCGGGGGAGTTCCTCGAGTCGCTGCGCTTCGAGATCAACCGCGCCGAGGTCTACGTGTTCACGCCGCGCGGCGACGTGATCGCGCTGCCGACCGGCGCGACCCCGGTCGACTTCGCGTACGCCGTACACACCGAGGTCGGGCACCACACGATCGGCGCCCGGGTCAACGGCCGGCTGGTGCCGCTGGAGTCCGGGCTGGAGAACGGCGACGTGGTCGAGGTGTTCACGTCGAAGGCGCCGAACGCAGGCCCGTCGCGCGACTGGCTCGGCTTCGTGAAGTCGCCGCGGGCGCGCTCGAAGATCCGCCAGTGGTTCACCAAGGAGCGGCGCGAGGAGGCGATCGACCGTGGCAAGGAGCAGATCGCCAAGCTGATGCGCAAGGAGGGGCTGCCGCTCAAGCGGCTGATGTCGCACGAGTCGCTGATGCTCGCCGCGGGGCACTTCAAGCTCGCCGACGTCTCCGCGCTCTACGCCGCGGTCGGCGAGGGCAACATCAGCGCCCAGGCCGTCGTACGCCGGGTCATCGACCTGCACGGCGGCGCCGAGGGTGCCGCCGAGGACCTGTCCGAGGGCGTCACGATCACCGGCCGACGGAGCCGGGCGAAGGTGCAGCCGGGCGGCGACTCCGGCGTGATCGTCAAGGGCGCGCCGGACGTCTGGGTGAAGCTCGCCAAGTGCTGCACGCCGGTGCCACCCGACCCGATCCTCGGGTTCGTCACCAAGGGCGGCGGCGTCTCGGTGCACCGCCAGAACTGCACGAACGCCAAGAGCCTCCAGTCCCGGCCGGAGCGGCTGCTCGACGTCGAGTGGGCGCCGACCGGCCAGTCCAGCTTCCTGGTGAACATCCAGGTCGAGGCGCTCGACCGGGCCCGGCTGCTCTCGGACATCACGATGGCGCTCTCCGACGCCCACGTCGACATCCTCAGCGCGAACCTCTCCACCACCCGCGACCGGGTCGCCAAGAGCCGGTTCACCTTCGAGATGGCCGAGGCCAAGCACCTCGACACCGTGCTCAAGGCGGTCCGATCCGTGCCCGGCGTCTTCGACGCCTACCGGGTCACGCAGTAGCGCGACTCGGCGCGTCTTGCCCACGTGGGAGGCGCGAGTCGGCGCGTCTTGCCCGCCCCATCCACAGCTGCCTGTGCAGAGGCTGGGCACTTTGCGCCGACTCGCGCCTTCTTGGCGAGCAAGATGCGCCGACTCGGCGGTCTCAGGAGAAGTCGGCGCTGGCGCGCTTGGCCGTCTCGAGGAAGGACTGGCGGGAGGCGAGGTTCTCCTCGAGCTCCTCGACCAGCTTCTCGTTGCCGGCGGCGCGAGCCTTCGCCAGGTCGGCCTCGACCTGGGCGATCGCGGCCTCGAGCTTGGAGACCATGTCGTCGGCGCGGGCGGACTTCTCCGGGTCCGAACGGCGCCACTGCTCGTCCTCGACGCCGCGGATCTCCTGCTCGACCTTGCGGATCCGGCCCTCGAGCTCGCGCATCCGGTCGCGCGGCACCTTGCCGGCGGCGTCCCAGCGCTCGGCGAGGTCGCGGAAGGCGCGCTTGGCGTCCTCGACATCCGCTCCCCCGGCTCGCAGGGCGGGCAGCAGCGCCTCGGCCTCGGCGAGCAGCCGCTCCTTGACCTCGGCGTTCGCCGCGAACTCCTGGTCCTGCTCGGCGGCGGCCGCGTCGCGCGCCCCGAAGAAGGTGTCCTGGGCACCGCGGAAGCGCTTCCAGAGCGTGTCGTCGATGTCGCGCGGCGCCGGGCCGGCGGCCTTCCACTGCCGCATCAGCTCGCGGTAGCGGCCCGCAGTCGGGCCCCAGTCGGTGGACGTCGCCAGCTCCTCGGCCTCGACGACCAGCCGCTCCTTGACCCCGCGAGCCTGGTCGCGCTTCTCGTGCTGCTCGGCGAAGTGCGCCTTGCGGCGCCGGGTGTACGCCGTGCGCGCGGTCGAGAAGCGGCGCCACAGTGCGTCGTCGGACGACCGATCGATGCGGGGCAGCGCCTTCCACTCGTCGAGCAGCTCGCGCATCCGGTTCGCGCCGCCCCGCCAGTCGCTGCCGGTCGCCAGCGCCTCGGCCTCGACGACGATCCGCTCCTTGCCGGCGCGGGCCTCCGCGGACCGCTGCGCCCGCTCGGCCTTGCGCGCCTCGCGCTGGGTCGCCAGGACCGGGCCGAGCGCGTCGAGCCTGCTGACGAGGCTCGCGAGGTCGCCGACCGCGTTCGCCTCGGCGACCTGGGCCCGGACGGTGCGGATCGAGGCGGCGGCCTCGTCGGGCGACATGACGCCCGACCTGATCCGCTGCTCGAGCAGGTCGACCTCGAACGCGAGCGCGTCGTACCGCTCGGTGAAGAACCTCAGCGCCTCCTCGGGCGTGCCCTCGGGGTACTGGCCGACGGCGCGCTCGCCGTCGGCGGTCTTGACGTAGACGGTGCCGTCGTCGCCGACGCGGCCCCAATCGTGGCTCGTCACAGTGCGCTCCGCTCGATCCCTGGTGGTTGCGCACATGCTAGTCACGTACGGCGACCGGGTCGGTGCCGATGAGACGGCGCCGAGCGCCGCTCGGTAGGCTGCCGGAGTGTTGATCGCCGGCTTCCCCGCGGGTCCGTGGGGCACCAACTGCTACGTGGCCGCCACCGGTCCGGGCAGCGAGTGCGTGGTCGTCGACCCCGGCAAGGACGCCGCTCCGGGCGTCGCCGACGTGGTCCGGGAGCACCGGCTCAAGCCGGTCGCGGTGCTGGTCACCCACGGGCACGTCGACCACATGTGGTGCGTCGCCCCGGTCGCCGGGACCTATGACGCGACCGCCTGGATCCACCCCGCGGACCGGCATCTGCTCGCGAACCCGATGGCCGGGATGTCGCAGGAGAGCACCCGGATGCTGCTCGGCGGGGACTACGAGTTCGCCGAGCCCGACGACGTCAGGGAGCTCGCCGACGGCCAGGACCTCGAGCTCGCCGGTCTGCGCTTCGTCGTCGACCACACGCCGGGCCACACCGAGGGGTCGGTGACGTTCCGCTCGCCGTACGACCGTGCCGACGTGTCCGAGGTGATGTTCTCCGGCGACCTGCTCTTCGCGGGCTCGATCGGGCGCACCGACCTGCCCGGGGGCGACCACCCGACCATGCTGCAGAGCCTCAAGAGCAAGGTGCTCCCGCTGGCCGACGACATCGTGGTGCTCCCCGGCCACGGCGAGCAGACCTCGATCGGCCGGGAGCGCGCGACCAACCCCTACCTCCAGGACCTCTGAGAAGGACCTCTGACCTTGAGCAAGCCGACCCCGCTCAGCGGGTTCCCCGAGCTGCTGCCCGAGCAGCGCTTCGTCGAGCAGCAGGTGATCGACGCGCTGCGCCGTACCTTCGAGCTGCACGGCTTCGCCGGCATCGAGACCCGCGCCGTCGAGCCGATGGACCAGCTGCTCCGCAAGGGCGAGACGTCCAAGGAGGTCTACGTCCTGCGGAGGTTGCAGGCACACGAGGCTGGCGACGACTCGGGCATGGGACTGCACTTCGACCTGACTGTTCCCTTCGCCCGCTACGTGCTGGAGAACGCCGGCCGGCTGGAGTTCCCGTTCCGCCGGTTCCAGATCCAGAAGGCGTGGCGCGGCGAGCGGCCGCAGGAGGGCCGCTACCGCGAGTTCACCCAGGCCGACATCGACGTGGTGATGAAGGACGAGCTGCCCTTCCACTTCGACGTCGAGGTCGCCCGGGTGATGGCGGAGGCGCTCTCCGGCCTGCCGCTGCCGCCGCTGCGGCTGCGGGTCAACAACCGCAAGCTGATCGAGGGCTTCTACCGCGGCATCGGCGCGGCGGACCCGCAGGCGGTCATCACGATCGTCGACAGGCTCGACAAGCTCCCCGAGGAGGACGTCGCCGCGCTGCTCGGTCGCGACGCCGGCCTCGACGACGAGCAGGTCCGGCAGTGCCTCGCCCTCGCGCGGATCGCCACGGCCGACACGTCGTTCGTCGAGCGGGTCCGCGAGCTGCGGGTCGAGCACGAGCTGCTCGACACCGGCCTCGCCGAGCTCGCCGCGGTGATCGAGGGCTGCGCCGGCGTCCGCGGCGACCGGTTCGAGGTCGAGGCCAGCCTCAGCCTCGCGCGCGGCCTGGACTACTACACCGGCACGGTCTTCGAGATCCACATGGTCGGCTTCGAGTTCCTGAAGTCCGTCGGCGGGGGAGGGCGCTACGACGCGCTCGCCTCCGACGGCCGCAGCACCTACCCCGGGGTCGGCATCTCCTTCGGCATCAGCCGATCCCTGCTGCCGCTGATGAGCCGCGGCCTGCTGAGCTCGGACCGCAAGGTGCCGAGCGCCGTGCTGGTCGCGCTGGCCGACGAGGAGAGCCGGCCCGCCAGCGACGCCGTCGCGACCGCGCTGCGCGCGCGGGGCATCGCGTGCGAGGTGGCCGCGAGCGCGCAGCGGTTCGGCAAGCAGATCCGGTACGCCGAGCGCCGGGGCATCCCCTACGTCTGGTTCCCGGACCAGGGGGAGGTCAAGGACATCCGGTCCGGCGACCAGGTCGCGGCCGACCCCGCGGCCTGGACCCCGCCCGCCGACGACCTGCGACCGCAGGTCACGATCCAGGTCAAGGAGACAGAGCAGTGATCCGCACCCAGGACGCCGGCGCCCTGCGCGCCGAGCATGCCGGCCGGACCGTCACCCTCGCGGGATGGGTGGCCAACCGGCGCGATCACGGCGGCGTCGCCTTCATCGACCTGCGCGAGGCGAGCGGCGTCGTCCAGGTCGTGATCCGCGACGAGGCCGTCGCCCACCACCTGCGGGCGGAGTACTGCCTCAAGGTCACCGGCGAGGTGACCCTGCGCAAGGAGGGCAACGAGAACCCCCACCTCGCCACCGGCGAGATCGAGGTCGTGGCGACCGACGTCGAGGTGCTCGGCGCCGCGGCGCCGCTGCCGTTCCCGATCAGCGAGCACGTGGACGTCGGTGAGGAGGCTCGGCTCAGGCACCGCTACCTCGACCTGCGCCGATCCGGCCCCAACCACGCGATCCGCCTGCGCAGCAAGGTCAACAGGGCCGCGCGCGACGTGCTCGACCGGCACGGCTTCGTCGAGATCGAGACCCCGACCCTCACCCGGAGCACCCCGGAGGGCGCCCGCGACTTCCTCGTGCCCGCGCGCCTGCAGCCGGGCAGCTGGTACGCCCTGCCGCAGAGCCCGCAGCTGTTCAAGCAGCTGCTGATGGTCGCCGGCATGGAGCGCTACTACCAGATCGCGCGGTGCTACCGCGACGAGGACTTCCGGGCCGACCGGCAGCCGGAGTTCACCCAGCTCGACCTCGAGATGAGCTTCGTCGAGCAGGACGACGTCCTGGCGGTCGCCGAGGAGATCCTGGTCGCCCTCTGGAGGCTGGTCGGCCACGACGTCGCGACGCCGCTGCCGCGGATGACCTACGCCGAGGCGATGGCCCGCTACGGCTCCGACAAGCCGGACCTGCGGATGGGCCAGGAGCTCGTCGAGTGCACCGCGTTCTTCTCGAGTACGCCGTTCCGAGTGTTCCAGGCGCCGTACGTCGGCGCGGTCGTGATGCCCGGGGGAGCGAGCCAGCCGCGCAAGCAGCTGGACGCCTGGCAGGAGTGGGCCAAGCAGCGCGGTGCCCGGGGCCTGGCCTACGTGCTGGTCCAGGAGGACGGCGAGCTGACCGGCCCGGTGGCCAAGAACATCACCGACGAGGAGAAGGCCGGCCTGGCCGCCCACGTCGGCGCGAGGCCGGGCGACTGCGTCTTCTTCGCCGCCGGCGCCGTGAAGCCCAGCCGGGCGCTGCTCGGCGCCGCCCGCCTCGAGATCGGCCGCCGCTGCGGCCTGATCGACGAGAGCGCGTGGAGCCTCCTGTGGGTCGTCGACGCCCCGCTCTTCGAGCCGGCCGACGAGGCGACCGCGGCCGGCGACGTCGCGGTCGGCAGCGGCGCCTGGACCGCCGTCCACCACGCCTTCACCAGCCCGCAGGACCTCGACGCCTTCGACGCCGACCCCGGCAGCGCCCTCGCCTGGGCCTACGACGTCGTCTGCAACGGCAACGAGATCGGCGGCGGCTCCATCCGGATCCACCGCGAGGACGTGCAGAAGCGGGTCTTCGCGGTCATGGGCATCGACGAGGCCGAGGCGGAGGAGAAGTTCGGCTTCCTGCTCGAGGCGTTCAAGTACGGCGCGCCGCCCCACGGCGGCGTCGCCTTCGGCTGGGACCGGATCGTGGCGCTGCTCGCCGGCAGCGACTCGATCCGGGACGTGATCGCGTTCCCGAAGTCGGGCGGCGGCTTCGACCCACTCACCGCAGCTCCTGCGCCGATCACGCCGCAGCAGCGGAAGGAGGCGGGCGTGGACGCCCGCCCGGAGGAAGATCCGTCTGTCGCGGCCCGATCGGCGGGACGGTAGGCTCGTCGGCCGAGACCAGATCGTTACGTCCGGGTGACCGACGTGCGCGGACTTGTGACATAGAGTCGCGAGCGCGCCCGGCGCCCGCCGTGGTACCGATGTTGTGTGAGAGCCGTCGTCGAAAGGCAGTGCATGAGCGACCTCGAGACCCACGGCGCCGTCAGCGCCGGGGTGGTGTCGGCAGAAGGCGCCCCCGCCGCGGCGATCGAGGGCAAGTCGCCGTTCCAGCTCGCCATGGGGCGGCTGCGCCGCGACAGGCTCACGATGGTGGCGCTCGGGTTCGTGGTGGCCTACGTCGCCGCCGCCATCGCCGCGCCGTTCCTGGTCAAGTTCGGGGTGCTCGACCCCTACAAGACCAACCAGGACCTGATCGGGCCGAACACCGTCCCGATCGGAGCCTGGGGCGGCATCTCGTGGGACCACCTGCTCGGCGTCGAGCCCGGCATCGGCCGCGACACGCTGGCGCGGCTCTGGTACGGCCTGACCTTCTCCCTCGGCATCGCGCTCACGGCGACGATCATCTCGATCGGACTCGGGGTCGTCATCGGCATCGTCAGCGGTGCCGCCGGCGGCAAGACCGACGCGGTCCTGGGCCGGCTCACCGACCTCACCCTGTCGTTCCCGCAGACGCTGATGGTGCTGGCGCTCGCCAGTCTCGGCCTCGCCTTCATCACCGACAAGCTGAAGATCCCCGCCGGCGACCTCGCGAACGCGGTCTACGTCACCGCCGTCCTCGGCCTGTTCGGCTGGCCCAGTGTCAGCCGGCTGATCCGCGGTCAGGTGCTCTCGATCCGGGAGCGCGAGTTCGTGGAGGCGGCCAGGATGATCGGCGCCTCGCGGTGGCGGATCTACTTCCGTGAGATCCTGCCGAACCTGTGGGCCCCGATCCTGATCACGTTCACGCTCTACATGCCGGTCTTCGTCTCCGCCGAGGCGGCGCTGAGCTTCCTGGGCGTCGGCATCAAGCCGCCGACCCCGACGCTCGGCAACATCTTGTCCTACTCGCTGAGCTACGCGGACGGCGACTTCGTGTTCTTCTTCGCGCCGGCCGCGCTGATCGCGATCATCGTCGTCTCGTTCAACCTGCTCGGCGACGGCCTGCGCGACGCCCTCGACCCCAAGGCCGATCGTTGACCCCGCTCGTCGCGAGCGACCACCCCAGTTGTCGACGGCACAACGCCGTCGCAGGTGCCGCCACTTGCCTGGCGTGTCACACACCGAAGGAGAAGCAATGCCCAACTATCTGAAGCGGATGCTCGCCGTGGGTGCGGCTGCGTCGCTGGCTCTGGGTCTGGCTGCCTGTGGCGGCAGCGACAACTCGCCCCCGCCGTCCTCGCCCTCCAGCGACGGCGGCGCCGCCGAGGCCGGCGGCACGCTGTACTACCTGCAGCACTACCCCTTCGAGAGCGCCGACCCGCAGCGGATCTACTACGGCCTCGAGCTCGCGAACTACCGCCGGACGATCTACCGCGGCCTGGTCGCGTTCCCGATCACCGAGGACGAGAAGGAGGCCGCCACGCCGGTCCCCGACCTGGCGACCGACACCGGCACCAAGAACGCGGACGCCACCTCGTGGAGCTTCACGATCAAGGACGGCGTGAAGTGGGAGGACGGCAGCGACATCACCTGTGAGGACTTCCGCTACGGCGCCTCGCGGGTGTTCGCCAACGACCTCATCACCGGTGGCCCGAACTACATCCTGAGCTACCTCGACGTGAAGGACTACCCGGGCCCGTACGAGGCCACCGCCGCGCAGCAGGCCGCGTTCGACAAGGCCATCCAATGCGACGGCAAGACCATCACCTACAACTTCAACAAGCCGTGGGCCGACTTCCCGCTGGCCGTCGCCGGCCTGTCGATGATGGACCCGTACAAGAAGTCCTTCGACGAGGGCGCGAAGTCGACCTGGAAGGTCCTCTCCAACGGGCCCTACAAGGTCCAGGGCGGCGTCTGGGACAAGAACAAGGGCGCGACCCTGGTCCGCAACGACGCGTACGACCCCGCGACCGACGACCCGCAGCTCCGCAAGGCGCTGCCGGACACCATCGAGTACCAGATCAACCCGTCCGACACCTCGATCGAGCTGATCATCGACCGCCTCATCGCCGACAGCGGCAACGACAAGTACGCCGTCGGCGCGCCGAACATCCCGCCGACCCGCTTCAGCCGGATCCAGGGCCCGGTCGCCGACCGCGCGGTCAACACCAGCTCGCCGTACAACTTCTACCTGGTGCCGAACATGAAGACCATGACCGACGTCAAGGTCCGCCAGGCGCTGGCCGCGGCCATCAACCTCGACGGTGTCGTCAAGGCCCGCGGCGGCGAGTTCGCCGCCGAGCGCGCCGACTCGATCGTCAACAGCGGCGTCGCGAGCTACCAGCCCAACCCGGCGTTCGCCGACCTCCCGTCCGCGGGTGACGTCGACGCCGCCAAGCAGCTCCTCGCCGACGCGGGCGTCGAGACGCCGTACCCGATCACCTTCACCTATGCCAAGAGCGACACGAACGACCAGATCGCGGCGGTGCTGAAGGAGAACTGGGACGCGGCCGGCTTCGACACCACGCTCGACCCGCTGACCGACACCTACTACGACGTCATCTCCAAGCCGGAGAAGGAGTCGGACGTGATGCTGGCCGGCTGGGGCGCCGACTGGCCGTCCGCGATGACGGTCCTGCCGCCGCTGTTCGACAGCCGCCCGAACTTCTCGTCCACCACGTGTGGCCAGGACTACGGCTGCTACCAGAGCGACGCCTTCGAGGCGCTCGTCGACAAGGCCGCGAACGCGACCAGCATCGACGAGCAGAACGGGTTCCTGCAGGAGGCCGACGCCCAGCTGGGCGCCGACGTCGCCTACATCCCGCTCTACATCCTCAAGAACTACTACGTGCGTGGCTCCAAGGTGACCGGCTACATGATCACCCCGTCCACCTCGATGTACCCCGACCTGGGTGCCATCGGCGTGCAGCAGTGAGGCTCGGCTCGCCGAGCTCCACCTAGCGTGACGTAGGACAGCAGTACCCGAGCCGGGTGGGCGGTGCTCGCACCGCCCACCCGGCCTCACCACGTGCCACTATGGGCCGGGTGCGCCACCGCGCGCCCGGGCCGTCCGCCACACCCCGGCCTCACCCGGGCTGGTCCTCCACCTGAATCGAGAGCATCCGGTGATCGCTTACACCGTCAGGCGCCTGCTGATGGGCCTGCTCCTGATCCTCGCGCTGACGTTCGTCACCTACGTCCTGTTCTTCGCGGTCCCGTCCGACCCGGCGAAGCAGGCGTGCGGGAAGAACTGCAACGAGGAGCAGATCGCGCAGACCCGGATCGCCCTGGGCTACGACAAGCCGTGGATCACCCAGTGGACCGACTTCCTCGGGGGCGTCGTGCAGGGCCGGCAGTACCCCGCCGACGAGCAACTGCGCGAGAAGAACCCGAACCTGGTCACCGACTGCAAGGCCCCCTGCCTGGGCTTCTCGTTCGTCAACCAGCAGACGGTCAACAAGATCATCGGCAACGCCCTGCCGATCACCGCCTCCATCGCGCTGGTCGCGGTCGTCATGTGGGTCCTCGGCGGCGTGCTGTTCGGCATCCTGGCCGCGATGACCAAGGGCTCCTTCCTCGATCGCGGGCTGGTCGGCCTGACGCTGGTCGCCTATGCGTTCCCGTCGTTCTTCATCGGCAAGTTCCTCATCATCTACGTGGCGATCAGATGGAAGCTGGTCGACTATCCGGCGTACCAGACCATCGCCGACGGCGGCTTCTTCGGCTGGCTGTCGGCGCTGCTCCTGCCGGCGCTCACCCTGGCCCTGCTCTACCTCGCCGGCTACGTCCGTATCACGCGCTCCTACGTCCTGGAGTCGCTGAGCGAGGACTACATCCGCACGGCGAAGGCCAAGGGCGTCAAGGGGCGGGTGCTGATCACCAAGCACGCGCTGCGCGCCGCGCTGACCCCGCTCGTCACGATGATCGGCCTGGACTTCGCGGCGCTGATGGCCGGCGCGCTGATCACCGAGAACGTGTTCGCCTACAACGGCCTCGGCGTGATCGCGCTCCAGGCCTACAGCGCCGACGACCTGCCGACGCTGGTCGGCCTGGTGATCCTGACCGGGACCTTCGTGATCGTCGCCAACGTCGTCGTCGACATCCTGTACGCCGTCATCGACCCGCGCGTCCGGCTGGGCTAGAGGGAGAACGCGGATGAGCAACGCATTCCTGTCGGTGGAGGATCTCAAGGTCCACTTCCCGACCGTCGACGGTGTCGTGAAGGCCACCGACGGCCTCTCGTACACGGTCGAGAAGGGCAAGACCCTCGGCATCGTGGGCGAGTCGGGCTCGGGCAAGTCCGTGTCCAGCTCCGCGATCATGGGGCTGCACCGCGGCACCAACGCGCAGGTCAGCGGCCGGATCCTGCTCGACGGCACCGACCTGCTGACGCTGTCTGACGAGGACATGCGCAAGCGTCGCGGCCGCGAGGTGGCGATGATCTTCCAGGACCCGCTGTCCTCGATGCACCCGTACTACACGGTCGGCAACCAGATCGCCGAGGCGTACCGGATCCACCACGACGTCAGCAGGAGGGCCGCCCGCACCCGGACCATCGAGATGCTCGACCGGGTCGGCATCCCGCAGCCGGATCGCCGGGTGGACGACTACCCGCACCAGTTCTCCGGTGGTATGCGGCAGCGCGCGATGATCGCGATGGGGCTGATCAACGACCCCAGCCTGATCATCGCCGACGAGCCGACCACCGCCCTGGACGTGACGGTGCAGGCGCAGATCCTCGACCTGCTCCAGGACATCCAGCGCGAGTTCGAGTCCGCGATCATCATCATCACCCACGACCTGGGCGTCGTCGCCGAGACCGCCGACGACGTCCTGGTGATGTACGCCGGCCGGGCCGTCGAGTACGGCACGACCAAGGAGATCCTGACGCACCCGGAGATGCCCTACACCTGGGGCCTGCTCTCGAGCGTCCCGGACGTCACCGGCGACACGTCGGCGCAGCTGATCCCGATCCCGGGCAACCCACCGAGCTTGCTCACCCCGCCGAGCGGCTGCGCGTTCCACCCGCGGTGCCCGCACCGCGACAAGGTGCCCGGCGACCTCTGCACGACCGTCCTGCCCGAGCTGGCCCCCGGCTCCCGCTCCGAGACGCACCTCAAGCGGTGCCACCTCGCCAACCCCGATGTCGTGTTCGAACGAGAGGTCCTGCCCGAGATCGCGCCGGACCTGGTGGAGGAGCGATGACCACGCCACACGAGGGCCCGCGACCGGCCGGGGACGCGACCGTCCCGGACGACGCCGTACCGATCCCGACCGTCGAGGGCCACGCCGCGGCCGAGCTGGACCCGGACGCGCCGCCGATCCTCGAGGTCCGCGACCTGCGGATGTACTTCCCGGTGAGGTCCTCGGGCGTCGTGCGCCGCACGATCGGCCACGTGCAGGCCGTCGACGGGGTCTCGTTCCAGGTCCCGAAGGGCGGCTCGCTCGGCCTCGTCGGCGAGTCCGGCTGCGGCAAGTCGACCACCGGCCGGATGATCACCCGCCTGTACGAGCCCACCAGCGGCCAGATCAGCTTCGAGGGCAAGGACATCGCCAAGACGTCCGCCCGCGGACTGAAGCCGCTGCGCCGGGAGATCCAGATGATCTTCCAGGACCCGTACACCTCACTGAACCCGCGGCACACCGTCGGCTCGATCGTGGGGGCGCCGCTGGCGATCCACAAGGTCGTGCCGAAGGACCAGATCCTGCCGCGCGTGCAGGAGCTGCTCGAGATCGTGGGCCTCAACCCCGAGCACTACAACCGCTACCCGCACGAGTTCTCCGGCGGCCAGCGCCAGCGCATCGGCATCGCCCGCGCGCTGACCCTGCAGCCGAAGCTGCTCGTCGCCGACGAGCCGGTCTCCGCGCTCGACGTGTCCATCCAGGCGCAGGTGATCAACCTGCTCCAGGACCTGCAGGACGAGTTCGGCATCTCGTTCCTGTTCGTCGCGCACGACCTGGCCGTGGTCCGGCACTTCTGCCCCGAGGTCGCGGTCATGTACCTCGGCAAGATCGTCGAGATCGGCGACCGGGACACGCTCTACAACCGGCCGAACCACCCCTACACCCAGGCGCTGCTCTCCGCGGTGCCCGACGTGAAGCAGGCGGCGATCGGCGGGCGGCGCGAGCGGATCCGGCTGCAGGGCGACGTACCGAGCCCGATCAACCCGCCGTCCGGCTGCCGGTTCCGCACCCGCTGCCCGCTGGCGCAGGAGATCTGTGCCCGGGTCGAGCCCCCGCTGCTGCAGATCGGCCGGCGGCACAAGGTCGCGTGCCACTTCGCGGGCGAGCTGGGCCGCCACCCCGAGCGGCCGGTCACGGCCTCCCTGCTCGGCGTGGACGACAGCGGTACGCCGGACCCCGGTGCCACCCCGAGCCCGGCGCTCGGCAACGACCCCGGCTACGCCGACAGCTGGTTCGACCTGAGCCGCAAGACGATGGCGTCGGCGTGACCGCCTAGCCTGAGCGGGTGGACGAAGGACTCTTCGACGCCCCCGGCCCGCGGGTCGGGGGCGGCTCGCTGAACGCGAACACCCACGCGTCGGCGCCGCTCGCCGTACGCATGCGGCCGCGGACGCTCGACGAGCTCGTCGGGCAGGAGCAGCTGCGCGCGCCCGGCTCGCCGCTGCGCCGGCTGGTCGAGGGCGACCAGGCGATGTCGCTGCTGCTGTGGGGACCTCCGGGCACCGGCAAGACCACGATCGCGTCGATCGTGAGCAACCAGACCGACCGCCGCTTCGTCGAGGTGTCCGCGGTCTCGGCGGGCGTCAAGGAGGTGCGGGCCGCGATCGACGCCGCCCGCGCCGAGCTGGTCGCGGGCGGCCGGGAGACGGTGCTGTTCGTCGACGAGGTGCACCGGTTCAGCAAGGCCCAGCAGGACGCGCTGCTGCCGGGTGTGGAGAACCGCTGGGTCACGCTGATCGCGGCGACCACGGAGAACCCGTTCTTCAGCGTGATCTCGCCGCTGCTCTCGCGCAGCCTGCTGCTGCGCCTGGAGTCGCTCACCGACGACGACGTGCGGGCGGTGCTCGCCCAGGCGCTGGCCGACGAGCGCGGCCTTGCCGGAGCGATGAAGGTCGACGACGAGGCGCTGGAGCACCTGGTGCGGCTCGCCGGCGGCGACGCCCGCCGTTCGCTCACCTATCTGGAGGCCGCGGCCGGTGCCGCCGCCTCCCAGGGGCTGGACGCCGTCGACCTGGCGACCGCCGAGACCGCCGTCGACCGCGCCGCGGTCCGCTACGACCGGCAGGGCGACCAGCACTACGACGTGGTGAGCGCCTTCATCAAGTCGGTGCGCGGCTCCGACGCGGACGCCGCGCTGCACTACCTCGCGCGGATGATCGAGGCGGGGGAGGATCCGCGCTTCATCGCCCGTCGGCTGATGATCCTGGCCTCGGAGGACGTCGGCCTCGCCGACCCCACCGCGCTCCAGACCGCGGTCGCCGCCGCCCAGACCGTCCAGCTGATCGGCATGCCCGAGGCGCAGCTGACCCTCGCGCACGCGACCATCGCGCTGGCCGTCGCGCCCAAGTCGAACGCGGTCACCACCGCCATCGGCGCGGCGATCGCCGACGTGCGCGCCGGCAGGATCGGCCAGGTCCCGCCGCACCTGCGCGACGCCCACTACGCCGGGGCGAAGCGGATCGGCCACGGTGCGACGTACAAGTACAGCCACGACGAGCCGTTCGGGATCGCCGAGCAGCAGTACGCCCCCGACGTCCTCCTCGACCGCGAGTACTACCAGCCCACCTCGCTGGGCGCCGAGGCCGCGATCAGGGAGCGCTGGGAGCGGGTCCGCCGGCTGATCCGCGGCGACTGACGCCGACTCGGCGCATCTTGCCCGCGGAGAGGGCGTGAGTCGGCGCAACTTGCCCGCGGAGAGGGCGTGAGTCGGCGCAACTTGCCCGGGTGCTGTGGACCGGGTGGGCAACTTGCGCCGAGTCGGCGGTCTCTGGTGGGCAAGACGCGCCGAGTCGGCGGACCCTGGTGAGGGGGGCCGCGATAGGGTCGGGGACCATGCAGGACTGGCAGGGCTGGATCGGGCCCGCGGCGGCCGTGGGGCTGGCGCTGGTCGCGCTGGCGCTCGGCGTCGCGCTGCTGCGCGCCCGGTCCCGCACCGACCGCGAGGTCGCGACCGCACGGGCCGAGACCGCCGCGCTGCGGGCGCAGCTCGAGGAGGTGCTGCGGAGGCTGGATCGTCCGGAGCCGCATCGCGAGACGGAGTTCGTCATCACCGACCTCGGCGAGCGTGAGCGCGCGGACGGGCCCGAGCCGCGGCCGACGCCGCAGGTCGGCGGGGCGCTCTTCGCCGACCTGGTGCTGCGCGAGACGGTCGTCAAGGCGGCCTCGCTCGCGCACGGCGTACGTCGGGCGATGGATCCCGAGACGCGCAACCGGATCCGCTTCGAGATGCGGCGCGAGGTCCGGCGGGCGCGCAGGCAGCGCAGGGCCGACACCCGCCAGGCCCGGCGGGAGTGGGAGGCGCGCCAGCGCGCCGAGGACGCGGCGGCATGAGGCGCGGGCTCTGGTTCGTCGCCGGGGCCGGGACCGCCGTCTACGTGATGGTCCGGGGCCGGCGCGCGGCCGAGGCGCTCACCGTCGAGGGGCTCAAGGACCGCGTCGGCGCACTCGGGCTGGGCGCGCGGATGCTCCGCGACGAGGTGGCGCAGGGCCGGGCCGACAAGGAGTCGGAGTTGCGCGAGAAGCTCGGGCTCGTGCCTCATGGAGCCCCGCAGCTGACCGGGGGCCGCCACCGGGCGGTCTCGACAGGCTCGACCACCGAAGGCCCGACCACCGAGGAAGGCAGCACCTGATGGACACCGCGGAGATCCGCCGGAGGTTCGTGGCTCACTTCGAGTCGCACGGCCACACCCCGGTGCCGTCCGCATCGCTGCTGCTCGACGACCCGAACCTGCTGTTCGTCAACGCCGGCATGGTGCCGTTCAAGCCGTACTTCCTCGGCCAGGAGACGCCGCCGTACCCGCGCGCGACCAGCGTGCAGAAGTGCGTGCGGACCCCTGACATCGAGGACGTCGGCAAGACGACCCGGCACGGCACGTTCTTCGAGATGTGCGGCAACTTCTCCTTCGGCGACTACTTCAAGGAGGGCGCGATCGAGCTCGCCTGGGAGCTGGTCACCAAGCCGATCGCCGACGGCGGCTTCGGCCTCGCGGAGAGCCGGCTCTACCCGTCGATCCTCGACGGCGACGACGAGGCGCTCGGCCTCTGGCGGAAGGTCACCGGCCTGCCCGACGAGCGGATCATCCGCCTCGGCCCCAAGGAGAACTACTGGTCGATGGGCGTGCCCGGCCCCGGCGGACCGTGCTCGGAGATCCTCATCGACCGCGGCCCGGCGTACGGACCCGACGGCGACTTCTCGGCCGAGGACCGCTACCTGGAGTTCTGGAACCTCGTCTTCATGCAGGACGAGCTGTCGGCGGTGCGGTCCAAGGAGGACTTCGACATCGCCGGCTCGCTGCCGAAGAAGAACATCGACACCGGCATGGGCCTCGAGCGGGTCGCGTTCCTGCTCCAGGGCGTCGACAACATGTACGAGATCGACGTGATGTTCCCCGTGATCGAGAAGGCCCAGGAGCTCACCGGCCGCCGGTACGGCGCCGACCCCCACGACGACGTCCGGTTCCGGGTCGTCGCCGACCACGTCCGCAGCTCGATGATGCTGATCGCGGACGGCGTCACGCCGGGCAACGAGGCGCGCGGCTACGTGCTGCGCCGGCTGCTGCGCCGCGCGGTCCGCTCGATGCGCCTGCTCGGCTACGACGACCCGGCGCTGCCCGAGCTGCTCCCGATCAGCCGCGACAAGATGGGCGAGACCTACACCGCGCTGCACCGGGACTGGGAGCGGATCTCCACGGTCGCGTACGCCGAGGAGCAGGCGTTCCGCCAGACCCTGCGCGCCGGCACCCAGATCTTCGACCTGGCCGCCACCGAGGTGAAGCGGTCCGGCGGCGGCACGCTCTCGGGCGACCGGGCGTTCGCGCTGCACGACACCTACGGCTTCCCGATCGACCTGACCCTCGAGATGGCGGCCGAGCAGGGTCTCGCCGTCGACGAGGACGGCTTCCGCCGGCTGATGGGCGAGCAGCGGCAGCGTGCCAAGGACGACGCCCGCGCCAAGAGGGGCCAGCACCGCGACGCCTCGGCCTACCGGGAGGTCGCGGACACGATGGGCGGCCCGGTGGAGTTCACCGGCTACGACGTGATCGCCGACGAGGGCACCGTGCGCGGCATCGTCGCCGACGGCGGCGTCGTCCGCTCGGCCGGACCGGGCGAGCTGGTCGAGGTCGTGCTCGACCGCACGCCGTTCTACGCCGAGGGCGGCGGTCAGCTCGCCGACCAGGGCGTCATCGAGCTGACGAACGGCGCCCGGCTCGAGGTGTACGACGTGCAGTCGCCGGTCACCGGGCTGATCGTGCACAAGGCGAAGGTCGTCGAGGGCGAGGTCGCTGCGGGGCTCGGTGCGCACGCGGCGGTCGACCTGGAGCGCCGGCGCTCGATCTCGCGGTCGCACACCGCCACCCACATGGTGCACAAGGCGTTCCGCGAGGCGCTGGGCGAAACCGCGACCCAGGCGGGCTCGGAGAACTCGCCGGGCCGGTTCCGGTTCGACTTCTCCGCCACCGGCGCGGTGCCGCCGTCGGTGCTGGCCGACGTCGAGGCCCGGGTCAACGACGTGGTGCTCGACGACCTCGCCGTGCACGCGCAGATCATGACCCAGCAGGAGGCGGTCGCCTCGGGCGCGATGGCGCTCTTCGGCGAGAGGTACGGCGACCAGGTGCGTGTCGTCTCCGTCGGCGACTGGGCGCGCGAGCTGTGCGGCGGCACCCACGCGGGCAGCTCCGGCAAGCTCGGCGTGATCAAGCTGCTCGGCGAGTCCTCGATCGGCTCGGGCGTGCGCCGCGTCGAGGCGCTGGTCGGCAGCGACGCCTACCGCTTCCTCGCCCGCGAGCACGTGCTGGTCAACCAGCTGTCCGAGGCGCTCAAGGTGCGCCCGGAGCAGCTGCCCGAGAGGGTCAACGACATCGTCGAGAGGCTGCGCGCGGCCGAGAAGGAGATCGAGAGGGTCCGCCTCGGCCGGCTGCTGGCCGCCGGCGGCGAGCTCGCGGCCGGGGCGGCGAAGGTCGGACCGGTCAACGTGGTGGCGCACCGCGCCGACGGCGCGGGCGGAGGCGACGTCCGCACGCTCGCGCTCGACGTCCGCGGCCGGCTGCCGCAGGGCGAGCCCGGCGTGGTGGTCGTGGTCGGCGCCGCGGACGGCAAGGTCTCCGTGGTCGCCGCGCTCAACGAGGAGGCGCAGGCCCGCGGGCTGAGCGCGAACGACCTGGTCCGCGCGGTCGGCCCGCTGGTCGGCGGCAAGGGCGGCGGCAAGGCCGACGTCGCGCAGGGTGGCGGCACCGACACCACGCGGATCGACGAGGCGCTCGCAGTCGTCACCGCCGAGGTCGGCCGGGTCGGAGGCTGAGCTTGCGCCCCGGCGTACGCCTCGGCATCGACCCCGGAGACGCCCGGATCGGGGTCGCGCGCAGCGACCCGTCCGGGCTCCTCGCGACCCCGGTCGAGACGGTCCGGCGCGGCCGGGGCGACCTCGCCCGGATCGCCGCGATCCTGACCGAGGAGGAGGCCGACTCGACGGTGGTGGAGGTCGTCGTCGGGCTGCCGCGCTCGCTCTCGGGGCGCGAAGGCCCGGCCGCAGCGAAGGTGCGCGAGTTCGCCGGCGCGCTGGCCCGGCGGGTCGCACCGGTGCCGGTGCGGCTGGTCGACGAGCGGATGACCACGGTTTCCGCGGAGGCTATGCTGCGCGACCAGGGCCGCACGGGGGGCAGACGGCGTGCCGTGGTCGACCAGGCTGCCGCCGTCCTCATCCTGCAGCACGCCCTGGACGCCGAGCGTACGACGGGGACCGCACCGGGCGAGATCGTCGAGGAGACCGCATGACGGACCAGCACGACCTGACCCTGACCGGAGAGGATCCGGTCGGCGAGCCCGGGCGCCGCCGGGCCAAGAGGCGCCGCAGCCTGCCCGGCTGCCTGGCGGTGCTGGTGGCGCTGGCGGCGATCGTCGGGGGCCTCTACTTCGGGATCACCTGGGGCATCGACAAGGTCCAGGAGCAGTTCCAGTCCGCGCCCGACTACGACGGACCCGGCCGCGGCCAGGTCACCTTCGAGGTCGAGAGCGGCGACTCGGCCGCCTCGATCGGCCGCCGGCTCAAGGAGGCGGGCGTGGTGGCGTCGGTGGACGCGTTCGTCACGGCCGCCAACGGCAACCCCGACTGGGCCAACCTCCAGGCCGGCTACTTCCAGCTCCGCAAGGAGATGGCCGCCGCGGACGCCGTCGCCGTCCTGGTCGACCCGGCCAACATGGTCACGGCGACGGTGACCGTCCCCGAGGGGCTCCGGGTGGTCGACACGGTCAAGCTCCTGGCCAAGGAGACCGACTACCCCGCGAAGGCGTTCCAGCGGGTCCTCGACAACCCCGACCAGCTCGGCCTGCCCGACTACGCCGGCGGCAACCCCGAGGGCTACCTCTTCCCCGCGACCTACGACTTCGGCCCGGACGCCACGCCCAAGCAGATGCTCACCGCGATGGTGGACCGCTGGCGGCAGGCCGCGGAGGACAACGACCTCGAGGCCGGCGCCGCGGCGCTCGACTACACCCCGGCCGAGGTCATGACGGTCGCCAGCCTGGTCGAGGCGGAGGGGCGCGGCCAGGACATGCCGAAGATCGCCCGGGCGATCTACAACCGGCTCGAGAACCCCGACAACGGCATCACCAACGGGCTGCTCCAGATCGACGCCACGGTCAACTACGCGCTCGGCCGCAACCTCGGCGTCGCGCTGACCGAGGAGGACCTCGCGGTCGACTCGCCGTACAACACCCGGAAGTACCCCGGGCTGCCGCCGACCCCGATCGAGGCGCCGGGCGACGCCGCGATCCAGGCGGCGCTGAAGCCCGCCGAGGGCAACTGGCTGTTCTGGGTCACGGTCAACCTGCGCACCGGCGAGACCAAGTTCACCGACGACTACCAGGAGTTCCTCGGCTTCACCCAGGAGCTCGATGCCTACTGCGAGACCTCGGATGCCTGCTGATGCGCTGCGCGGTCCTCGGTGACCCGATCGGCCACTCGCTGTCGCCGGCCCTGCACCGGGCGGGGTACGCCGCCACCGGGCTGGACTGGGAGTACGACGCCGTCCGGGTGCCCGAGGACGGGCTGGCCGACTTCCTCGGCGGCCTCGGCCCCGACTGGCGCGGCCTGTCGCTGACCATGCCGCTCAAGCGGCGCGCGCTCGCGCTGGCCGCGGAGGTCACCGACCGCGCCCGGATCGCCGGGTCGGCGAACACGCTGATCTGCCATAACGGCGCAATTGCGCTGGCCGACAACACCGACCTGCCCGGCGCGGTCGCGGCGGTGCGGGAGCGCTACGACGGGCCGGTCACGGCGGGGACCGTGCTCGGCGGGGGCGCGACCGCCGCGTCCACCGGGCTGGCGCTCTGCGAGCTCGGCGCCACCTCGGTCCGGCTGCTCGCCCGCGCGCCCGAGCGGGCCGGGGAGACGGTCGACGTCATCGCCGCGCACCCGTCGGGGCCGCACGTCGAGGTGCTGCCGCTCGCCGGCGGCGAGGTGGCCGGCGAGGTCGTCGTCTCGACGATCCCGGTCGCCGCGCAGGACCCCGGGCTGGTCGCCCGCTGCGCCGTCGCGCCGGTGGTCTTCGAGGTGATCTACGACCCCTGGCCGACCCCGCTCGCGGCGTCCGTGACCGGTGACCGGGTGCTCGTGAGCGGCCTGGACCTGCTCGTGCACCAGGCCGTCCTCCAGTTCGAGCTGTTCACCGGCGTACCCGGGCCGCTCGAGGCGATGCGCGCCGCGGGCGAGCGGGAGCTCGCCGCCCGGCGGGCGGCGGGGTGAGCGTCGACCCGGCGGCGGTCGCGCTCGGCGCGGCCGGGTGCGCCGCCGCCGGCCTCCTCGTCCCGGGCCTGATCGGCCGGATCCCCGAGCCCGCGCCGGACCCTGCCGATCACGGGGACCACCCCAAGCCCTCGTACCGCTCCATCGCGGCCGCGCCGGGCCTGGGCCCCGTCGCGGTCGCGCTCTGCCTGGTCGCCGGGGCGCTGGTCGGTCTCGGCGTGGGGATGGCGTGGCCGCTGCTCTACCTGCTGCCGCTGGTGCCGGTCGGCGTCGGGCTCGCGGTGGTCGACCTGCGCACCCGGCTGCTGCCCACGGCCGTCGTCTGGCCGGCGCTCGTCGGCGTCGTGCTGCTCGGCTGCCTCACGGCGTACCTCGAGCGCGACCCCGACGCCCTCGTCCGCGCCGGAGTCGCGGCCGCCGTGGTGTTCGGCCTGTTCTACGCGCTGTGGTGGATCCACCCGCCCGGCCTGGGGTACGGCGACGTCCGGCTCTCCGCCGTGCTCGGCTTCGCCCTGGGCTACCTGGGCTGGCCCGAGCTCCTGGTCGGGATCTACGGGGCGTTCCTGGTCTTCGCGGTGCCGGGTCTCGTCGTCGCGGTGCTCCGCCGCGACCGCCGGGTGCTCAAGGCGGCCTACCCCTTCGGGCCGTTCCTGCTGGCCGGCGCGCTCGCCGGGGTGGTGCTCGGCGACCCGGTCTGGACGCGTCTCGTCGGGGGATGACGGTGAAATCCCACCGGAACCCTCGTGAAAGACTGACCCCATGCTGCGCTGGCTGACCGCGGGCGAGTCCCACGGCCCCTCCCTGGTCGCGATCCTGGAGGGGCTGCCCGCCCACGTCCGGATCACGTCCGACGACATCGCCGACGCCCTCGCGCGCCGGCGGCTCGGCTACGGGCGCGGGGCGCGGATGAAGTTCGAGCGGGACGAGGTCACCTTCGTCGGCGGCGTCCGCCACGGCGAGACCCAGGGCGGCCCGGTCGCCATCGAGGTCGGCAACACCGAGTGGCCCAAGTGGGAGCAGGTGATGGCGGCCGATCCGGTCGATCCCGTCGAGCTCGAGGCGCTCGCGCGCAACGCCCCGCTCACCCGGCCGCGGCCGGGCCACGCCGACCTGGTCGGCATGCAGAAGTACGACTTCGCCGACGCCCGCCCGATCCTCGAGCGCGCCTCCGCCCGCGAGACCGCGGCCCGGGTCGCGCTCGGCCGGGTGGCGTCGGGCTTCCTCGAGCAGGCCGTCGGCGCCCGGATCGTCTCCCACGTCATCGAGCTGGGCGGCGTACGCGCGCCGGCCGGGGCGTGGCCGCAGCCGGACGACGTCGCGCGCCTCGACGCCGACGAGGTGCGCTGCCTCGACGCCGAGACCAGCAAGCGGATGGTCGAGCGGATCGACCAGGCCCACAAGGACGGCGACACGCTCGGCGGCGTCGTCGAGGTGGTCGTCCACGGGCTGCCGCCCGGCCTCGGCTCGCACGTCCACTGGGACCGCCGGCTCGACTCGCGGCTGGCCGGCGCGCTCATGGGCATCCAGGCGATCAAGGGGGTCGAGGTCGGCGACGGCTTCGAGCTCGCCGCGACCCCGGGCTCGCTCGCGCACGACGAGATCGTGCCGACCGACGAGGGCATCCGCCGCGTGAGCGGCCGCTCCGGCGGCACCGAGGGCGGCATGTCGACCGGCGAGATCCTGCGGGTGCGGGCCGCGATGAAGCCGATCGCGACCGTGCCGCGCGCGCTGCGCACCGTCGACGTCGCCACCGGCGAGGAGGCGGCCGCCCACCACCAGCGCTCCGACGTCTGCGCGGTCCCGGCCGCCGGGATCGTGGCCGAGGCGATGGCGGCGCTGGTGCTGGCCGACGCCGTGCTGGAGAAGTTCGGCGGCGACTCGGTGGCCGAGACCCGGCGCAACGCCGAGGGCTACCTGGACACGCTGCGCTACCGATGATCGTCCTCATCGGCCCGATGGGGGCGGGCAAGACCACGGTCGCCGGCCTGCTGGCCGCGCGGCTCGGCACGACCGTGCGCGACACCGACCACGACGTCGAGGCGGCGGCCGGCCGCGCGATCGCGGAGATCTTCGTCGACGACGGCGAGGCCGCGTTCCGCGCCCTGGAGCGTACGGCGGTCGCCGCGGCGATCGCCGAGCACGACGGCGTCCTCGCGGTGGGTGGCGGTGCGGTGCTCGACCCGGGCACCCGCGACCTGCTCGCCGGCCACGACGTGGTCTTCCTGCGCGTGGGCCTCGCCGATGCGGTGAAACGTGTCGGGCTGGGTACCTCCCGTCCGATGCTGCTCGGCAACGTCCGCGGCCGGGTCAAGGCGCTGATGGACGAGCGCACCCCGGTCTACGAGTCGGTCGCGACCCTGGTCGTGGACACCGACGGACGCAGCCCGGAGGATGTCGCGGAGGAGATCGCGGCGACGCTGGCGAGGAAGGCTCGGCAGATGGAGGGGCCGATGGAGGAGAGGGGCTGATGGCGCGGAAGGCGAGGGACACCGTCGTGCGGGTGGCCGGCGCGTCGCCGTACGACGTCGTGGTCGGCCACGACCTGGCCGACCGGCTGCCCCAGATGCTGGGCGTCGGGGTACAGCGGGTCGCGGTCGTCTTCTCCGACGTGCTGGCGGAGCTGGTCAACCCGGTGCTCGACTCGCTCGCGGCGGCGTACGACGTGATGGTGCTGCCCATCCCCGACGGCGAGCGCGCGAAGAAGGCCGCGGTCGCCGTGTCGTGCTGGGAGGCGCTCGGCGACGCGGGCTTCACCCGCTCCGACGCGATCGTCGCCTTCGGCGGCGGCGCGACCACCGACCTCGGCGGCTTCGTGGCCGCGACCTGGCTGCGCGGCGTGCGGGTCGTGCACGTGCCGACCACGCTGCTCGGCATGGTCGACGCGGCGGTCGGCGGCAAGACCGGCATCAACACGCGCGGCGGCAAGAACCTGGTCGGCTCCTTCCACGAGCCCTCCGGCGTCCTGTGCGACCTGTCCATGCTCCGCTCGCTGCCGCGCGCCGAGCTGGTCGCCGGGCTCGGCGAGGTCGTGAAGTGCGGCTTCATCGCCGACCCCGCCATCCTCGACCTGGTCGACGACCACGACGCCGGCGCGATCAACGCCGACTCCGCGGTGCTCCGCGAGCTGGTCGAGCGGGCGATCCGGGTGAAGGTCGACGTGGTCACCGCCGACCTCAAGGAGACCGGCGGCACCGACGGCCACCCCGGCCGCGAGATCCTCAACTACGGCCACACGATGGCGCACGCGATCGAGCGCACCGAGAACTACCGGATCCGCCACGGCGAGGCCGTCGCGATCGGGTGCGTGTACGTCGCCGAGCTGGCCGCCCGCGCCGGCACCCTCGCCCCGGAGGTGGTGGAGCGGCACCACCAGGCGTTCGCGCGGGTCGGGCTGCCGACGACGTACGCCAAGGCGTCCTTCGACGACCTGCACAAGGCGATGAGGATCGACAAGAAGGCGCGCGGCTCGCAGCTGCGGTTCGTCGTGCTCGCGGACCTCGCCGTCCCGACCGTGCTCGCCGGGCCGTCCGTCGTCGACCTGCGCGACGCCTACGCGGCGATCGGCGGCACGAGGTGAGGGTCCTGGTCCTCAACGGTCCCAACCTGGGCCGGCTCGGCCGCCGGCAGCCGGAGATCTACGGGCACACCACCCACGCCGAGCTCGCCCACCAGTGCGTGGAGTGGGGCCGGGGGCTCGGCCTCGACGTCGAGGTGCGCCAGACCAACCACGAGGGCGAGCTGCTCGACTGGCTCAATGCCGCCGCCGACGACGGCAACCCGGTGGTGCTCAACGCCGCCGCGTGGACGCACTACTCCTATGCCCTCCTCGACGCCTGCGCCCAGCTGACCGCTCCGCTGGTGGAGGTCCACATCTCCGACCCCCACCAGCGCCCCGAGGAGTTCCGGCACACCTCCGTCGTCACGCCGTACGCCGTCGAGGTGATCGCCGGCCACGGCGTCGACGGCTACCGGATGGCCCTCGAGCTCCTCGCCCGCGGTTGACGCCGACTCGGCGCGTCTTGCTCGCCGTGGAGTGCCGAGTCGGCGTGACTTGCCCGGCTTCTCCACAGGGCAGCGGGCAAGATGCGCCGAGTCGCGGGTTCGCAGCGGGCAAGATGCGCCGACTCGGCCCTCACCGGGGGAACCGAGTGGAGGCGGCCCCCGTCCGAGCCGCCATGAACGGGAACGTGACGGTGAGCGTGCGCAGCATCCTGGTGGCGGCCCTGGTGGCCCTGGCCCTCGTGGTGGCCTACCTCCTCGGCGGCGGGAGTGGCGGGGGAGTACCCGCCCAGGCGGCCGAGCAGCAGTCCGAGCCCGGCGGTACGCCGCGGCAGCTGACCATGACCGGGACCGGCGAGGCGACCGCCGTACCCGATCAGCTCTCCTTCGACCTCGCGGTCACGCTCAAGCGGACCGACCTCGACGAGGCGCTCTCGGCGGCCAGCGCCACCATGGACCGGGTGCTCGGCGTCCTCGCCGACCAGGGCGTGGCCCGCGGCGACGTGCAGACGACCGGGCTGTCGATGAGCCCGGTGTACGACTACAGCTCCTACGCCCCGCCGGTGCTGACCGGCTACCGGGTCACCCAGCGCGCGAGCGTCCTCGTGCGCGACCTGAAGGAGGGCGGCGCCGCGGTGTCCGCCGCGGTCGACGCGGGCGGCAACGACGTCCGGGTCGGCGGCCTGCGGCTGCTGGTCGGCGATGAGTCCGCGGTGATGGCGAAGGCCCGCGACGCCGCCGTCGCTGAGGCGACCGCCAAGGCCGAGCAGTACGCCGAGGCGTCCGGCCAGTCCCTCGGCGACGTGCTCACCCTCCAGGAGGTGCGGGCCAAGCCGGTCCCGACGCCGGTCTACGCGACTCGGGACGCGCTGTCCTCGGCGGCCTACAGCAAGGCGCTGCCGATCCGGGCCGGCAAGGAGAAGGGCTCGGTCACGGTCAAGATCGTCTGGGCGCTCGGGTAGCCGGTGGCCGGCCGGACTCTGCCGGATGCTCGGCCGGATGCTCGGCCGGATTCTGCCGGGGGTGGGTCCAGCCGATAGAGTTGCGCGCTGCCCGGATCCTCTCCCGACCCACGAAGGCTGACACGCGCGCATGGCGACCACGAACGACCTCAAGAACGGCATGGTGCTCAACCTCGACGGCCAGCTCTGGTCCGTGGTCGAGTTCCAGCACGTCAAGCCCGGCAAGGGTCCGGCGTTCGTGCGCACCAAGCTGAAGAACGTCGAGTCGAACAAGACCGTCGACAAGACCTTCAACGCCGGCACCAAGGTCGAGACCGCCACGGTCGACCGCCGCACCATGCAGTACCTCTACAACGACGGCACGTCGTACGTCTTCATGGACGTCTCTTCCTACGAGCAGCTCGAGGTCGGCCCCGACATCGTCGGCGACGCCGCCAACTTCCTCCTGGAGAACCAGGAGGCCGTCGTGGCCACGAACGAAGGCCGCGTCCTGTTCATCGAGATGCCGGCCTCGGTCGAGCTCGTCATCACCTTCACCGAGCCCGGCCTCGCCGGCGACTCGGCCACCGGCCGCACCAAGCCGGCCACGCTGGAGACCGGCCACGAGATCCAGGTGCCGCTGTTCATCAACCAGGGCGAGAAGGTCAAGGTCGACACCCGCGACTCGTCCTACATGGGCCGCGTGAAGGCATAGTGGCCGCTCGCTCCAAGGCCCGCAAGCGGGCGCTGGACCTGCTCTACGCCTCGGAGCTGCGCGGCGAGGCGGCGATCGCGGCGCTCGACCGGGCGTACGCCGAGGGCCAGGGCCCGACCAACGACTACACCGCGGTGATCGTGCGCGGGGTGGAGGAGCATCGGGCGCGGATCGACGAGGTGATCGCGTCGTACGCCGAGGGCTGGACGCTGTCGCGCATGCCCGCGGTCGACCGCAACGTGCTGCGGCTCGGCACCTGGGAGCTGCTGTACGCCGGCGACGTGCCCGGCGCGGTCGCGGTGTCCGAGGCGATGGCGCTGGTGCAGAACCTCTCCACCGACGAGTCGCCACAGTTCGTGAACGGCGTGCTCGGCGCGATCCTGAGGAACAGGGACTCTCTAGTCTGAGTGCATGAGCGCTCGTGAGGTCGACCTCGTCGTCATCGGACTCGGACCCGGCGGCGAGGCCCTCGCCAGCGGCGCCGCGCAGGCCGGCCTCGAGGTGGTCGCCGTCGACCGGCACCTGGTCGGCGGCGAGTGCCCCTACTACGGCTGCGTCCCCACCAAGATGATGGTGCGCGGCAGCGACCTGATCGCGGAGGTACGCCGCGCGCCGGCCGTCGCGGGCGAGGCGACCGTCGAGCCGGCCTGGTCGGTGGTGGCCGGCCGCATCGACGAGGACGCGACCACCCACTGGGACGACACGATCGCGGTCGACCGGCTCACCGACGCGGGCGCGACCGTGCACCACGGGCTGGCCCGGCTGACCGGGGTCGGCGCGGTCTCGGTGGACGTCGCCGGCGAGACGATCCAGTACACGACGCGCCGCGGCGTGGTGCTCAACACCGGCACCCGGCCGGCGGTGCCGCCGGTCGACGGGCTCGCGGGCACGCCGTACTGGACCAACCGCGACGCGGTCCGCCGCACCGAGCTGCCGGGCTCCCTGGTCGTGCTCGGCGGCGGGCCGATCGGCTGCGAGCTGGCGCAGGTGTTCGCGCGGTTCGGGGTCCGGGTGACCGTCGTCCAGCACGGCCCGCGGCTGCTGCCGGCCGACGAGCCGGAGGCCGGCGAGCTGCTGGAGAAGGTGTTCGTCCGGGAGGGCATCCGCGTCCTCACCGGGGTCGAGCTCAGCCGGGCGGAGTGCACTGACGGCGCATTTGCGCTGGTATTGCAGACCGGCGAGGAGCTGGCCGCCGACAAGCTGCTCGTGGCGGCCGGCCGGACGCCGAACCTCGACGACCTCGGCCTGGAGGCCGTCGGGTTCGACCCGGCCGCGCGGACGCTCGCGGTGGACGAGTGGCTGCGCGCGGGGGAGCGGCTCTGGGCGATCGGCGACGTGACCGGGCACGGCGCGTTCACGCACGTCTCGATGTACCAGTCCGCGGTCGCACTGCGCGACATCCTCGGGCAGGGCGGCGAGCCGGCGCGCTACCACGCGGTGCCGCACGTCACCTTCACCGACCCCGAGGTCGGCGGGGTCGGGATGACCGAGCGGCAGGCCCGCGACGCCGGCCTCACCGTGCGCACGGGGAGCACGGACCTGGCCAGCTCCTCGCGCGGTTTCATGCACGGCCCGGGCGGGCACGGGCTGGTCAAGGTGGTCGAGGACGCCGATCGCGGGGTCCTCGTGGGAGCGACCGCGGTGGGGCCCGCGGGCGGCGAGATCCTCGGCCTCCTGGCCGTCGCGGTCCACGCGGAGGTCCCCGTCGCCACCTTGAGGTCGATGATCTATGCGTACCCGACTTTCCACCGAGCGGTCGAGTCCGCCCTCGCCGACCTCGGGTGAGGACCGCCTGAAGCACCTCGGCCGCGCGGGGTACGTCGCGCTCGCGATCGTCTACCTGACGATCGCCTGGCTGGCGGTCCAGCTCGCGCTCGGCGACCGCGAGGGGAAGCCCTCCAGCACCGGTGCCCTGCGCGAGCTCGCCCAGCAGCCGCTCGGCGCGGTGTTGGTGTGGATCGTCGCGCTCGGGCTGTTCCTCCTCGCGCTCTGGCAGGCGATCGCCGCGTTCACCGAGAACGACCTGAAGGACCGCGCGCAGGCGGCCGGCAAGGCGATCGTCTACGCGGTGATCGGCGTCAGCGGCGTCAAGGTCGCGATCGGCGCCGGCTCCTCGGGCAAGGGCGAGGAGGCATGGACCGCGCAGCTGATGGACCTGCCCGGCGGCCAGTTGCTCGTCGGCCTGGTCGCCCTCGGGATCGTCGGGTACGGCGGCTACGAGGTCTACCGCGCCTGGACCGACAAGTACGCCGAGGAGCTCGACCACGAGGGCCGCAGCGGAGCCACCGGCACGGCGTACCTCTGGTTCGGCAAGGTCGGCTGCGCCGCCCGCGGCGTCGCGTTCGCGATCATCGGTGGGCTGTTCGGCTACGCCGCGATCACCCACGACGCGCAGAAGTCCGGCGGTCTCGACCAGGCGCTGTTCGAGGTGCTCGACATGCCGTTCGGCTCGGTCCTGCTCTGCGCGATCGGGCTCGGCCTGGCCTGCTTCGGGCTGTTCACGCTCGCTCGCGCGCGCCACCTCGGCGAGTAGCCGGGTGTGACCCGCGGGGATTCGGGGAAGGGACTGCCTGGGCAGGACCGTCCTGCCGCCCGAGGGAGGACCCGATGTCGCAGGAAGCGTGGAGTTCGGCCGGCTCGCGACAGGACCACGACGACACCAGCGACCGGCTGTACCAGCCCGAGGACCTCGCCCAGTACGCCGCCCGTCGCGACGCCCGCGCGTCCGGCTCGCGCCCGGACCCGCTGAGCGACCCGCTGCCGGGTGAGCAGGCGGGCGAGCTGCCGGGTGAGCAGGCGGCCCGGCCCCCGGCGCCCGAGACGCCGCGGGGCCCGATGCCGACCAGCCCGCCCCCGGCGTCGCCGCCCCCGGCGTACCGCCCGGAGGCGCCGGCCGCCCCTGCCGCTCCCGAGGCACCCACGGAGGAGCCGGAGGTGCGGCGGTTCATGACCGCCACCGACTTCCTCGACCGGCGCGACGCCGACCAGGGCTACGGCCCGCCGACCTGGGGCTGGCGCGGCGGCGTGCGCCGCTGGACCGGCGGCCTGATCAGCCCCAAGATGGGCCCGGCCGAGATGGCCTACGAGGACGACCGCCGGATGATCCAGAAGGACTTCGACGGCCCGCGCACGATCGCGTTCATCAACCCCAAGGGCGGCGCCGCGAAGACCACCGGCGTGCTGGCCGCGGGCTACACCTTCGGCACCGTGCGCGGCGGCGGCGTGGTCGCGTGGGACAACAACGAGACCCGCGGCACGCTCGGCATCCGCGGCACCCGGAGCAGTCACCGCAACACCACCCGCGAGCTGCTCGAGGACCTGGACCGGTTCACCGACGTCTACCAGTCGCGGATCGGCGACCTCGGGGCGTTCGTCCGGGCGCAGGGCGACGCGCACTTCGACGTCCTCGCCTCCGACGAGCGCCCCGACGTGACCGGCACCATCCGTGCGCAGGACTTCGACGCGGTCCACAAGCTGCTCGAGCGGTTCTACCGGATCATCCTCATCGACACCGGCAACAACATGCGCGCCGAGAACTGGCTCGCCGCCGCCGGCGCCGCCGACCTCCTCGTCGTCACCTCCACGGTCCGCGAGGACACCGGCTACAGCGGCCTGTGGATGCTCGACGCCCTCCAGGACGCCGGCTACCAGAACCTCAAGTACAAGGCCGTCACGGTGCTCTCCGACCCGTCCGCGCAGGTCGACAGCAAGCTCGCCGACGACCTGGTCGACGTCTACCAGCAGCGCACCCGCGGCGTGTACCGCGTCCCCTACGACCCCGCACTCGTCGCCGGCTCCGTGGTGCCCTACGCCCAGCTGTCCGAGAACACCCGGATGCAGTGGCTCAAGGCGTGCGCCGGGATGGCCGCCGCCCTCTAGACGGCTGACCCGTCGCTTGTGGCCCCTCTCGGGGAGCCGCAAGTGACGGGTCAGTCCTCGGTCAGTCCTCCTTGGCCGCGCCCCAGCCGTGCCAGCGCTCGACGGCCATCCAGGCGGAGACGCGCGGCGACTCGCGGTCGGGATAGGGCTGCCCGCCGTAGTGGGTGCTGAGCCGGTCGATGTCGGCGAGCCCCTCGTCGTCGTACATCTCCTCGATCGCGCCGACGAGCGAGACGTGGGTGTACCAGCCGGCCTCGTCGAGCACGGTGAGGCTGACGCGGGGATCGCGGCGCACATGCGCCAATCGGACCCGGGTGCGGTCCATGTTGAGCAGGATCCGGTCGCCATCGAGGAGGTACCAGGTCGCGACCGAGACCGGCGCGCCGTCGGGGCGCAGCGTCGCCACCACGGCCGGGTTGGGCTTCTCCAGCAGCGCGCGTACGGCGTCGGGGAACGGGAGCTCGGGCATGGAACCTCCTGGTGTCGGGTTACGACAGGTGTACCCGACCCGGAGAGAGGAAGCCATGCGCGCAGTCGTCTATCGCGAGACCGGCCCGTCGTCCGTGCTGGAGGTGGTCGAGCGGCCGGTGCCGGAGCCGGGGCCCGGCGAGGTGCGGGTCCGGGTGGTGCGCGCGGGCGTGAACCCGACCGACTGGAAGTTCCGCGCCGGCATGATGAGCGGGTACGACGAGGTGGTGCCCGGCCAGGACGGCGCCGGCGTGGTCGACGCGGTCGGTGACGGGGTCACGGGCGTCGCGGCCGGTGACCGGGTGTGGCTGGTGCTCGCCCAGCACGGCCGCGCCCACGGCACGGCCGCGGAGTACACCGTCCAGCCGGTCGAGCACGTGATCGGCCTGCCCGCGGGCGCGTCCTTCGACCTGGGGGCCAGCGTCGGGGTGCCGGCGGTGACGGCGCACCGGGCGCTGACCGCGCACGAGTTCGGTCCGGCGCGACTCGGCCCGGGGACGCTGGCGGGCCGGACCGTGCTGGTCGCCGGGGGAGCAGGCGCGGTCGGCAACGCCGCCATCCAGCTCGCCCGCTGGTCCGGCGCCACCGTGGTCAGCACGGTGAGCAGCGCGGAGAAGGCCGCGCTGGCGAGCAGCGCCGGCGCGCACCACGTCGTCGACTACACCGCCGGCGAGACCGCCGCGGCGATCCGGGAGATCGCCCCCGAGGGCGTCGACATCGCGGTCGAGGTCGCCCCCGCGCAGAACGTCGCGATCGACCTGGAGGTGGTGAAGGTCCACGGGCTGGTCAGCATCTATGCCAACAACGGCGGCGACGAGCTGACGATGCCGCTGCGGGCGGCGTTCGGGAGGAACCTGCGCTTCCAGTTCCTCATCCTCTACACCCTCGACCCCGGCCTGCTCCGCGCGGCGGTCGAGGACGTCACCGCCGCGATCGCCGCCGGCGCCCTGCGGGTGGGGGTCGAGGCCGGCGTACCCCTGCACCACTATCCGCTGGAGGAGACCGCCGCCGCGCACGACGCGGTCGAGTCCGGCACGGTCGGCAAGGTCCTCCTCGACATCGACTCGGCGCAAGTTGCCCGCTGAGAGGGCGCGAGTCGGCGCAAGCTGCCCGCGCCATCCACAGGGTCCGGGCAAGACGCGCCGACTCGCGGGTCCCTGGCGGGCAAGACGCGCCGAGTCGCGCCCCCACGATGGGCAAGATGCGCCGACTCGGCGTCTGCGGAGGAGGGGGAGAGAGAAACACGAGGGGCGGCGGTGGAGGAGCGGCCGGAGCGGGGTAGGGTGACGCCCGATCGACATCCTTTAACGAGCCGTCCGGCGAGGCGGAGAAGGAGGTCCGCGGCTCGTGTCTGCACCTGACCCCTCGGGAGGCGCCGGGCGCGTCGTCCTCGACGGCGGCGACATCTCCCGGGCGCTGACCCGCATCTCCCACGAGATCCTCGAGCGCAACAAGGGCGCCGGCGACCTCGTCCTGCTCGGCATCCCGAGCCGCGGCGTACCGCTGGCGCGGCGGATTGCCGAGCGCATCGCCTCCGTGGAGGGGTACGACGTGCCGGTCGGCTCGCTCGACGTCACGATGTACCGCGACGACCTGCGGATGAAGCCGGCGCGCGCGCTGCTGCCGACCGAGATCCCGCCGGGCGGGATCGACGACCGCACCGTCGTCCTGGTCGATGACGTGCTGTTCTCCGGCCGCACCATCCGGGCGGCGCTGGACGCCCTCAACGACATCGGCCGCCCGAAGGCGGTGCGCCTCGCGGTCCTGGTGGACCGCGGCCACCGCGAGCTGCCGATCCGCGCCGACTTCGTCGGCAAGAACCTCCCCACGTCGCTGGTCGAGCGGGTCCGGGTCACCCTCGCCGGCATCGACGACGTCGATGCGGTGACGATCCAGGGGGTGGGGGACCGATGAAGCGCCACCTGCTCAGCGCGGCCGACCTGAGCCGCGAGGACGCCGAGCTGATCCTGAAGACCGCCGCCGAGCTCCGCGAGCTGGCCGACCGGCCGATCAAGAAGCTGCCCGCGCTGCGCGGCCGCACCGTGGTGAACCTCTTCTTCGAGGACTCCACGCGCACCCGGATCTCGTTCGAGGCCGCCGCCAAGCGGCTCTCCGCGGACGTCATCAACTTCGCGGCCAAGGGGTCGAGCCTGTCGAAGGGCGAGAGCCTCAAGGACACCGCGCTCACGTTGGAGGCGATGGGCGCCGACGCGGTGGTCGTCCGGCACGGCGCCAGCGGCGCCCCGCACCGGCTCGCGCACTCCGGCTGGGTCCGCTCCAGCGTGGTCAACGCCGGCGACGGCACCCACGAGCACCCGACCCAGGCGCTGCTGGACGCGTTCACGATGACCCGCCACCTCGGCGGCCCCGGGAGCAGGCCGAGCCTCGACGGCCGGCGGATCGCGATCGTCGGCGACGTGCTGCACAGCCGGGTCGCGCGCTCCAACGCGCTGCTGCTCGACACGCTCGGCGCCGAGGTCACGCTGGTCGCGCCGCCGACCCTGCTGCCGGTCGGGGTCGACACCTGGCCGGTCGCGACGTCGTACGACCTCGACGCGGTGATCCCGAAGGCCGACGCCGTGATGATGCTGCGGGTCCAGGCCGAGCGGATGAACGGCGGGTTCTTCCCGACCGCGCGGGAGTACTCCCGCCGCTACGGCCTCGACGGCCGCCGGATGGCCACGCTCCAGGACCACACGATCGTGATGCACCCCGGCCCGATGGTCCGCGGCATGGAGATCACCGCCGACGTCGCCGACAGCGCGCGGTCCGTCATCGTCGAGCAGGTCACCAACGGCGTCGCCGTACGGATGGCCGTCCTGTACCTCCTCCTCGGAGGCTCTGCGCCGGCGGTCTCGACAAGCTCGACCGAGGAGAGCGACGCATGACCTACCTGATCCAGAACGTCTCCGTCCTCGGCGGTACGCCGACCGACCTGGTCCTGAGGGACGGCGTGGTCGCCACGGGACCGGCCGGTGGCGCCGAGGTGGTCGACGCGACCGGGCTGATCGCGCTGCCCGGCCTGGTCGACCTGCACACCCACCTGCGCGAGCCCGGCCGGGAGGACGCCGAGACCGTCGAGACCGGCACCCGGGCGGCCGCCCTCGGCGGCTTCACGGCCGTGCACGCGATGGCGAACACCGAGCCGGTCGCCGACACCGCGGGTGTGGTCGAGCAGGTCTGGCGGCTGGGCCGCGAGGCCGGCTACTGCGACGTATTCCCGGTCGGCGCCGTCACCGTCGGCCTCCGGGGCGAGCGGCTCGCCGAGCTGGGCGCGATGGCCGACTCGGCCGCGCGCGTCCGGGTCTTCTCCGACGACGGGAGGTGCGTGAGCGACGCGGTGCTGATGCGCCGGGCGCTGGAGTACGTCAAGGCGTTCGACGGCGTCGTCGCCCAGCACGCCCAGGAGCCGCGGCTCACCGAGGGCGCGCAGATGAACGAGGGCGAGCTGTCCGGCCGGCTCGGCCTGGCCGGCTGGCCGGCGGTCGCCGAGGAGGCGATTATCGCCCGCGACGTGCTGCTCGCCGAGCACGTCGGCTCGCGCCTGCACGTCTGCCACGTGAGCACCGCCGGCTCGGTCGAGCTGATCCGGTGGGCGAAAGGTAAGGCCAAGGAGGATGGGCACTGGGAGGTGACCGCCGAGGCCTGCCCGCACCACCTGCTGCTGACCGACGAGCTCGCGGCGACGTATGACCCGATCTACAAGGTCAACCCGCCGCTGCGCTCGGCCGCCGACGTCGAGGCGCTCCGGGCCGGCCTGGCCGACGGCACCATCGACGTCGTCGCCACCGACCACGCGCCGCACCCGCACGAGGACAAGGACTGCGAGTGGGCGGCGGCCGCGTTCGGCATGCTCGGACTCGAGACCGCGCTGTCGATCGTGCAGCAGACCATGGTCGACACCGGCCTGCTCGACTGGGCCGGCGTCGCCGAGCGGATGTCCCACGCACCGGCCCGGATCGGGCGGATCGCCGACCACCACGGCCGCCTGCTCGAGGTCGGCGAGCCGGCGAACCTCGTGCTCTACGACCCCGCCGCCCGCCGCACCATCGACCCGGCCGAGTCCGCGAGCCTGAGCCGCAACACGCCGTACCGGGGGATGGAGCTGCCCGGCCGCGTGGTGGCGACGTTCCTGCGCGGCCGACCGACGGTGCTCGACGGCAAGCCCTGCTGAGCCCGCCGGGCTGGATCCGCTGGCCGCCGTCGGCGCCCGGTGCTTGACTGCCGGCATGCTGGTGCGCACGGGAGCGGCCCGACTCGCGGTCGAGACCCGCGGGGCCGGGCCGCCCGACGTACTCCTCCTGCACGCCGGGGTGACCGACCAGCGCTCGTGGGCCGCCCTGGCCGGCCGGCTGGCGCCATCGGCGCGCTGCGTCTCTTTCGACCGACGCGGCTACGGCCGCACGGAGTACGACGCCCAGCCCGGCTGGTCCGCGGTCGAGGATGCGGTGGCGGTGCTGGACGCGGTGGGGATCGGGCGCGCGGTCGTGGTCGGAGCGTCGATGGGCGGCCGGACCGCCATCGACCTCGCCCTGGCGCACCCCGATCGGGTCGCGGCGCTGGTGCTGGTCGGGGCTGCGGTCCGCGGCGCCCCGGAGCCCGAGCTGGACGGGCCGACCGAGACGCTGGACCGGGCGCTCGACGCCGCCGCGGAGGCGGGGGACCTGGCGACGGTCAACCGGCTGGAGGCGCGGGTGTGGCTCGACGGGCCGCACCAGCCCGAGGGCCGGGTCGGCGGCGCCGCCCGCGAGCTCTTCCTCGCCATGAACGAGGTGGCGCTCGCGGCACCCGATCCGGGGGAGGAGGCCGTCCTCCCGGACGCCTGGCCGCGACTCGCCGAGATCGCGGTGCCGGCGCTGGTGCTCGTCGGCGAGCACGACCTGCGTCACGTCCGGGGCGTCGCCCGGCACCTGGCGGCCACGCTGCCGTCCGCCCGCCTGGTCGAGCTGCCCGGCGTGGCCCACCTGCCCCACCTCGAGGCCGACGAGGCGACCCTCGCCGAGATCGACCGCTTCGTCCGGCGCGCCGGGGCCGGCGTGATCGGGCGGTCCGGACGCGTGGGTGAATGAGGCAACGGTGATATCGTTGTTGCATGTCGGCTATCACGATCCGCAAGCTGCCCGAGGGGCTCAAGCAGCGCCTGCGGATGCGCGCGGCAGCCAACGGCCGATCCATGGAGGCCGAGGCCCGGGACATCTTGGTGAGTGCGTTGGCCGAGCCGCGCCAGGTGGACCTCACCTGGGTCGAGATGCTGATGGGCGCGGCCGAGACCTACGGCGGTCCGGACGGCGTCGAGCTGGACATCGCACCGCGCGAGGTGGCCGAACCTCCCGACTTCTCGCGGTCGTCCGGCGACACGCCGTGATCATCCTCGACACCAACGTCGTGTCCGAGTTGATGCGAGTCGAGAGCGCGGACGCCCGAGTCCGCACGTGGCTGCGCTCGTTGGGTGAGCAACCCGTGACCACCGTCATCACGAGAGCCGAGATCCTGGCCGGGATCGAGGTGCTGCCGCCCGGAGCCCGCCGTGACGACTTCGGCGCGGCGGCGCGCGCCGCCTTCGAGCAGTGGGGACGGTGTCTGCCGTTCACGGCAGAGTGCGCCGACGACTACGCGCGCCTGGCCGCGATCCGACGCGCCCAGGGTCGACCGCTCGTCGGCTTCGACGGGCTCATCGCCGCGATCGCGGTGCGAGTTGACGCCACAGTGGCCACTCGCGACGTCGGCGACTTCGAGGGCCTCGGGCTCGATCTGGTCGATCCGTGGGCCGGCCCGACCCGTCGACGGTGAGGTGCGGCGAAGCGCCGTGAGCCGCGGCGCTTCGCCGCGCCCGACGCTGATAGGGTCGGACCCGCTCGAGCATCCTTTAACGAGCCGTCCCGTGAGGCGGAGAAGGAGGTACGGCGTGCCACCGCATGCCACCGCAGCGATCCTCGTCCTCGAGGACGGCCGCACCTTCCACGGGGAGTCGTACGGCGCCGAGGGGGAGACCTTCGGCGAGGCGGTCTTCAACACCGGCATGACCGGCTACCAGGAGACGCTGACCGACCCGTCGTACCACCGCCAGGTGGTCGTGATGACCGCGCCGCACATCGGCAACACCGGCGTCAACGACGAGGATCCCGAGAGCCGCCGGATCTGGGTGGCCGGCTACGTCGTCCGCGACCCCGCCCGCCGGGCCTCGAACTGGCGCTCGCGGCGCAGCCTGGACGACGAGTTGCGCGAGCAGGGCGTCGTCGGCATCTCCGGCATCGACACCCGCGCGCTCACCCGCCACCTGCGCGAGCGCGGCGCCATGCGCGTCGGCATCTCCTCGACCGAGACGGATCCGGCGGCGCTGCTGGCGCGGGTGCAGGCGTCGGGTGAGATGGCCGGGGCCGAGCTGGCCTCGGAGGTGTCCACGCAGGAGGCCTATGTGGTGCCGGCGATCGGCCGCCGCCGCCTCACCGTCGCCGCGCTGGACCTCGGCATCAAGTCGATGACGCCGTACCGGATGGCCGAGCGCGGCATCGAGGTGCACGTCCTGCCGGCCACGGCCAGCCTCGACGACATCCGCGCGACGAGCCCGGACGGCCTGTTCTACTCCAACGGCCCCGGCGACCCGGCCGCGACCACCCACCAGATCGAGGTGCTCCGGGCCGCGCTCGCCGAGGGGATCCCCTACTTCGGCATCTGCTTCGGCAACCAGCTCTTCGGCCGGGCGCTCGGCTTCGGCACGTACAAGCTCAGGTACGGCCACCGCGGCATCAACCAGCCGGTCATGGACCGCACCACCGGCAAGGTCGAGGTCACAGCCCACAACCACGGGTTCGCGGTGCTGTGGCCCAGCGAAGGGCTGGGCGACGTAGTCGCCACGCCCTTCGGCGACGCCTCGGTCAGCCACGTCTGCCTCAACGACGACGTGGTCGAGGGCCTCGAGCTGCGCGACGCCGATGGGAGACTGAAGGGTTTCTCGGTCCAGTACCACCCCGAGGCCGCGGCCGGTCCGCACGACGCGGCGTACCTCTTCGACCGGTTCGTGGCCCTCATGGAGGCGACTGCTCAACCAGCGCAATTGCGCCGGGATGGCAGTGGACCGGGGTCGGGGACTGCCGAAACGGCGCAATTGCGCCGACACGACGACGCACCCGGGAAGGATGCCTGAGATGCCGAAGCGCGACGACATCGAGAGCGTGATGGTGATCGGGTCGGGGCCGATCATCATCGGCCAGGCGTGCGAGTTCGACTACTCCGGCACCCAGGCGTGCCGGGTGCTCAAGGCCGAGGGTCTGCGGGTGATCCTGGTGAACTCCAATCCGGCGACGATCATGACCGACCCCGAGTTCGCCGACGCGACGTACGTCGAGCCGATCACGCCCGAGTTCGTCGAGAAGGTGATCGCCCGGGAGCGCCCGGACGCGCTGCTGCCGACGCTCGGCGGCCAGACCGCGCTCAACGCGGCCATCGCGCTGCACGAGCGCGGCGTGCTGGAGAGGTACGGCGTGGAGATGATCGGCGCCTCCTTCGACGCGATCCACCGCGGCGAGAACCGCGAGCTGTTCAACGGCATCGTCGCGAAGGTCGGCGGCGAGGTGGCGCGCAGCTTCGTGTGCCACTCGCTCGAGGACTGCGAGAAGGCCGTGGCCGAGCTCGGCTACCCGGTCGTCGTGCGGCCGTCGTTCACGATGGGCGGCACCGGCTCCGGCATCGCCTACGACGAGGGCGACCTGGCCCGCATCGCCGGTGCCGGCCTGGCCGCCAGCCCGACCACCGAGGTGCTGATCGAGGAGTCGATCATCGGGTGGAAGGAGTACGAGCTGGAGGTGATGCGCGACCGGGCCGACAACGTCGTGATCGTCTGCTCGATCGAGAACCTCGACCCGATGGGCGTGCACACCGGCGACTCGATCACGGTCGCGCCGGCGATGACGCTCACCGACCGCGAGTACCAGCACCTGCGCGACCTGGCGATCGGCATCATCCGCGAGGTGGGGGTCGACACCGGCGGCTGCAACATCCAGTACGCCGTCAACCCGGTCGACGGCCGGGTCATCGTGATCGAGATGAACCCCCGGGTCTCCCGGTCCTCCGCCCTCGCCAGCAAGGCGACCGGCTTCCCGATCGCCAAGATCGCGGCGAAGGTGGCCATCGGCTACACGCTCGACGAGATCCCCAACGACATCACCGCCCGAGAAGACGGGCAGAGTACGCCGGCGTCCTTCGAGCCCACGCTCGACTACGTGGTGGTGAAGGTGCCGCGGTTCGCGTTCGAGAAGTTCCCGGGCGCCGACCCGACGCTGACCACCCACATGAAGTCGGTCGGCGAGGCGATGGCGATCGGCCGCAACTTCACCGAGGCGCTCCAGAAGGCGCTGCGCTCGCTCGAGAGCAGGGACGCGCTCTTCGACTGGGAGAAGAAGTGGGTGGAGCTCGACAAGGCCGCCCTGCTGGAGCAGATCGCGACCCCGCACGACGGCCGCCTGAAGAAGGTGATGGACGCGATCCGGGCCGGCGCGACGCCGGAGGAGATCTTCGACGCCACCGGCATCGACCCGTGGTTCGTCGACCAGCTGATGCTGATCAACGAGGTCGCCGCCGAGGTCACCGCGGCGCCGGAGCTCACGCCCGCGCTGCTGCGCAAGGCCAAGCGGCACGGCTTCTCCGACGTGCAGATCGGCAAGATCCGTGGCATGACGCCCGACGTGGTCCGCGGCGTACGCCACGCGCTCGGCATCCGGCCGGTGTTCAAGACCGTGGACACCTGCGCGGCCGAGTTCGCGGCGGCCACGCCGTACCACTACTCCTCCTACGACGAGGAGACCGAGGTCGCCCCGCGAGAGAAGGAGGCGGTGATCATCCTCGGCTCCGGCCCGAACCGGATCGGCCAGGGCATCGAGTTCGACTACTCCTGCGTGCACGCGTCGCTGGCGCTGTCGGCTGCGTCGAACGGAGGGCAGGGCTACGAGACCGTGATGGTCAACTGCAACCCGGAGACGGTCTCGACCGACTACGACACCTCCGACCGCCTCTACTTCGAGCCGCTCACCCTCGAGGACGTGCTCGAGGTCGTGCACGCCGAGGAGCAGGCCGGCCCGGTCGCGGGCGTGATCTGCCAGCTCGGCGGGCAGACCCCGCTCGGGCTCGCCCAGGCGCTCAAGGACAACGGCGTCACGATCGTCGGCACCTCGCCCGAGGCCATCCACCTCGCCGAGGAGCGCGGCGCGTTCGGCGCGGTGCTCGCCGACGCGGGACTGCCGGCGCCGAAGTACGGCATGGCGACCAGCTTCCCCGACGCCCACCGGATCGCGGCCGAGATCGGCTACCCGGTCATGGTGCGCCCGTCGTACGTCCTCGGCGGCCGCGGCATGGAGATCGTCTACGACGACGCCGCGCTCGAGGGCTACATCGAGCGCGCGACCGAGATCAGCCCCGAGCACCCGGTGCTGGTCGACCGGTTCATCGACGACGCCGTCGAGATCGACGTGGACGCGCTGTACGACGGCGCGGAGCTCTTCCTCGGCGGCGTGATGGAGCACATCGAGGAGGCCGGCATCCACTCCGGCGACTCCTCGTGCGCGCTGCCGCCGATCACCCTCGGCGACGCCGAGATCCGCCGGATCCGCGAGGCCACCGAGGCGATCGCCCGCGGCGTGGGCGTGCGCGGGCTGCTCAACATCCAGTTCGCGCTCGGCTCCGACGTGCTCTACGTCCTGGAGGCCAACCCGCGTGCGAGCCGGACCGTCCCGTTCGTCTCCAAGGCGACCGCGACCCCGCTGGCCAAGGCCGCGGCCCGCGTGATGATGGGGGAGTCGATCGCGGCCCTGCGGTCCGCGGGCCTGCTGCCCGCGGAGGGCGACGGCGGCACGCTGCCGCCGGACCAGCCGATCGCGGTCAAGGAGGCGGTGATGCCGTTCAACCGGTTCCGCACTCCCGACGGCCGCCAGGTCGACACCGTGCTCGGGCCGGAGATGAAGTCGACCGGCGAGGTGATGGGCCTCGACGGCGACTTCGGCAGCGCGTTCGCGAAGGCGCAGGCCGGCGCGTTCGGCCCGCTCCCGACCGGCGGGCGGGTCTTCGTGAGCATGGCCAACCGCGACAAGCGCACGATGATCTTCCCGATCAAGGTGCTCGCCGACCACGGCTTCCGGATCCTCGCCACCCAGGGCACCGCCGAGGTGCTGCGCCGCAACGGCGTGGAGGCGGCGGTGGTGCGCAAGCACTGGGAGGGCGCGGGCCCGGACGGCGAGAAGACCACCGTGCAGCTGATCCTCGACGGCGAGATCGACCTGGTGATCAACACGCCCAACGGCTCGGCAACAGGGGGAGCAAGTGGAGGGGGCAGCGGCGGCTCGGCGCGCGTCGACGGCTACGAGATCCGCACCGCCGCGGTGATGGCGAACATCCCGTGCATCACCACGGTGCAGGGCCTCGGCGCGGCCGTGCAGGGGATCGAGGCGCTGGAGCGCGGCGACGTCGGGGTGCGGTCGCTGCAGGACTGGGCGGTACGCCCGGTGGTCGAGCCTGTCGAGACCCCCGCGCCGTGAAGCCCTACCGAGTCCTCTTCGACCGGGTCCTGACCCGCACCGACCCGGAGCGGGCGCACCGCACGGCGTTCCGGGCGATCCGGGCGGCGCGACCGCTCACGCGGCTGAGAGGTACGCCGGGCAGCCCGGTGTCCGCGCTCGGCCTGACCTTCCCCAACGTGCTGGGCCTGGCCGCCGGGTTCGACAAGAACGCCGTCGGCTTCGACGGGCTGGCCGCGCTGGGGTTCGGGCACGTCGAGGTCGGCACGGTGACCGGGGAGGCCCAGCCGGGCAACCCGCGGCCGCGGCTGTTCCGGCTGCCCGACGACCGTGCGGTGGTCAACCGGATGGGCTTCGACAACGACGGCGCCGAGGTGGTCGCCGCGCGGCTGGCGACGCGTGGGCGGGGTCTCGACAGGCTCGACCACCGGAAGCCGATCCTCGGCGTCAACATCGGCAAGAGCAAGGTCGTGCCCGAGGACGAGGCGGTCCGCGACTACGAGAGGTCCGCGCGGCTGCTGGCGCCGTACGCCGACTACCTTGTGGTCAACGTCAGCTCGCCGAACACGCCCGGCCTGCGCAACCTCCAGGCCGTCGAGAAGCTCGAGCCGATCCTGACCTCGGTGCAGAAGATCGCCGACGGCGTACCCCTCCTGGTGAAGATCGCGCCCGACCTGGCCGACGACGACGTGCTCGGCGTGGCCGACCTCGCGCTGGCGATCGGGCTCGACGGCATCATCGCGACCAACACCACGATCTCCCGCGCCGGCCTCAGCACGCCCGTGGCCCGGGTCGAGGAGGTCGGCGCCGGCGGGCTGTCCGGCCGCCCGCTCACGGACCGCTCGCTCGACGTACTCCGGCTCCTGCGGCAGCGGGTCGGCCCCGACCTCACCCTGGTCGGCGTCGGCGGGATCACCACCGTCGCCGACGCGCGGGCCCGCCTCGACGCGGGCGCGACGCTGCTGCAGGGCTACACCGCGTTCGTCTACGAGGGCCCGCTGTGGCCGCGACGCATCGTGCGAGGGGTGTCATGACGTTCGGAGCCCGCCTGCACGCCGCGATCGCCGACCGCGGCCCGCTCTGCGTCGGCATCGACCCCCACGTCGGTCTCCTGCACGAGTGGGGCCTGGCCGACGACGTCGCGGGGCTGGAGCGGTTCGCGCTCACGGCGGTCGAGGCGGTGGCGCCGTACGCCTCGGTCGTGAAGCCGCAGTCGGCGTTCTACGAGCGGTTCGGCAGCCGCGGCGTCGCGGTCCTGGAGCGGGTGATCGCGGAGTCCCGCGCCGCCGGGGCGCTGGTGCTGCTCGACGTGAAGCGCGGCGACATCGGCTCCACCAGCCAGGCGTACGCCGACGCGTACCTCGACCCCGCCGCGCCGCTCGCCTGCGACGCGATCACGGTCAGCCCGTTCCTCGGCTTCGGCTCGCTCGACCCGATCGTCGACACCGCGCGCCGCCACGACGCGGGACTGTTCGTGCTCGCGCTGACCTCCAACAAGGAGGGCCCGGAGGTCCAGCACGCCGTCGTTCCCTCCGGCGGGACGGTCGCGGGCGCGATGCTCGGCCACCTGCGCCGGCTCAACGCCGACGCGTCGCCGCTGGGCTCGTTCGGCGCGGTGGTCGGCGCGACGATCGGCGCGACTGACGAGGACCTCGCGTTCAACGGGCCCATCCTGGCGCCTGGGTTCGGCGCGCAGGGCGGCACGCTCGCCGACGTACGCCGCCTGTTCGGCTCGGCCGCGGCGGTGCTGCCCAGCTCGTCGCGCGACGTGCTCCGGCTCGGCCCGTCGGTCGAGGCGATGCGCGACATCGTGCTGCGGACCAACGAGGAGCTGCGCGGGTGAGGCGTCTCGCGCCGGTTCTGCTGCTGCCGCTGCTCGTGGCCTGCGGCGGATCGGAGCAGGACGCCTACTGCCAGACGGTGCAGGACAGCCAGCAGGAGCTGTCCGACATCGTCGGCAGCGGCGAGCCAGACGCGCTGATCCGGGCGCTGGCGATCTTCGAGCGCCTCCAGGGCCAGGCCCCGGGCGACATCGCCGACGAGTGGCAGCAGGTCGTGAGCCGGATCCGCGCCCTGCGCGACGCGCTCGAGGACGCCGGGCTCGACCCGGCGACGTACGACCGCTCGAACCCCCCGGCGGGCCTGTCGGCCGCGGACCGGGCCGCGATCGACGCCGCGGCCAAGGAGCTGGGCAGCGGCACCACGCTGCGCGCCCTCCAGGACCTCGACCAGCAGGCCCGCGACGTGTGCCAGACGCCGCTCACGCTGTAGCGACCTGGCGGCGACCCGGGTCGTCCGCCTGAGGGCGGCGCATGCACCCGGGTGAGGCGGACGACCCGCGCTTGCGCGGCCCGCAAGAGTTCTGACTAGATTGACCTCTCACCGTCCGCACCATCCGAAGGACCCCCCACGTGGCTCTGCCCCCGCTCACCCCCGAACAGCGCCAGGCGGCGCTCGAGAAGGCCGCCGCCTCCCGGCGGGAGCGGGCCGAGGTGAAGAACCGGCTCAAGAACGCGGGCGCGTCGATCTCGGAGGTCATCGAGCAGGGCCAGCACAACGAGGTCATCGGCAAGATGCGGGTCGTCGACCTGCTCCAGTCGATGCCGGGCCTGGGCAAGGTCCGCGCCCGCCAACTGATGGAGCGGCTCGGCATCGCCGAGAGCCGCCGGGTCCGCGGCCTGGGCGCCAAGCAGGTCGCGGCGCTGGAGAGGGAGTTCGCCGCGCGTGACTGACGCGCGGCACGAGCCCGCTGCAGGGAAGCGTTCCCGTCTCGTCGTCCTCGCCGGCCCCACCGCGGTCGGCAAGGGCACCGTCGCCGCCGAGGTGCGCCGTGCCCACCCCGAGGTGTGGATCTCGGTCTCCGCGACCACCCGCCCGCCGCGGCCAGGGGAGGAGAACGGCGTCCACTACTGGTTCGTCTCCGACGAGGAGTTCGACACGATGGTGGCCGAGGGCGACCTGCTCGAGTGGGCGGTCGTGCACCGGGCCGCCCGCTACGGTACGCCGCGGCAGCCGGTCGACCTCGCCCTCGCCTCGGGCGGCCCCGCGATGCTCGAGATCGACCTCCAGGGCGCCCGCCAGGTCCGCGAGACGATGCCCGAGGCGCTGTTCGTCTTCCTCAAGCCGCCCTCGTGGGAGGAGCTCGTGCGTCGGCTGGTCGGCCGCGGCACCGAGTCGGAGGAGGAGCGCGAGCGCCGGCTGGAGACCGCGCGGGAGGAGCTGGCCGCCGAGTCCGAGTTCGACGTCACCATCGTCAACCACGAAGTTCATGCCGCGGCCGAGGAGTTGGTAGCCTTGATGACGCATTCCCCAACAGATCTGTGAGGCTTGAGCTGTGTCCGGACCCACCATCGCCGCTGAGGGCGTCACCAACCCCTCGATCGACGACCTGCTGACCAAGACCGACAGCAAGTACAAGCTGGTCCTCTACAGCGCCAAGCGCGCCCGGCAGATCAACGCCTACTACTCCCAGCTCGGCGAGGGGCTGCTGGAGTACGTCGGCCCGCTGGTCGACACCCACGTCCAGGAGAAGCCGCTCTCGATCGCGCTCCGCGAGATCAACGACGACCTGTTGACCTGCGAGGACATCGACCCCGCCGAGCTCGCCGCCGAGGAGGCCGCCGCGCAGGCCGCCGCCGCGGACGCCGGCGGGGCCTGAGCACCGGGATCACCCCCTGACCAGGGTCGTCCTCGGGGTCTCGGGCGGCATCGCGGCGTACAAGGCCTGCGAGCTGCTCCGGCTGTTCACCGAGTCTGGCCACCGCGCCGACTACGACGTGATGGTCGTGCCGACCGCCGCGGCGCTGGAGTTCGTCGGCGCCCCCACCTGGTCGGCGCTGTCGGGCAGGCCGGTGGCCACCGACGTGTGGAGCGACGTCCACGAGGTGCCGCACGTCCGGATCGGCCAGTCGGCCGACCTGGTCGTGGTCGCCCCGGCGACCGCCGACGTGCTGGCGAAGGCCGCGCACGGCCTGGCCGACGACCTGCTCACCAACACCCTGCTGACCGCGCGCTGCCCGGTGGTGTTCGCCCCGGCGATGCACACCGAGATGTGGGAGCATCCGGCCACGCAGGCGAACGTCGCCACGCTGCGCGAGCGCGGCTGCCTGGTCATCGAGCCGGCCGAGGGCCGACTCACCGGCGAGGACACCGGCAAGGGCCGGCTGCCCGAGCCGGCCGAGATCTTCGACCTGTGCCGCGAGGTGCTGGCCCGGGTCGCGACGGGCTCGACCGGCGACTCGGGCCTGGACTTGGACCTGGCCGGGCGCCACGTGGTCGTCTCGGCCGGCGGCACCCGCGAGTACCTCGACCCGGTCCGCTTCCTCGGCAACCGCTCCTCGGGCCTCCAGGGCTATGCGCTGGCCCGGGCAGCGGCCGCCCGCGGCGCCGAGGTCACCCTCGTCGCCGCGAACGCCGCCCTGCCCGACCCGGCGGGCGTGAAGGTCGTCCGGGTCGAGACCACCGCGCAATTGCGCGATCAGGTCCTCACCGCCGCCACGTCCGCCGACGCGGTCGTGATGGCCGCGGCCCCGGCCGACTTCCGCCCGGTCGACCCGAGCGGCACCAAGATCAAGAAGGCCGCCGACGGCTCCGCGCCGGCGATCGCCCTCGCCCAGAACCCCGACATCCTCCACGAGATCAGCACCCGGCGCGCCCGCGCCGGGCAGGTGATCGTGGGGTTCGCCGCGGAGACCGGCGACGACACCGGCACCGTGCTCGACCTGGCCCGCGCGAAGCTCGCCCGCAAGGGCTGCGACCTGCTCGTCGTCAACGACGTCAGCGGGGGAGCGGTGTTCGGCAGCCCCGAGAACGAGGCCGTGATCCTGGGCGCCGACGGCGGCGCCGTCGAGGTGCCCCGAGGCTCGAAGGGCGCGCTCGCCCAAGTCATCTGGGACCAGGTCGCCAGGCGGCTGCCTCCCGCCCCGTAGGTCCCTCGATGGGCCGAGTCGGCGCATCTTGCCCGCGAGTCGGCGCAAGTTGCCCGCGGAATCGGTGCGAGTCGGCGCAACTTGCTCAGGGGCTGTGGACAGCGTGGGCAAGACGCGCCGAGTCGGCGGGCTCGGGTGGGCAAGACGCGCCGAGTCGGCGGGCTCGGGTGGGCAAGACGCGCCGACTCGGCGGGCTCGGGTGGGCAAGACGCGCCGACTGGATCGATGCGAGCGTCGCGGTCGGGCCGGTCTAGGGTGTGGCCATGACCGGACGCCTGTTCACCTCGGAGTCTGTGACCGAGGGCCACCCCGACAAGATCGCGGACCAGATCAGCGACTCCGTGCTCGACGCGATGCTCGAGCAGGACCCGTACAGCCGGGTGGCCGTCGAGACGCTGCTGACGACCGGCCTCGTGGTGGTCGCGGGTGAGGTGACGACGACCGGCTACGTCGACATCAAGCAGAAGGTCCGCGACCGGATCCTGGCGATCGGCTACGACTCCTCGCTCAAGGGCTTCGACGGCGCCTCCTGCGGCGTGATGGTCGCGATCGGCGGCCAGTCCGGCGACATCGCGCAGGGCGTCGACACCGGCCACGAGAGCCGCACCGGCTCCGTGGACGCGATGGACAAGCAGGGCGCCGGCGACCAGGGCCTGATGTTCGGCTACGCCTGCGACGACACCGACGTGCTCATGCCGCTCCCGATCGTGATTGCCCAGCGCCTGGCCGAGCAGCTGACCGCCGTACGCAAGGACGGCACGCTGCCCTACCTGCGCCCGGACGGGAAGACCCAGGTCACGATCGAGTACGACGAGGAGAACCGCCCCGTCCGCATCGACACCGTCGTCCTCTCCTCCCAGCACGACGAGGACACCGAGCTCGGCACCCTCGAGGAGGACGTCAAGAAGCACGTCGTCGACCCGGTGCTCACGACGTTCGAGCTGCCGTCGGAGGGCTACCGCCTGCTCGTGAACCCGACCGGCCGCTTTGTCGTCGGTGGCCCGATGGGCGACGCCGGCCTCACCGGCCGCAAGATCATCGTCGACACCTACGGCGGGATGGCCCGTCACGGCGGCGGCGCCTTCTCCGGCAAGGACCCGTCGAAGGTGGACCGCTCGGCGGCGTACGCCATGCGCTGGGTCGCCAAGAACGTCGTCGCGGCCGGCCTGGCCCGGCGCTGCGAGGTCCAGGTCGCCTACGCGATCGGCAAGGCGCAGCCCGTGGGCGTCTTCGTCGAGACGTTCGGCACCGGCACGGTCCCGGACGAGCGGATCCAGGAGGCCGTGCTCGAGGTCTTCGACCTGCGCCCGGCCGCGATCATCCGCGACCTCGACCTGCTGCGCCCGATCTACGCCAAGACCGCGGCGTACGGCCACTTCGGCCGCGAGCTCCCCGAGTTCACCTGGGAGCGCACCGACCGCGCCGAGGCGCTCAGGGCGGCCGCCGGCGCCTGACCGGGCGTCGGCGGGCGCTGATAGAACAGCGCCCATGACCGACCCCTCGGAGCAGGCTCAGTCCGAGCTGCTGCCCGGGCTGGTGCGCCAGCAGGTCAGGGCCTCGCAGGCCAGAGCGCGCGAGACCCGCGCCCGCACGGCCGCGCAGGCGGAGCCCGCCGCGGTCGACCCGGTCGCGCGGGTGCTCGTCGACGTGCCGCTGGCCCACCTCGACCGCCCCTTCGACTACGCCGTGCCGGCGTCGATGTCGGACGCGGCGCGGCCGGGCGTGCGGGTGAAGGTGCGCTTCGCCGGGCAGGACGTTGACGGGTTCCTCGTCGAGCGGGCCGCCGCGTCCGACCACGCCGGGAGGCTCGCGCCGCTGCGGCGGGTGGTCAGCCCCGAGCCCGTGCTCGCGCCCCAGGTGGCCGCGCTGGCCGGCGAGCTCGCCGAGCGGTACGCCGGCACCCGCTCCGACGTGCTGCGACTGGCGATCCCCGCCCGCCACGCCACCACCGAGAAGGAGCCGAGCCCGCCGGCGCCCGGCCCGCCGCCGTACGACGCCGTCGCGGCCGAGGCCGCGTGGGCCGGCCACGAGCCGGGCGCGGCCTACCTGCGCCACCTCGCCGACGGCGGCAGCCCGCGCGCGGTCTGGTCGGCCGCGCCCGCGACCGACTGGCCGCTGGTGGTCGCGCACGCCGTCGCCGCCACCGTCGCGAGCGGGCGCGGCGCGCTGGTGTGCGTGCCCGACGGCAAGGACGTCGCCCGCGTCGACGCCGCGCTCACCGCGATCCTCGGCGAGGGCCGCCACGTGACGCTGACCGCCGACGCCGGTCCGGCCAGGCGCTACGCCGACTTCCTCGCCGTCAGCCGCGGCGCCCGCCGGGTCGTGGTGGGCACGCGCGGCGCGAGCTTCGCTCCCGTCCACGACCTCGGGCTCGTGGTGGTCTGGGACGACGGCGACGACCTCCACGCCGAGCCGCGGGCGCCGTACCCCCACACCCGCGAGACGCTGCTGCTGCGGGCCGAGCACGAGGGGGCGGCGGCGCTGGTCGGGGGCTTCGCGCGGACCGTCGAGGGGGAGTACCTCCTGCGCACCGGCTGGGCGCGCGAGCTGGCCGCCGACCGCGCGACCCGGCGCCGGGTGACCGTGGCGATCGTGGGGGAGGCGGGGGCCCGCTCGCACGGCGGGCGCATCCCGACCGAGGTGCACCAGGCCGTCCGCGACGCGCTGGCCGTCGGCCCCGTGCTCGTGCAGACGCCCCGGCTGGGCTACGCCACCTCGCTCGCCTGCGAGCGCTGCCGCACGCCCGCGCGCTGCGCCGCCTGTCAGGGGCCGCTCGCCCTGACCGGCCCGACCACGCCGCCGGCCTGCCGCTGGTGCGGCACCGCCGCCGCGGACTGGGCGTGCGCCGAGTGCGGCCACCGCGGCCTCCGGGCGCCGGTCCTCGGCGACGCCCGCACCGCCGAGGAGCTCGGCCGGGCGTTCCCGGGCGTGACCGTCCGCACCAGCTCCGGCGAGCGGGTCCTCGCGACGACCGGCGCCGAGCCGCACGTCGTCGTCGCCACGCCCGGTGCGGAGCCCGTCGCCGAGGGCGGGTACGCCGCCGTCGTACTCCTCGACACCTGGCTGCTGCTCTCCCGGATCGACCTGCGCGCCGAGGAGGAGGCGCTGCGCCGGTGGGTCAACGCCGCCGCCCTGGCCGGCGCCGGCGGCCGCGTGATCGCGGTCGGCGACCCCGGCCACCCGGCGCTGCAGGCGCTGGTGCGGTGGGACGCCGCCGGGTACGCCGCCCGCGAGACCGCCGAGCGGATGGCGGCCCACCTGCCGCCCGCGAGCCGGCTGGCCACGATCACCGGCGAGCCCGGCGCGGTGGACGACGCGGTCACGCTGCTGGCCGCGCCGGAGGGCGCGGAGGTGCTGGGGCCGGTGGACCTCGACACGGGAGGAGGGGAGGAGTCGCGGGTCGTCGTCCGCGTGCCCCGGGCGCTGGGGCCGGCGCTGTCGGCCGCGCTCGGCGAGCTCCAGCGGGTGCGGTCCAGCCGCAAGCTCGACGCGGTCCGCATCCAGGTCGACCCGCCCACCCTCTGAGTAGGGCGGGGCGACGCTCACTAGGATGACGCCGTGGCCATCCAGCCGATCCGCCTGTTCGGGGACCCGATCCTGCGCCAGTCAGCCGTCGAGGTCGTCGACTTCGACAAGGAGCTGCGCCGGCTCGTCGCGGACCTCACCGACACCATGCTGGAGGCGCCCGGCGCCGGCCTGGCCGCGCCCCAGATCGGCGTGGGCCTGCGGGTCTTCACCTGGAACGTCGACGGCGAGGTCGGCCACCTGGTCAACCCCTCCCTCGACCTCGGCGAGGAGGTCCAGGACGGCCCCGAGGGCTGCCTGTCCATCCCCGACCTCAGCTTCGACTGCAGGCGCGCCCGCCTGGTCGTCGCCCGCGGCCTCGACCAGCACGGCGAGCCGGTCGTGATCGAGGGCAGCGACCTGCTCGCCCGGGCGCTCCAGCACGAGACCGACCACCTCGACGGGGTGCTGTTCGTCGACCGGCTCGACGCCGCGGCCCGTAAGGCGGCCATGAAGGCGATCCGGGAGTCGGAGTGGTTCGGCCTGGAGCAGCCGACGGTCAAGGTCTCACCGCACCCCATGATGGGCCGCGCGCTCTGATGCGCGGACCCACCGCCCCCACGGCCTGCTGCGCGCCGCCCCGCGGGCGCCTCGCTGCGTTGTCGTCGGTCGCCGGGACTCCGTCCCGCCTCCTTCCTCCGCCTGGCGAGGCATCCCGCAGATGCGACGCTCGCGACGGCCAGGGGACGGAGGGCCCGCGCTGATGCGCCTCGTCCTCGCCGGCACCCCCGAGGTGGCCGTCCCGTCGCTGGACGCCCTCGCCGCGTCCGCCCACGAGCTGGTCGGCGTGGTGACCCGCCCCGACGCCCCCGCCGGCCGCGGTCGCGCGCTGGTGGCGAGCCCGGTCGCCCGGCGCGCCGAGGAGCTCGGCGTGCCCGTGCTCAAGCCCGGGCACCCGCGCGACCCTGCATTCCTGGCGCAATTGCGTGCGCTGGCCCCGGACTGCTGCCCCGTGGTCGCGTACGGCGCGCTGCTGCCCCGGTCCGCGCTGGACATCCCACCGCACGGCTGGGTGAACCTGCACTTCTCCGCGCTGCCGAGCTGGCGCGGCGCCGCGCCGGTCCAGCACGCGATCCGGGCCGGCGACGAGGTCACCGGGGCCACCACGTTCCGGATCGTCGAGGAGCTCGACGCCGGCCCGGTCTTCGGCGTGATGACCGAGCGGATCCGGCCCGACGACACCGCCGGCACCCTGCTCGCCCGGCTCGCCGAGGGCGGCGCCGGGCTGCTGGTCGCCACCATGGACGGCATCGCCGACGGCTCGCTCGAGGCCCGGCCGCAGCAGGCCGAGGGCGTCTCCTTCGCGCCCAAGGTCGAGGTCGAGGACGCACACGTCGACTGGTCGCTCCCGGCGGTCGCGATCGACCGCCGGATCCGGGCCAGCACCCCGGCACCCGGCGCCTGGACGACGTACGGCGGGGAGCGGCTCAAGCTCGGGCCGGTCGCGCTCACCGACACACCGCTGCCCGTCGGCGAGCTCGCGGTCGCCAAGTCCGAGGTGCTCGTCGGCACCGGCACGACCGCCGTACGACTCGGCGAGGTCAGGCCGTCGGGGAAGCGGCAGATGCCCGCCGCCGACTGGGCGCGCGGCGCCCGGCTCGAATCCGGCGGCGTGTTCGGGGTGAGTTCCCGTGCGACGTGACCCGCAGTTCTATACGGTCAGATGCATGAATACGCGGTCCGCCTCTCGGGAGCCGAGGAAGCCCGCGTGGGATGAGTGACGTCCCGTCCGGCCACCCCGTCCGTCGGGGCCGGCCCGGCTCCCGGCCGGTGGACCCGGTACGCCTGGCCGCCCTCGACGTCCTCAAGGCCGTGCGCGTCGACGGCGCCTACGCCAACCTGGTGCTGCCGGCGGTGCTACGCCAGCACCGGGTCTCCGGCCGCGACGCCGCGTTCGCGACCGAGCTCGCCTCCGGCACCCTCCGCCGGCGGGGGACCTACGACGCGATCCTGGCCGCCTGCATCGACCGGCCGCTGAGCAAGGTCGAGGCCAAGGTCCTCGACGCGCTCCGCCTCGGCACCCACCAGCTCCTCTCGATGCGCGTGCCGACGCACGCCGCGATCAGCACGACCGTCGACCTGGTGCGCGCGCGCAGCAGCTCCGGAGCGGGCGGCTTCGCCAACGCCGTGCTCCGCAAGGTCGCCCAGCAGGACCTCGACGCCTGGGTCGACCGGGTCACCCCCGACCCGCGGACCGCCCCGACGCGCTACGCCTCGATCGCCTACAGCCACCCGATCTGGGTCGTCGACGAGCTCCGCGCGGCCGTCGGCCCCGACGAGCTGTTCGACCTGCTCGCCGCCGACAACGAGCGGCCCCGGGTCACGCTGGTCGCCCGTCCGGGGCGGTCGACCCGCGACGAGCTGCCCGGGGAGCCGACCCGCTTCTCGCCGTACGGCGCCGTGCTGCCGGGCGGGGACCCCGGTGAGGTCCCGGCCGTGGCCGAGGGCCGCGCCGGGGTCCAGGACGAGGGCTCGCAACTGGTCGCGCTCGCGCTGGCCGCCGCGCCGGTGGAGGGCCGCGACGAGTGGTGGCTCGACCTGTGCGCCGGGCCCGGCGGCAAGGCGGCGCTGCTCGCCGCGCTGGCCGCGCAGCGGGGGGCCCGGCTGGTCGCCAACGAGCGCCAGGAGCACCGGGCCGGGCTGGTCCGCCGGGTGCTGCGCGGCGCCGACGGCGTGGCCGGGGTCGTGGCCGCCGACGGTACGGCGCCGCCGTACCGCCACGACGCGTTCGACCGGGTCCTCGTCGACGCCCCGTGCACCGGCCTGGGCGCGCTGCGCCGCCGGCCCGAGGCGCGCTGGCGCCGTCGCGCCGACGACCTGCTCGGGCTCGTCCTGCTGCAGCGCCGGCTGGTGTCCGCGGCGCTCGACCTGGTGCGGCCGGGCGGCGTGGTCCTCTACGCGACCTGCTCGCCGGTGCTGTCGGAGACGCGCGGCGTGGTCGGCTCGGTGCTCGACAACCGCCGCGACGTGGCGCTCGACGACGCCGGGCCGCTGCTGCCCGACGTCCCCGACTGCGCCGGGCCGGTGGCCGGCACGATCCAGCTCTGGCCGCACCGGCACGGCACCGACGCGATGTTCCTGGCGCTGCTGCGGAAGACGGCCTCGTGAAGCCAGGTCAGCGCCGGACCCAGACGAGGCTCCGCCCGACCTCGTCGACCTCGGCCTGGGTGGCGCCCTGCACGGGTGCCACGGTCGCGAACCAGGAGCCGTTCGCCTCGCTCACGAACGTGCTCGCGTCGGCCGCCACCTCCGCCTTGCCCGGGTCGAGGTAGGAGTCACGCCCCTCGGCGGGCCGCCAGGTCACGACCACCGAGGCGCCGCGCCTCGAGCAGGTGAACTTCTGGTCGGCCGGCGCGTCGCACTCCCAGCCTGGGGCCGTGACGACGATCGGCGAGTCCTGCGCACCGGGCTGCCGGCCGGCCGCCATAGAGAGGCGTTCGAGGTCGCTCCTCAGATCGGCCTGCTCGTCCGGGCCCGCCGTCTGGCCGGGAGCGGAGGTCGGCTGGGTCGCGATCAGAGCCCCGTCGCTCGTCGTACCGTCCGGTCCGGAGAGCAGCCCGACGCCGAGCGCGACCACGGCCACTCCGGCGACACCGGCTGCCGCCGCGCCCACCTGCCGCCGGCGCCGCAGGCGTCGGCCCGCGACGGTCGCGGAGCGGACCAGCTCGTCGAGGTCGGGGTGCTCACTGCGCACGCGGTCGTGCAGGGCGGTGCCGAAGGGCGTCTCGTCGGTCATGATGGGGTCCTCTCGGTGAGCTCGGCGCCGACGAGCGGGCGGAGCCGCTCCAGGGCGCGTCGGGATCGGGTGCGCACGGCCGTCTCGGTCAGGCCGAGGTCGCGGGCGGTGTCGGCGACGCTGCGGTCCTCCCAGTAGCGGAGCATCAGCACGGCCCGGTCCGGCGGCGACAGCGTCGCGATCGCCGCCAGCAGGTCGACGCGGGTCGTCGGGTCGTCCTCGGCGACCGGCGAGTCGCCGATCGCCGGGTCCGACGGCAGCTCCGAGGTACGCCGGAGCCGCCGGTGCGACAGGAACGCGTTGAGCAGCGTGGTCCGGGTGTAGGCCACCGGGTTGTCCGCGCGCGACACCCGTCGCCACGAGGCGTACACCTTGGCGTACGTCGTCTGGGTGAGGTCCTCGGCGAGGTGGTGGTCCCCGGTGAGCAGGAGAGCGGCCCGGTACATCTGGGTGCCGGTCGCCCGCACGAGCTCGGCGAACTCCTCGGCCTCGTCGTCCCTCACACCCCTCTGACGCCGCGACCGCACGGTTCCGTTGCAGTCGCGTCCCGGAGGCAGATCGGTGACTAGGGTTGGCGACATGGCGTCCAAGCCGCCCGCGGTGGAGATCGAGGTCGACGACCGGGTGGTCCGGGTCTCGAACCCGGACCGGGTCTACTTCCCGGAGAGCGGCGCGACCAAGCTCGACCTGGTCGAGTACTACCTGGCCGTCGGCCCCGGCATCGTCAACGCGCTCTTCGAGCGGCCGTGCATGCTGCACCGGTTCCCGAAGGGCCTCGCGGGCGACAAGGTGCACCAGAAGCGGCTGCCCGCCGGCGCGCCGCCGTGGGTGGAGACCGTCCGGCTGCACTTCCCGCGCTGGAACCGCACCGCCGACGAGCTCTGCGTGACCGAGCTCGGCTCGGTGATCTGGGCGGTGCAGATGTCGACGGTCGAGTTCCACCCCTGGAACAGCCGCCGCGAGGACACCGAGCGGCCCGACGAGTGGCGCATCGACCTCGACCCCGGGCCGCTCTGCGACTTCGACACCGTCCGCCGGGTCGCCCACGTCGCGCGCGAGGTCCTCGACGAGCTCGGCGCGGTCGGCTTCCCGAAGACCAGTGGCAGCAGGGGCCTCCACGTCTACGTCCGGATCCGGCCCGACCACGGCTTCACGGACGTACGCCGAGCCGCGCTGGCCTTCGCCCGCGAGGTCGAGCGGCGCGCCCCCGACGATGTGACCACCACCTGGTGGACGAAGGACCGCGACCCGCACCAGCTCTTCGTCGACTACAACCAGAACGCCCGCGACCACACCATCGCGGCGGCGTACTCGGTCCGCGGCCTGCCCGACGCCCGCGTCTCCGCCCCGATCCGCTGGGACGAGGTCGTCGACGTCGACCCGCGCGATCTCACGATCTTCACCGTCCCCGACCGGTTCGCCGCGCTCGGCGACCTGCATGCCGACATCGACGACCGGGTGTTCGACCTCGCCCCGCTGCTGGAGTGGGCCGAGCGCGACGAGCGGGCGACCGACGACGACGAACCACCCCGCGCCCCAGCCCTAGGGAAGCACTGATCAATTCAAGGGCGGCGCCAGACGCCGCCCAGGCACGCACGCTGGCTTCGTTGCCGTCGCTCGAAAGACGCCCGGTCTGCCCACGCTCCGGCGCCTCGCCATCGCACGACCTGGACGACGCTGGCATCCACCCGCATTGATCAGCACTTCCCTAGACTGACCACCCGTGGGCCACATCCAGATCACGCCGAGCATCCTCAACGCCGACTTCGCCCGCCTCGGGGACGAGATCGCCCGGATCGGCAGCGCGGACTGGATCCACGTCGACGTCATGGACAACCACTTCGTCCCCAACCTCACCTTCGGCCCGGCCATGGTCGAGGCGCTGGCCCGCGGCACCGAGGTCCCGCTCGACGCGCACCTGATGATCGAGGACGCCGACCGCAACGCGCTCGCGTACGTCGAGGCCGGCTGCGGCTCGGTGACCTTCCACGTCGAGGCGGCCAACGCGCCGGTCCGGCTGGCCCGCGAGATCCGCGCCCACGGCGCCCGGGCCGCGATGGCGCTCAAGCCGGCGACGCCGGTCGACCCCTACGAGGACCTGCTCCCCGAGCTCGACATGCTGCTCGTGATGACCGTCGAGCCCGGCTTCGGCGGCCAGCGGTTCCTCGACCTGTGCCTGCCGAAGATCCGCCGCGCCCGCGAGCTGATGGACAGGCACGGCGTGGAGACCTGGCTCCAGGTCGACGGCGGGGTCAGCCTGGAGACGATCGAGCGCTGCGCCGAGGCCGGCGCGGACGTGTTCGTGGCCGGCTCGGCGGTCTACTCCGCCGACGACCCGGACCGGATGGTCGCCGAGCTGCGCGCTCGCGCGCAGTCCGCCTCCGCCTGAAGCCGCACCCGCAGTGCGCCGTACGCCGTTCGTCCTGCTCCAGGCCGGCAACCTGCTCTCCGGCGTCGGCAACGGCGTCGCGATGGTCGTGCTGCCGTGGCTGGTGCTCGAGCTCACCGGCAGCGCCACCGCCGCCGGCGGGATCGCGGCGGCGACCCTGGTGCCGGCGCTGCTCAGCAGCCTGGTCGTCGGCACGCTCATCGACATGCTCGGTCGCCGGCGGATCGCGCTGCTGGCCGACCTGCTCTCGGGCCTCAGCACCGCCGGCATCCCGCTGCTGGCCGTCCTCGGGGCGCTCGACGTCGGCTGGCTGTTCGCGCTCGCCGCCGTCGGCGCGGTCCTCGACCCGGCCGGCTACACCGCCCGCAAGGCGATGCTGCCCGGCGCCGCCACCCGAGCCGGCTGGTCGTGGGAGCGGGCCAACGGGTGGCACGAGGCCGTCTACGGCAGCGCCTACATCGTCGGCCCGGGCGTCGGCGGCCTGCTGATCGGCTTCGTCGGCGCCGAGTCGGCGCTGTGGGTCACGGCCGGCGCATTTGCGCTGTCCGTGCTCGCGACCGGGTTCCTCCGGGTGCCGGGCGCGGGCCGTCCCGGGGCCCACGAGCGGCCGGAGAGCCTCTGGCGCGGCACGGTCGAGGGCCTGGTCTTCGTCTGGCGGCAGCCGCTCCTGCGGACGATCACCCTCCTGGTGTGCCTGCTGATCGCGGCGTACCTCCCGTTCGAGTCGGTGGTGCTGCCCGTCCACTTCACCCAGATCGACGAGCCGCGCCAGCTCGGCATCGTCGTGACCGCGATGAGCGCCGGCGGCGTCGTCGGCTCGCTCTGCGCCGCGCGGCTGGTGCGCGTGTTCGGCCGCTACCGCACCCTCGTCGCCAGCGTGATCCTCGCCTGCCTGGCGCTGCTGGGGCTCGCGTTCCTGCCCGACCTCCCCGCGCTGGTGGCGTTCTCGCTGCTGACCGGGCTGTTCTGGGGACCGGTGAACCCGATCTTCGACCTCGCCATGCAGGTGCGGACGCCGGAGCAGATGCGCGGCCGGGTGATCGGCGTGATCACCTCCGCGATCTACGCCGCCGGCCCGGTCGGCCTGCTTCTCGCGGGCCCGGCCATCGACGCCTGGGGCGTCAGCACCGCCGCCCTCGTCTTCGCCGCCGCCGTCCTGGCCGTCGCGTTCCTGACCCTGCTGCCGCGCACCCTCCGCGAGCTCGACGACCTGCGGGACCCGGGCGCGGAGCCACACGTGACGCTGGCGACGCCGTACCCGCGCCCGGAGCAGGCAGACTGAGCAGGTGCTCCTGACCATCACGACGACCCACGTCCCGGCGACGGACCTCGGCCACCTCCTGCACAAGCACCCCGACCGCGTCCAGGAGTTCCGCCAGTCCTTCGGGACGGCGACCGTGCTCTACCCGGAGGCGCACGAGACGCGCTGCACCGCGGCGCTGATCCTCGACGTCGACCCCGTCCGGCTGGCCCGCTCGCGGACGAGGTCGCCCGACTTCAGCCTCGCCCAGTACGTCAACGACCGGTCGTACGCCGCCTCCTCGCTGCTCGGGGTCGCGCTGGCCGACGTCTTCAGCACCGCCCGGTCCGGCGTCTGCAGGAGCCGGCAGGAGCTCGCCGAGGGCCCGATCCCGCTGGAGCTGCACGTCCCCGTGCTGCCCTGCCGCGGCGGGCCCGCGATCGCCCACCGGCTCTTCGAGCCGCTCGGCTGGACCGTCGACGCCGTACCGATCCCGCTCGACCCCGACCTCGACTGGGGCGACTCCCGCTACGTCCGGCTCACGCTCGCCGGCACGGTCCGGCTCGCGGACGCGCTCAACCAGCTGCACCTGCTGCTCCCGGTCCTCGACGAGTCCAAGCACTACTGGCAGGCCGCCGACGAGGTCGACAAGCTGCTCCGCTCCGGCGGGTCGTGGCTGGTCGGGCACCCGGAGCGCGAGCTCATCGCCCGGCGCTACCTCGGCCACAGCCGCCGGCTCGCGGACGACGCGCTGGCCCGGCTGGCCGAGCTCGGCGACGAGGTCGAGGCGGCCTTCGACCCCGAGCCGGCCGAGCGCCGGGTCGCGCTGAGCGTCCAGCGCCACGACGCCGTCATCGCGGTGCTCGACGAGCTCGGCGCCCGCTCGGTCATCGACCTCGGCTGCGGCGGCGGCCGGCTGCTCCAGCGGCTGGTCGAGCGTCCCGGACTCGACCCGGTCGCCGGCGTCGACGTCTCGACGGCGTCGCTCCGGGCCGCCACCCGCCGGCTGCGGCTCGACCGGATGGGGGAGCGGCAGGCGGCGCGCGTCTCGCTGTTCCAGGGCGCGCTCACCTACACCGACGAGCGGTTCGCGGGGTACGACGCCGCGGTGCTCATGGAGGTCGTCGAGCACGTCGACCCGGAGCGGCTGCCGGCCCTCGAGCGGGTCGTCTTCGGCCAGGCCAGGCCGGGCGCGGTCGTGCTCACGACGCCGAACCGCGAGTACAACGAGCTCTACGAGGGCCTGGTCGGCCGCCGCCACCCCGACCACCGGTTCGAGTGGACCCGAGACGAGCTCGCCGCGTGGTGCGATCGGGTCTGCTCCGAGCACGGCTACACCGTCGAGATCCGGGGGATCGGCGACGCCGACCCGGACCGCGGGGCGCCGACCCAGCTGGCGGTGTTCCGCCGTGCGTGAGATCAACGTGCCCGCACTCGGGCTGGTCGTGCTGGTCGGGGTCTCGGGCAGCGGCAAGTCGACCTTCGCCGCCCGCCACTTCCTGCCCACGCAGGTGATCTCCAGCGACTTCTGCCGCGGGCTGGTCGCCGACGACGAGAACGACCAGGACGCCACCCCCGACGCCTTCGACGTCCTGGACTACATCGTCGGCACCCGGCTGCGCCGCGGCCTGCTCACCGTCGTCGACGCCACCAACGTCCAGCGCAACGCGCGGGCCGCGCTGGTCCGGCTGGCGAAGGAGCACGACGTGCTCGCCGACGCGATCGTGCTCGACGTACCCGAGTCCGTCGCCGTCGCGCGCAACCGCGAGCGCCCGGACCGCGACTTCGGCGGCCACGTCGTCGCGCGCCAGCACCGCGACCTGCGCCGCTCGCTCAAGGGCCTGCGCAAGGAGGGGTTCCGCAAGGTGCACGTCCTCGCGCCCGAGGAGATCGACGACGTCGCGGTCGGCCGCGAGCGCTCCTGGAACGACCGCCGCGACCTGACCGGCCCGTTCGACGTCATCGGCGACGTCCACGGCTGCGCGAGCGAGCTGCGCACCCTGCTCGGCGAGCTCGGCTGGGTGGTCGGGGACGAGGGCGCCCACCACCCCGAGGGCCGGACGGCGGTCTTCGTCGGCGACCTGGTCGACCGCGGCCCGGACACCCCCGGAGTGCTCCGCCTGGTCATGGGCATGGTCGCGGCCGGCACCGCGCTCTGCGTCTCGGGCAACCACGAGGCCAAGCTGGTGCGTGCGCTGCGCGGCGCGAACGTGCAGACGACCCACGGCCTCGCCGAGTCGCTGGCGCAATTGGCCGGCGAGCCGGAGGAGTTCCGCCAGGCCGCGCTGGGCTTCATGGACGGCCTGATCAGCCACTACGTGCTCGACGAGGGCCGGCTCGTGGTCGCGCACGCCGGCCTGAAGGAGCCCTACCACGGCCGGTCGTCGGGCCGGGTCCGCTCGTTCGCGCTCTACGGCGACACCACCGGCGAGACCGACGAGTTCGGCCTGCCGGTGCGCTACCCCTGGGCGCAGGAGTACCGCGGCACGGCGATGGTCGCCTACGGCCACACCCCGGTCCCCGAGGCGGAGTGGGTCAACAACACGATCTGCCTCGACACCGGCGTCGTCTTCGGCGGCCACCTGACCGCGCTGCGGTACCCGTCGCGCGAGCTCGTCCGGGTGCCCGCCGAGCGGACCTGGTTCGAGCCGGTCCGCCCGCTGGTCGCGCCGACCACCGGGCGCGAGCCCACGGCCCTGGACATCGAGGACGTCGCCGGCGACCACTGGCACGACACCGAGCTCGGCGGCCGGGTGAAGGTGCCGGCCGAGAGCTCCGGCGCCGCGCTGGAGGTGATGAGCCGGTTCGCGGTGGACCCGCGCTGGCTGGTCTACCTGCCCCCGACGATGGCGCCCGCGCCGACCGCGACCGAGGGCGACCTGCTCGAGCATCCCGAGCGGGCGTTCGCCGACTACGCGAGGACCGGCGTCACCGCGGTCGTGTGCGAGGAGAAGCACATGGGCTCGCGGGCGATCGCGGTGCTCGCGCGCGACGCCGAGGCCGCCGAGCGCCGCTTCGGGGTCGGCGACGGTTCGACCGGCACCGTCCACACCCGCACCGGCCGGGCGTTCTTCGCCGACCGTGCCGTGCAGGCGACCCTGGTCGACCGGCTCCGCGAGGCGGTGCTGCCGCTGTTCGACGGGCTCGGCACCGACTGGCTGGTGCTCGACGGCGAGCTGCTGCCGTGGTCGGCCAAGGCCCGCGGCCTCATCGAGGAGCAGTACGCCGCAGTCGGGACCGCGGCCCTGCACGCGCTGCCCGCCCTGGCCGGTGTGCTCGCCACCGCGTCCGGCCGCGGCCTGGACGTCGACGCGCTCGCCCGCCGTACCGCCCGGCGGCTGGCCGACGCCCGGGCCTTCCGCGACGCCTACGTCGGCTACGTGCACCCGACCGAGGGGCTCGACGGCGTGACGTTCGCGCCGTTCCAGATCCTCGCCGCCGAGGGCCGGCTGTTGGCCGTCGAGGAGCCGCACCCGTGGCACCTCGAGCGGCTCGCCGCGCTGCGCTCGCCGCTGCTCGCGCCCACCCGGCACCTGCTCGTCGACCTGTCGTCGGCCGCCGAGCGAGACGCGGCCACCCGCTGGTGGACCGAGCTCACCGCCGCCGGTGGCGAGGGCATGGTCGTGAAGCCGGCGCACCGCGTCGGACGCGGCGTCCAGCCGGGGCTGAAGGTGCGGGGCCGGGACTACCTGCGGATCGTCTACGGCCCCGACTACCTCGACTCGGTCGAGCGGCTCCGGGAGCGGAGGCTCGGCCGCAAGCGCAGCCTCGCCGAGCGCGAGCACGCTCTGGGCGTCGAGGCGCTGCGCGGGCTCGTCGCGGGCGACCCGCTGTGGCGGATCCACCAGTCGGTGTTCGGCGTGCTCGCCCTCGAGTCGGAGCCGGCCGACCCGCGGCTGTGAGGTGACCGCCTGTGAGGTGACACTGTGACGTGCCCCACGGAGCCCGCCCGACCCGCTCTGTGGCAGACTCGCCCCGACGAGCGAGAGCTCGCGTGCTCTGGGGTCGGTGAAATTCCGAGCCGGCGGTGACTGCTCGAAGCCTCCTGGCTTCGCTCAGAAGTCCGCGACCCGGTCGCAGCCAGCGGCCGGTTGACCAGGTGCAACTCCTGGACCGACGGTCACAGTCCGGATGGGAAGCGCACGCAGGCGTCGTCACGCACTCCGTGCGCGACGACCCGTCCAGGCCCCGGAGTCCGCGACCGGACACGAGGGGCCAGACCAGATGCCGAGCGGGACCACGACCGCAGCCGAGCAGGCGGCGATGCGGCGCGCCCTCGCGCTCGCCGCGGCCCCCGGCGTGCCCCTCGGCCCGAACCCGCGCGTCGGCTGCGTGCTCCTCGACGAGACCGGCGCGACCGTGGCCGAGGGCTTCCACCGCGGCGCCGGCACCCCGCACGCCGAGGCCGACGCCCTCGCCCGGGCCGGCGACCGGGCCCGGGGCAGCACCGCCGTCGTCACGCTCGAGCCCTGCAACCACCACGGCCGCACCGGCCCCTGCGCCGAGGCACTGGTCGCCGCCGGCGTACGGCGCGTGGTGTTCGCCCGCCCCGACCCGAACCCCGAGGCCGCCGGCGGCGCCGGCACCCTCCGCGCCGCCGGCCTCGACGTCGAGTCGGGACTCCTGAGTGTCGAGTCGGGGCTGCTGAACAGGTTCTGGACGTTCGGGGTCGAGCACGGCCGCCCGTTCGTCACCTGGAAGTTCGCGACCACCCTCGACGGCCGCAGCGCCGCCGTCGACGGCACCAGCCGCTGGGTGAGCTCGCCGGCCGCCCGTCTCGACACGCATCGGCTCCGCGCGACCTGCGACGCGATGCTGGTCGGCACCAACACCGTCGCGGTCGACGACCCGCTGCTCACCGTCCGCGACGAGCAGGACCGGCCGCTCGCGCACCAGCCGCTCCGCGCGGTGATGGGGGAGCGCGACCTCGATCCGGGCCGCCGGGTCTTCAACGGCGACGCCGAGTCGCTCCACCTGCGCACGCGAGACCCGGAGCAGGCGCTCGCCGAGCTGTTCGCTCTCGGTCGCCGGCACGTGTTCCTCGAGGGCGGCCCGACCCTGGCCGCGGCGTTCCTCCGCGCCGGGTACGTCGACGAGATCGTCGCCTACGTCGCGCCGATGCTGCTCGGCTCCGGCCGCGGCGCGGTCGCCGACCTCGGAATCACCACGATCGCGGAGGCGTTGCGTCCCCGCGTCGCCGACATCGCCGTGCTGGACGGCGAGCCGCCGAACGTGCGGCTGACGCTCCAGCCAGGAGAGGACTGAGATGTTCACCGGAATCGTCGAGGAGCTCGGCACCGTCGCCGCGGTCGAGGACCAGGGCGACGCCCTCCGACTCACCGTCCGCGCCGGCACCGTGCTCGAGGACGCCGCGCTCGGCGACTCGATCGCCGTCAACGGCTGCTGCCTGACGGTGGCGGAGCGCACCGAGGACACCTGGACCGCCGACGTGATGCAGGAGACGCTCGACCGGACCGGCCTGTCCGGCGTCCGGCCCGGCGACCGGGTGAACCTGGAGCGCGCGGTGACGGCCCACACCCGGCTGGGCGGCCACCTCGTCCAGGGCCACGTCGACGGCGTCGGCACCGTGGCATCCCGGACGCCGAGCGAGCACTGGGAGATGGTGGAGATCTCCATGCCGCCCGCGCTGTCCCGCTACCTCGTCGACAAGGGCTCGATCACCGTCGACGGCGTCAGCCTGACCGTGGTCGAGGCCCGCGACGACTCCTTCACCGTCAGCCTGATCCCCGAGACCCTCGCCCGCACCACGCTCGGCGCCCGGCAGCCCGGCGAGCGGGTCAACCTCGAGGTCGACGTCATCGCCAAGCACGTCGAGAGGCTGCTGGCCTTCCGGGACGGCAACGCCGGCGGCGGCACAGGAGAGAGCCGATGAGCGAGCACGAGACGATCGGTCTCGACAGCATCGAGCGCGCGATCGCCGACATCGCCGCCGGCAGGGCGGTCGTGGTGGTCGACGACGAGGACCGCGAGAACGAGGGCGACATCATCTTCGCCGCCAGCAGGGCGACGCCGGAGCTGATGGCGTTCACGATCCGGCACAGCAGCGGCGTGATCTGCGTGCCGATGCCCGCGGCCATGCTGGACCGGCTCGAGATCCCGCTGATGACGCCGCACAACAAGGACAAGCTGCGGACGGCGTACACGGTCTCGGTCGACGCCCGCGACGGCGTCAGCACCGGCATCTCGGCGGCCGACCGCGCGCACACCGCCCGGGTGCTCGCCGACTCGGCGACCGAGCCGTGGGAGATCACCCGGCCCGGGCACGTCTTCCCGCTGCGCTACCGCGAGGGCGGCGTGCTGGTGCGCCGCGGCCACACCGAGGCCGCGGTCGACCTCGCGACGCTCGCGGGGCTGACGCCGGCAGGCGTGCTGGTCGAGGTCGTCAACGACGACGGCACCATGAAGCGCGGCCCCGAGCTGCGCGCGTTCGCCGACGAGCACGGGCTGGCGATGATCTCGATCGACGACCTGGTCCGCTACCGCCGCCGCCACGAGAACCTGGTCGAGCGGGTCGCCGAGACCCGGCTGCCCACCAGGCACGGCGACTTCACCGCCTACGGCTACCGCATCACCGTCGACGGCTCCGAGCACATCGCGCTCGTGCACGGCGACATCTCCGGGCCCGAGCCGGTGCTGACCCGGGTGCACTCCGAGTGCCTGACCGGCGACGTGTTCGGCAGCCACCGCTGCGACTGCGGCCCCCAGCTCGACGAGGCGCTCCAGCGCGTGGTCGAGGAGGGCCGCGGCGTGATCGTCTACCTGCGCGGGCACGAGGGCCGCGGCATTGGCCTGGTCGCGAAGCTGCAGGCCTACCAGCTCCAAGACGGCGGCCGCGACACCGTGGACGCCAACCTCGACCTCGGCCTGCCGGCCGACGCCCGCCACTACGGCACCGCCACCCAGGTGCTGCGCGACCTCGGCGTCTACAACGTGCGGCTGATGACCAACAACCCCGACAAGGTGGAGAACCTCGAGGACTTCGGCGTGCACGTCGCCGCCCGGGTGCCGCTCACCCCGCATCCCAACGACCACAACATCGCCTACCTGCTGACCAAGCGGGACCGGATGGGCCACGACCTGCCCCACCTGGACATGACCGAGAACGGAGCCTGAGATGGCCGGCCACGGAGCCCACGACGCCGAGACCTTCGACGCCAGCGGCCTCAAGGTCGTCGTCGTCGCCGCGAGCTGGCACACCCAGGTCATGGACGGCCTCCTCGCCGGCGCCCGGCGCGCGCTCGCCGACTTCGGCGCCACCGCCGAGACCGTCCGCGTGCCCGGCACCTTCGAGCTGCCGGTGGTGGCCGGCGCCCTCGCGGCGCAGGGGTACGACGCCGTGGTCGCCCTCGGCGTCGTGGTCCGCGGCGGCACCCCGCACTTCGAGTACGTCTGCCGCGCCGCCACCGACGGCCTCACCCGGGTCGCGCTCGACCACCGCGTCGCGGTCGGCTTCGGCGTACTGACGTGCGACGACGACGAGCAGGCCCTCGACCGGGCCGGGCTCGCGGGCTCGACGGAGGACAAGGGCTACGAGGCGACGTCCGCCGCGCTGCTCACCGCCCGGACCCTGAGGGAGCTGACACGGCGTACGCCGTAGGCTGGGCGACCGTGAAGACGTTCGACGAGCTCTGGGCCGAGCTGAGCGAGAAGGCGCGGTCCCGTCCCGAGGGGTCCGGCACCGTGCGCCAGCTCGACGCCGGCGTCCATGCCTGCGGGAAGAAGCTGGTCGAGGAGGCCGCCGAGTCCTGGATGGCCGCCGAGCACGAGGGCAGCGGCCGGGCCGCCGAGGAGATCAGCCAGCTGCTCTACCACGCCCAGGTCCTGATGCTGGCGACCGGCATCGAGCTCGACGACGTCTACGCACACCTCTAGGAAGCACCCTCATGGCACTCCTCCGCATCGCGGTCCCCAACAAGGGGTCGCTCTCGCTGTCGGCGCAGGACATCCTGCGCGAGTCCGGCTACCGGCAGCGCGACGACGCCAAGCAGCTCACGCTCACCGACGCCGAGAACGGCGTCGAGTTCTTCTACCTCCGCCCCCGCGACATCGCGCTGTACGTCGGCGAGGGCACCCTCGACGTCGGCATCACCGGCCGCGACCTGCTCCGCGACTCCGGCGCCAAGGCCGAGGAGGTGCTGGGCTTGGGCTTCGGCCGCAGCCGGTTCCGGTTCGCCGGGCCCGCCGGCCGCCACACCGACCTCGCCGAGCTCGCCGGCCTGCGGATCGCGACGTCGTACGTCGGCGTGGTCCGTGCCTTCCTCGAGGAGCGCGGCATCGACGCGACCGTCACGCGCCTCGACGGTGCGGTCGAGACCAGCATCCAGCTCGGCGTCGCCGACGTGATCGCCGACGTCGTCGAGACCGGCAGCACGCTGCGCCAGGCCGGGCTGGAGACGTTCGGCGAGACCGTCCTCGACTCCGAGGCGGTGCTGGTCACCCGCAGCGGCGCGGTGCCCGAGGGCTTCGAGGTGTTCAAGCGCCGGCTCGAGGGCGTCCTGGTCGCGCGCAGCTACGTGATGATGGACTACGACATCGAGGCCGACCACGTATCGGCCGCCGTCGCGCTGACTCCGGGCATCGAGAGCCCGACCGTCTCGCCGTTGCATCGCGAGGGCTGGGTCGCCGTACGCGCCATGGTGCCGCGCGAGGGCGCCCAGCGGCTGATGGACGAGCTCTTCGACATCGGCGCGCGCGGCATCCTGCTGACGGACATCCATGCCTGCCGCCTCTGAGCCCGGGTCCGGGCCCGTGCCGCTGCCGCACACGTGGCGCCCGTTCGGCGTGCGGATGGCCGGAGCCGTCCTCGGCGGCGGCCTCCTGCTGATCGTCGTGCTCACCTGGTTCGGCTTCGACCCCGAGACCAGGGCGAAGTTCACCTGGTTCCAGCGGGGGACGGTGATCTTCCTGCTGCTGCTCGGCTTCTCGTGCTGGTTCGCGCTGGTCCGCTCCCGGGTGGTCGCCGAGGCGTCCCGGCTGGTCGTCGTGAACGGCTACCGCCGCCGCGAGTACGACTACGCCGAGGTGGTCGGCATCCACCTCCCCCCGGGCGCCCCCTGGGTCACCCTCGACCTGGCCGACGGCTCGACCGCCTCCGCCATGGGCATCCAGGGCTCCGACGGCAGTCGCGCCAGACGGGCCGTGCGGGAGCTGCGGGCCGTGGTCGAGTCTCGGTCGGGCTAGGCGCCTGGCCGCTGGTTCACCACGGTATGCAGGCGAGCCGTCACTTCCCTGGGCGAGCTCGCCGTGGGAAGTGGATGTTCACCTACATACCGTGATGAAGCTGCCCGCGGCGCCGGCAACGCTACGCCTGGCGAGAGCAGGCGCTGACGACGCGCGCAGGGCCCCGGCTTCCAGCGCATCCCTAGGTCCGCAGCCGGAGGTCGGCCCGCTCCCGCGTCCGGTGTCGCTCGAAGTGGGCGGCCTCCTCGACCGCCCAGGCGTCCCAGTACGGCGCGAACGACTCGCCGTCGCGCTCGATGCCCCGCTCCATCCGCACGTCGTGCGGCGCCTCGATCCAGACCAGCACGGTCACGAGATCGGCGACGACGAGCGATCCGGCGCCCACACCCTCGAGCACGAGCAGCGGCTTCGGCGGGACGGTCACCGTGTCGGCGTACTGCCCGGCGATCCAGTCGTAGCGGCGGTAGCTCCCGGCGGATCCGGCGACCTGGGGCCGCAGCAGCCCGTCGAGCTGGGCGTCGACGGCGCGCAGCCCGGACCAGCCCTCGATCAGCTCGTCCATGTGGACGACGGGAGCGCCGATCGCGGCGGCCAGGGTCGTCTTGCCGGACCCGGACGGGCCGTCGATGCAGATCAGCCGCCCGGCGCCGAGCGTTGGCGGCCGCGACCGCGCGAGCTCGAGGACGGCCTCAGAAGGACTGGCCACAGCCGCGGTAGCTCGGCACCGACGCCTCGAACGCGTCGCCCGCGAGCAGGTGCACGGTCGTCGCGTGCTCGAAGACCTCGCCGGACTTGCCGTGCCGGAACCACACCAGGTCGCCGATCTCGAGCTTCGCGGCGGCCGGCCCGGTGAGCGGCGTCTGCACCTCGCCGGCGCCCTCGAGCCCGGTCAGGTGCAGCCCGGCGGGCGCCCACGGCGTCGGCAGCCGGTCCGCCCCGGCCGGGCCGGACGCGATCAGGCCGCCGCCGTGCACGGTCGCCAGCTCCGGCGACGGCCTGCGGGTGACCGGCAGGCCGAAGTACGACGCCGGTCGCGGCGCGAAGGACCGATAGTGGTCGAACAGCGCCGGCACGAGCAGCCCCGAGCCGGCGGCGACCTCGGTGACGACCGGGTCGGAGGCGGTCGACTCGACCGAGCCGGAGCCGCCGCCGTTCCAGAACTCCAGGTCGGCCACGGTCGCGAGCGCGGCGGCGATCTGCCGGCGGCGTACCGCCAGCTGGGTCACCGACAGCGCCTTGATCCCGCGCAGCACCGTGGACCTCGCGCGCGCCGTCGGGACGACGTCCTGCAGGCCGGCGACCTGGCCCTCGTAGGTCATCGCGCCGACCAGCCGGAAGCCGGGTCGCCGGTCGATCTCCCGCGCGAGCGCGAGCACGTCGGCGGTGTCGAGCAGGGGAGAGCGCTTGGGCCCGACGTGCCTGCCGCCGATCTGGAGGCCGGCGTCGACGTCGATCGCGATCCGGACCTCGACGCCCGGCGCGAAGCGCACCGAGTCGACCACGTCGAGGTGGGCGATCGAGTCGACCATGAGCGTGATGGCCGCGGCGGCCCCGGGCGAGACCACCAGGTCGGCCAGCGCGCCCCGGTCGACGGTCGGGTAGGCGACCACGATGTCGTCGCAAATGCGCCGTTCGTGCAGCCACAGCGCCTCGCGCAGCGAGTAGCCGAGCACGCCCCGCATGCCCTCCCGGGCGAGCGCGCGCTCGATCAGCGCCGGCACCCGCAGCGACTTCGACGCGACCCGGATCGGCTTGCCGGCGGCGCGGCGCTCCAGGTCGGCGGCGTTGGCGTCGAACGCGTCCAGGTCGACCACGAACACCGGGGTCGGGAGCGGCACGCCCTGCTTGGCGACCGCGTCGTTCAGGCGGGACCACAGCCGGTTGCGGTCCACGGGGGTGCTCGGGCTCAACTGATGCCTCGGTTGCGCAGGATGGCCTCGATCTCGGCCATCTCGGAGTCGGTGTCGATGGCCGGCTGGCGGCGCGAGGGCAGCTCCCTCCCGGACTGGCGCGAGCGCACCCTCCCCGCCTGGCGCGAGCGCACCATGCCGGACCCGACGATCAGCGCGACCCCGACCCCGCCGACCAGGAACCCGAGCCACACGACCGGGCTGAACACCAGGCGGGCCGCCCAGTCTGCGACGGCGTCCACGACCTCGGTGAACAGCCTCAGCGTCCTGGTCAGGTACGCCGCCGGCGGCAGCAGCGTGAACCCGAGCGCCCGCAGGCCCGAGGCGAGCCCCCGCCGGCGGAACGAGAACCAGGTCCAGATCCCGCCGAGCACGGTGAGGCTCAGCGTCAGCGCCGCCCATGATGCGTCGTCCACGATTCAACTGTCCCACATGGCCGATTGGCCCCCACGGCACCGCCTCGCGAGAATGGCCGGGTGATCCGGCCCGGCGAGCCCCGCGTCATCCCCGACCCGGGGTTCGCCGGCGACGACGGCGCCGCGCCTGCCGCGCTGGCGGACGTGCTGGCCGGCTGGGTGGCCGGGCGGGCGACGTACCCCGAGGCCCTGGCCGTGCTCGCGCGGAGCCGCCTGCTGGTCCCGGTCGTGGCCCTCCTCGGCGAGGTGGAGTACGACGAGCAGGGGCTCGCCCGCGACAAGACCAGCGAGATGGCGACCGTCCTCCTCCAAGGGGCCGACGGCCGCCTCGCGCTGCTGGCGTTCACCGGCACCGCGACCCTGGCGGCGTGGAGCCCCGAGGGCCGGCCGGTACCGGTCGCGGCCGCGGCCGCGGCCCGATCGGCGCTCCAGGACGGCGCGGCCGCCCTGGTGATCGACGTGGCCGGTCCGGTGCGGTTCGTCGTCGAGGGCGAGGACCTCGAGCGGCTGGCGGCCGGCTGGACGCTGGTCCGGGTGGGGGAGCGGGCCGCCTGGATTCGGCCCGACGGGGAGTCGTCGGCTAGTCTCTGACGTTGACCGATCCGTTCCGGCACCCGTGCCGGGGCAGATCCGCAAGCGGAGGCAAGGCTCGATCGCCTCCCACCCGCATCGACCGCCCCAGCAATGGGTCTGCTCCACAGGTCGTCGGGTCCGGTCCTGAGAGGCTCACACACGTGGAGCCTCGATAGGTGGCGTGCCCCGTGCGGGGAGACGTCGGACTGGCTTCCGCTTGCAGCTAGCGGAAGCCTTTCGCCGTTCCAGGGGCCCTCGGGGCGCCAGGAGGGCACGGGCCTCCGGCCACATTGCCACCAGGAGGACACATCAGCACCGAGCTGCGTATCAACGAGCGGATCCGGGTTCCCGAGGTCCGGCTGGTTGGACCCAACGGGGAGACCGTGGGCATCGTCCCCACGGAGCAGGCCCTCAAGCTCGCCCAGGAGGCCGACCTCGACCTGGTCGAGATCGCGCCGCAGGGCAAGCCCCCGGTCTGCAAGCTCATGGACTACGGCAAGTTCAAGTACGAGAACGCGCAGAAGGCCCGGGAGGCGCGCCGCAACCAGACGAACGTCGTCATCAAGGAGATGAAGCTTCGTCCGAAGATCGACGCGCACGACTACGAGACCAAGAAGGGCCACGTGGTCCGGTTCCTGCGCGCCGGCGACAAGGTGAAGATCACGATCATGTTCCGCGGCCGCGAGCAGCACCGCCCCGAGCTGGGCTTCCGGCTGCTCCAGCGCCTCGCCGAGGACGTGACCGAGCTCGGCTTCGTCGAGTCCGCTCCCAAGCAGGACGGGCGCAACATGATCATGGTGCTCGGCCCCCACAAGAAGAAGGCCGACGCCAAGGTCGACATGCTGGCGGAGAAGGAGTCGCGGGCCGCCGAGCGGGCCGCGCAGCAGGCCGAGGAGCGCGCCGAGCGCGACGCCGCCCACGCCGCCGGGCCCGTCGCCCAGAAGAAGGAGCGGGGACGCTCCGAGAACCTCGATCCCGAGATCGAGGCCTGAGACCACACCGACCCGGGGGACCGGCCGGCCACCGCGGTGGCCGAGCCCGTCGAGGCCGGCGGCCACAGCAGGACGAGACGCAGGACGAGACAGAGAGAAACGACAGATGCCGAAGAACAAGACGCACTCCGGTGCGAGCAAGCGCTTCCGGGTGACCGGCTCGGGCAAGATCCTGCGCGAGAAGGCCGGCAAGCGCCACAACCTGGAGAAGAAGCCCTCCAAGGTCACCCGGCGCATGAGCGGCACCACCGAGGTCGCCAAGGCCGACGTCCCGCGCGCGAAGAAGATGCTGGGTCGCTGACCCTCGCCCCGCCCCCGATCTGTACCAAGCAGCAAGGAGTAAGACAGTGGCACGCGTCAAGCGGGCAGTGAACGCCCAGAAGAAGCGCCGGGTCGTCCTGGAGCGCGCCAGCGGCTACCGCGGCCAGCGCTCGCGGCTCTACCGCAAGGCCAAGGAGCAGGTCACCCACTCGCTGGTCTACAGCTACAACGACCGCCGCAAGAACAAGGGCAACTTCCGTCGCCTGTGGATCCAGCGCATCAACGCCGCCGCGCGGGCGCAGGGCCTGACCTACAACCGGTTCATCCAGGGCCTGAGCCTCGCCGGCGTCGAGGTCGACCGCAAGATCCTCGCCGACCTGGCCGTCAACGACGTCGCGGCGTTCAACGCGCTGGTCGAGACCGCCAAGGCCGCCCTGCCCGCGGACGTCAACGCCCCCAAGGTCTCCGCGTAGCCGGTGGTCGAGGAAGGCGCGCCGCGCCTGTCTCGCAACCCGCTGAGCCCGGGCACCCCGCTGAGCCCGGGCAACGCCCGGCTCAAGGACATCCGGAAGCTCAGCCGCCGCTCGGTCCGCACCGAGCGGCGGCTCTTCCTCGCCGACGGCCCGAAGGCCGTCGAGGGCGCCCTCGAGGTGCCTGGGTGCGTGGTCGAGGTCCTCGCGACCCGCGCCGCGACCGAGCAGTACGCCGCCCTGGCGGATGCCGCCCCGCGCTGGACGCTCGTCGACGACCGTGCGCTGGCCGCCCTCAGCGACAGCGTCACCCCCGCCGGCGTGGTCGCCGTCTGCCGCTTCCTGGACCGCCCGTTGGTCGAGCTCGTCGAGACCCGTCCGCGCCTGGTCGCCCTCTGCGCCGACGTCCGCGACCCCGGCAACGCCGGCACCGTGATCCGCTGTGCGGACGCCGCCGGCGCCGACGCGGTCGTGCTGGCCGGCCACTCGGTCGACGCCTACCACCCCAAGGCCGTCCGGGCGAGCGTCGGCAGCCTGTTCCACCTCCCGATCGCCGTCGAGCCCGACCCGGCGGCCGCCGTACGCTCCCTGCAGGCCGCGGGGCTGCAGGTGCTGGCCGCCGACGGTGCCGGCGAGGTCGACCTGGACGAGGCCGACGACCTGCTCGCCGCGCCGACCGCGTGGCTGCTCGGCAACGAGGCGTGGGGCCTGCCCGCCGAGCTGGCCGACCTCGCCGACCACCGGGTGCGCATCCCGATCCACGGCCGCGCCGAGAGCCTCAACCTCGCCACCGCCGCCGCCCTCTGCCTCTACGCCTCCGCGCGGGTCCACCGCCGCTAGGCTGCCGAGCGTGGACGGCCTCGACGCGCTCGCGGACGGCGCCGTCCTCGCCGGCCCCGACGGGACCGTGACCGCGATCAACGCCGTCGCCGCCCGGCTGCTCGGCGCCGAGGACGCCGTCGGGAGGCCGCTCGCGGACGTGCTCGCGCTCCAGGACACCGACGGCCGGGACTGGTGCTCGACCAACCGCCCCTACGACGGCCTGGCCACCCGCACGGCCGTGCCCGAGCAGTCCTGGCTGCTGCCCGACGGCACCGAGGTGCTGGTCGTCGCCCGGCTGCACCGGCCCGCGCTCGACCGGCCGGTCCAGCGGGTCGCGGTCAGCATCCGCTCCGGCCGCGGCCGGGCGCGCCTGGACCGCGAGCGCTCCGACCTGGTCGCGACCGTCGCCCACGAGCTGCGCTCGCCGCTGACCGGCGTGAAGGGCTTCGTGCAGGCGCTGCTCAACCGGTGGGACCGGCTCAACGACGAGCAGAAGAGGCTCATGCTCGCCACGGTCAGCGCCGACGCCGACCGGCTCAGCCGGCTGATCGCCGAACTGCTCGACGTCGCGCGGATCGACACCGGCCGCCTCCAGCTGCACCCGCGCCCGGTCGACGCCGAGGTCTTGGTACGCCGGGTGGTCGACTCGGTCGGCGCGAGCACCAGCCGTCCGATCGTGGTCGAGGCGACCGGCGTACTGCCCCGGGTCACGGTCGACCCCGACAAGCTCGTCCAGGTGGTCACCAACCTGGTCGAGAACGCGGTCCGCCACGGCTCCGGCACGGTCACGGTCGCCCTCGCGCCGGTCTCGCCCGGCCTCCGGCTGGTGGTCGAGGACGAGGGCGAGGGCATCGCCCCCGAGCTGCGGCGGCGGGTGTTCACCAAGTTCTGGACGTCCGGCAGCAGCGGCGGCTCCGGCCTCGGGCTCTACCTCGTGCACGGCCTGGTCGAGGCCCACGGCGGCACGATCGCGATCGGCGACGCAGCGTCCGGCGGCGCGCGGATCACCGTCACGCTGCCGGCCGCGGACGGAACCGGTTCGCGCGGGATCGGCCGTCCTTCCTAGACTCGTCCCCGTGTCAGGCCCCAACACCGACTACGACCCCGTGCAGGTCACCCCGCTCGATGCCGCGCAGGTCGACGCCGCCCGCGACGCCGCGCTCGCCGCGATCGCCGGCGCCGCCGACCTCGACGAGCTGAAGCAGGTCCGCATCGAGCACGCCGGCGACCGCTCGCCGCTCGCGCTCGCCAACCGCGAGATCGGCGCGCTGCCGCCGCAGGCGCGCAAGGAGGCCGGCCAGCGCATCGGCCAGGCCCGCGGCGCGGTCAACCAGGCGCTCGCGGCCCGGCAGGAGGTGCTGGAGGCCGAGCACGAGGAGCGGATGCTGGTCGAGGAGACCGTCGACGTGACGCTCCCGACCGACCGGGTGCCGACCGGCGCCCGCCACCCGCTCACCACCGGGTCGGAGCTGATCGCCGACATCTTCGTGGCGATGGGCTGGGAGGTCGCCGAGGGCCCGGTCATCGAGGCCGAGTGGCTCAACTTCGACGCGCTCAACCTCGGCCCCGACCACCCGGCCCGCACCATGCAGGACACCTTCTGGACCCACCCGGCCGAGGACCACCTCGTGCTCCGGACCCACACGTCGCCCGTCCAGGCGCGCACCATGCTGACTCGGACGCCACCGATCTACGTCGTCTGTCCGGGTCGGGTCTTCCGCACCGACGAGTACGACGCCACGCACAGCCCGATGTTCCACCAGGTCGAGGGCCTGGCGATCGATGAGGGCATCACGATGGCGCACCTCAAGGGCACCCTCGACCACTTCGCCGCGCAGATGTTCGGCGAGGGCATCGGCACCCGCTTCCGCCCGTCGTACTTCCCCTTCACCGAGCCCAGTGCCGAGGTCGACCTGGTCTGCTTCGTCTGCCGGGGCGCCGGCGCCCTCGACGGCTCGGCCTGCCGCACCTGCCGCGGCGAGGGCTGGATCGAGTGGGGCGGCTGCGGCGTCGTGAACCCGCGCGTGCTCACCGCGTGCGGCGTCGACGCCGAGCGCCACACCGGCTTCGCGTTCGGCATGGGCATCGACCGCACCCTGATGTTCCGCCAGGGCATCGAGGACCTGCGCGACCTCTTCGAGGGCGACGTCCGCTTCACCACGGCCTTCGGAAGTGAGTTGTGAAAGCACCCGTCTCCTGGATCCGCGAGTACGTCGACCTGCCGGCCGGCGTCACCACCGGCGAGCTCACCCGCCGGCTGACCGCGCTCGGGCTCAAGCTCGAGGCGATCGAGAGCGCCGGCGCCGACATCACCGGCCCGCTCGTCGTCGGCCGGGTGCTCACGATGGAGTCCGAGCCGCAGAGGAACGGCAAGACCATCAACTGGTGCACCGTCGATGTGGGTGCCGCCAACGGCATCGGTGAGCCGCAGGGCATCGTCTGCGGCGCCCACAACTTCGCGCCCGGCGACCTGGTCGTGGTGATCCTCCCGGGCGGCGTCCTGCCCGGCGACTTCCGCATCGAGGCGCGCAAGACCTACGGCCACGTCTCCGCGGGCATGATCTGCTCGGCCCGTGAGCTCGGCCTCGGCGAGGACCACGAGGGGATCATCGTGCTCCCGGCCGACGCGGGGCAGCCCGGCGACGACGCCTTCGACGTGCTCGGCCTGCGCGAGGAGGTCATCGAGTTCGAGATCAACCCCGACCGCGCCTATGCGCTCTCGCTGCGCGGCATCGCCCGGGAGGCGGCGCTCGCGTACGACGCGCCGTACCGCGACCCCGCCGAGCGCACCGTGCCGGAGCCGAACGACGCCGGCTACCCGGTCGAGATCGACGACCCGGCCGGCTGCCCGGTCTTCGTGGCCCGCCGGGTCACCGGCTTCGACCCGGCCGCGCCGACCCCGGACTGGATGGCCCGGCGGCTGACCCAGGCCGGCATGCGGCCGATCTCGCTGGCCGTCGACGTCACCAACTACGTGATGCTCGAGACCGGCCGCCCGATCCACGGCTACGACGCCGACCGGCTCCGGGGCACCATCCGGATCCGCCGGGCCCGCGAGGGCGAGCGGCTCACCACGCTCGACGGCGCCGAGCGCACCCTCTCCACCGAGGACCTGGTCGTCACCGACGACTCCGGGATCATCGGCCTCGGCGGCGTCATGGGCGGCGCGACCACCGAGATGTCGGAGACCACGACGAACATCCTGGTCGAGGCGGCCCACTGGGACGCCACCTCGATGTTCCGCACCGGCAAGCGCCACCGGATCGGCTCCGAGGCCGGCAAGCGCAACGAGCGCGGCGTCGACCCGGCCATCACCCCGGCCGCGGCCGACCGCGTGGTCGAGCTGCTGACGACGTACGGCGGCGGCACGGCCGACCCCGGCGTCACCGTGGTCGGCACGGCGCCGGTGCCGGCGGCGATCGCGATGCCGCTGGACCTGCCCGCTCGGATCACCGGCATCGACATCCCCGCGGAGACCGCCGAGGCCCACCTGCGCGCGGTGGGCTGCACGGTCACCGACGCGGGCTTCGTGCCCCCGACCTGGCGGCCCGACCTCATCGACCCGTTCGACCTGGTCGAGGAGGTCGCGCGGATCGTCGGCTACGACCGGGTGCCCTCCGTCCTCCCGCGCGAGGCTGCCGGCCGCGGCCTGACCCGCGAGCAGCGGCTGCGCCGCCGGGTCGGCCGCACCCTCGCCGGCGCCGGCTGCGTGGAGGTCGTGAGCTTCCCGTTCGTCGGCGACGCCGCGTTCGACGCGCTCGGCCTGCCGGCCGGCGACTCCCGCCGCACCACGGTCCGCCTCGCGAACCCGCTCTCGAGCGAGGAGCCGTCGTACACCACCACGCTGCTCCCCGGCCTGCTCAGGGCCGGCGCCCGCAACGTGGCCCGCGGCGCGACCGCGGTGTCGCTGTTCGAGACCGGCACCGTGGCGTTCCCGGCCGACCGCGGCCCGGCGCCGGTCTACGGCGTCGACTGGCGTCCGAGCGACGACGAGCTCGCCAAGCTGCTCGCCGCGATCCCCGAGCAGCCGCTGCACCTGGCGATCGTCCTCGCGGGCGAGCGCGAGCGCGCCGGCTGGTGGGGCGGCGGCCGCGAGGCCGGCTGGTCCGACGCGATCGGGCTGGTCCGCCGCCTCGCCGCCGAGCTCGGCGTCGAGGTCGAGGTGGCCGCGGCGGCGTACGCGCCCTGGCACCCGGGCCGCTGCGCGCGGCTGCTGGTCGGCGGCGCCGAGCCGAGTCGAGAGCTGGGCCACGCCGGCGAGCTGCACCCGAAGGTCTGCCAGGCGTTCGGGCTCCCGGCCCGCAGCGCGGCCGTCGAGATCGACCTCGACCTGCTGCTGCGGCACGCCCGCGACGTCGCGCCCGGACTGGCCCTCTCGACCTACCCCCTCGCCAAGGAGGACGTCGCGCTCGTCGTCGCCGACACCGTGACCGCCGCCGAGGTCGAGGCCGCGCTCCGCGAGGGCGCCGGGCCGCTGCTGGAGTCGATCCGGCTCTTCGACGTCTACACCGGCGACCAGGTGCCCGCCGGCCACAAGTCGCTGGCGTTCGCGCTGCGGTTCCGGGCGACCGACCGGACCCTGACCGAGGAGGAGACCGCGGCCGCGCGCGACGCGGCCGTGGCGCTCGCCGCCGAGCGGACCGGTGCCGTCCAGCGCAGCTGACGGGTCGAGGCCCCGGCTCGCGGTCCTCGACGACGTCGCCTGGGACGGCGTCGCGGTCCCGGGCGAGCGCACGCACGCGCTGCTGCGGGCCCTCGCCGACGCGGGACCGCGCGGGCTCTCCGAGCAGAGCCTGGTCGTGGAGGTCTGGGGCGACGACGTCCCGGCGAACCCGACCAAGGCGCTCCAGGTCGTCGTCTCCCGCGCCCGCTCCGCGACCGCCGCCGACGTCATCGAGCGCACCGCCCGCGGCTATCGGCTCGCGCTGGCCGCCGCCGACGTCGACGCCTGGGCGCTGCGGCCCGAGGGCCTGCGGCTCGCCGCGGCGGGGGAGTACGCCGCCGCGCTGCCCCTCCTGGAGAGGGCCTCGCCCGACGACGAGGTGACCGCCGCGCTGCTGCGCGCGATCGCCGGCGTGCACGGCGTGCCGGCCGCGCTGGAGCGCTACGCGGCCTACCGCGAGGACCTCGCCGACCGGCTCGGCGTCGACCCGAGCCCGGCGCTCCGGGCGCTGCACGCCGAGCTGCTCGCGCGCGACCGGCCGGTCCGCGAGGGGCTGCTCTACGAGGCGTCCCGGCTGATCGGCCGCGAGGGCGACGTCGCCGCACTGGAGGGGATGATCCGCGGCTCGCGGGTCACCTCGATCGTCGGCGCCGGCGGCCTGGGCAAGACCCGGCTCGCGCACCTGATGGGCCGGCTCGCCGAGCAGCCGGTCGTGCACTTCGTCGAGCTCGCCGGCGTCACCTCGCCCGAGGGCGTGGCCGTCGAGGTCGGCGACGTGCTGGGGGTCCGCGAGTCCGTCGCCGGGCGGCTCACGACCGCCGCTGCCCGCCGTACCGACCTGATCGGGCGGATCGTCGACCAGGTCGGCACCGCGCCCGCGCTGCTGATCCTCGACAACTGCGAGCACCTGGTCGACGCGGCCGCCGACCTGGTCTCGGCGCTCGTCGCCCGCACCCCGGCGCTCCGGGTGCTCACCACCACCCGCGCGCCGCTCGGGATCGCCGCCGAGCGGGTCTACCAGCTCCCGCAGCTCGGCCTCGACGACGCCGTCGAGCTGTTCGTCGAGCGTGCCTCGGCCGCGCGTCCGGGCGCCCGCCTCGACCGCGCCGAGGTCGAGGCGGTGGTCGCCCGCCTCGACGGCCTCCCGCTCGCGGTCGAGCTCGCCGCCGCGAAGATCCGGGTGATGTCGGTCGCCGAGATCGGCCGCCGGCTGGAGAACCGGTTCGCGCTGCTGTCCGGCGGCTCGCGCGACGTACCCGAGCGCCATCAGACCCTGCTCGCCGTCATCGACTGGAGCTGGAACCTCCTCGGCGAGGCCGAGCGCACCGCGCTGCGCCGGCTCGCGGTCTTCCGCGACGGGTTCTCGCTGACCGGTGCGGAGGCGGTGATCGGCGGCGACGCGCTCGCCCCGCTGTCCAGCCTGGTCGACCAGTCGCTCGTGACGGTCGTCGAGGGCGCCGGAGGACTGCGCTACCGGCTGCTGGAGACGGTCCGCGAGTTCGGGCAGATGCAGCTCGTCGACGCCGGCGACGACATCGAGACCGCCGGCCGGGTGCGGGACTGGGGCGTCGCGTTCGCCGACCGGGCCTCCGCGCGCCTCTTCGGGCCCGGCCAGGTCGAGACGATGACGGAGATCCGCAGCGAGGAGGGCAACCTCGTCGACCTGCTGCGCCGCTGCCTGCGCGACCGCGACGTCGAGGGCACGACCGTGCTGATGGCCTGCCTCTCGGACTTCTGGACCGTCGAGGGCAGCCACCTCAAGGTGGTCGGCCTCGCCCGCGACGTCGAGGACGTGGTGGCCGACGCGCCCGTCCCGGAGCACCGGGTGCCCGCCCTGCGCAGCACGCTGGTCGCGATCGCGTTCAACACGCTGATCTTCTCCGACACCTTCGCCTCCCGCGCGATGAGTCGGCTCGAGTCGATCGACGCCGGCACCGGCCGCGATCGGTCGGAGGCCCAGGCGCTGGTGCTGCTCGCCGCCCGGAAGGGCTTGGAGCGCGCCGACCCGAGCGCGCTCGAGGCGCTCTGCGACGACGCCGAGCCGCGGGTGCGCCAGCTCGCGCTCCAGTGGGCGAGCAACCTGCGCGAGAACCTCGGCGACCTGGTCGAGGCGCGGCGCCTCGCGGAGCTCTCCTGGGAGATCGCCGACGGCCGCGACGGCCCGTGGACCCGCACGCTGGTCAGCGCCCAGCTCGCCGGCATCACGATCCAGCTGGGCGAGATGGACCAGGCGCTGCGCCACGCGGCCGAGGCGCTGCCGGTCATGGAGTCGCTCGGCGCCTCCGAGGACGTCGCCCAGCTGAAGGCGGTCCTCGCCCTCGCGGCGATGGAGGAGGGCCGGTACGACGACGCCGCCCGCATCTTCGACGACATCGAGCGCGACGACGCCGGCTCCGGCGTCTTCGGCGCTGCGATCATCCTGCTCTGCGGCCGCCCCGAGCTCGACCTGGTCGCCGGCCGGATCGAGGAGGGGCTGCGCTCCTATCGCGACGCGGTGCGCATCCTCCGGTCCCGGCCCGTCCCCGGGCTCGCCGAGAGCGCGGACTTCGAGCCGTGGGTCTTCTACCCGCAGTCGGCGGCCGTCTGCGCCCACGTCCACCACGACCGGCGCGAGCCCGTGCGGGGGATGCGCGACGACCTCCGGGCGAAGCTGCCCGCGATGCTCGCCGGCGACAGCGGGCTGTTCCTCGACTACCCGGCCGTGGGCTCGGTGCTGGTCGCGCTCGCCGAGTGGGAGCTCGCCGGCTCCCCGGCCCCGGCGACCGCCGAGCGCGCCGTACGCCTGCTCGTCGTGGCCGACCTCTTCGGCTACAACCGCCAGCTGCCCAGCCTCGGCTGGGCGCCCGCCGCCGCGCTGGCCGAGTCGGTGCTCCCCGGCGGCCTCGACCGGATCCGCGCCACCATCGGCGTCCACCCCGCGCCCGAGCTCCGCGAGGAGGCGCTGCGCCTCGTCACGGAGCTGCCTGTTTGACCACGCACCTGACGGAGATGTCGTGTTTCCGCCGAGAACACGACATCTCCGTCAGGTACGACGGGCACTCACATCTTGCGCGCGTAGGACCGCACCGACAGCGGCAGGAAGACCGCCACGACGACCAGGCAGCCGACCAGCGCCCAGCCCACGTTGGCCGTGAGCGCGCCGTCGTTCATCAGGTCGCGCACCGCGTCCACGACCAGCGAGACCGGGTTGACCCGCACGAACGCGGCGAGCCAGTCGGGGAGCGTGCTCTCGGGCACGAACGCGTTCGAGAGGAACGTCAGCGGGAACATCACCATCATCGAGATGCCCTGCACCGCCTGCGCGCTGCGGGCGACCGTGCCGAGATAGGTGAAGATCCACGCCAGCGCCCAGCCCGCGACGACCGTCATCAGCCAGCCGGCGAGGACGCCGGGCACGCCGCCGCCGGGCCGGTAGCCCATCGCCAGGCCGGTGAGGATGGTCAGCGTCGCGGCGGTCGAGTACCGCACCAGGTCGGCCACGGCCGGCCCGGCGAGCGGCGCGATCCGGGCGATCGGGAGCGACTTGAACCGGTCGAAGACCCCCTTGTCCATGTCCTCGCGCAGCTGGATGCCGGTGGCCATGCAGGCGGTCAGCGCGGTCTGGGCGAGGATGCCGGTGATCACGATCGGCAGGTAGTCCCGCACGCTGCCGGAGATCGCGCCCCCGAAGATGTAGGCGAACATCGCCGTGAACAGCAGCGGCTGCACCGTCACGTCGATGAACTGCTCGGGGTTGCGGCGCATCTTCTTCAGCGCCCGCCACGCCATCGACCGGGTCTGGTCGATCGTGTCGCGGACGGTCGGGCGTGCCGCGAGGTCGCGGTCGAGGCCCAGGGTCGTCATCGGGCCACCTCCAGGGTGGGCTCGGTCGGGACCGGGGAGTCGGTCGCTTCCTCGGCGCCATGGCCGGTGATGGCCAGGAACACCTCGTCGAGGGTGGGCTTCTGCACGGTCGCGGACGCGATCGACAGGCCGGACTGGCGCAGCGCGATGAGTACGTCGGCGGCCTGGTTCGCGTCGAGGAGCGCGGCGTTCATGCCGCCCGCCTCCGGGGTGAGCAGCGGCTCCTCGCCGAGCACGCGGCGTACGACGGCGACGGCGTCGTCCGTCTCGGCCGGCTCGGACATCCGCAATTGCAGCGTGGAGCTGCCGACGGAGGTCTTGAGCTCGTCCGGGGTGCCCTCGGCGACCTTGACGCCGCGGTCGATGACCGCTATCCGGTCGGCGAGCTGGTCGGCCTCGTCGAGGTACTGCGTGGTGAGCAGCACGGTGCTGCCCTCGCGGACCAGGTCGCGGATTGTCTCCCACATCTGCCCGCGGGTGCGCGGGTCGAGGCCGGTGGTCGGCTCGTCGAGGAAGATCAGCGGCGGCTGCGAGATCAGGCTGGCGGCCAGGTCGAGGCGGCGGCGCATGCCGCCGGAGAACGCCTTGATCTGCTTGTCCCGGGCCTCGGTGAGGCCGAACCGCTCGAGCAGGTCGGTCGCGGTGGACCTCGCCGTCGCGGAGGTCAGGCCCTGGAGCCGGCCGAAGAGCCAGAGGTTCTCGTAGCCGGTGAGGTTCTCGTCGACGGAGGCGTACTGGCCGGTCACGCCGACGAGCTGGCGGATCATGTGCGGCTCTCGACGGACGTCGACGCCGAAGATGCTGGCCTCGCCGCCGTCCATCGGCAGCAGGGTGGCGAGCATCTTGAGGGTGGTGGTCTTGCCCGCGCCGTTCGGGCCGAGCACGCCGAAGACCTCGCCGCGGCGCACCTCGAGATCGACCCGGTCGACCGCGCGCTGTGCACCGAAGGTCTTGACGAGCCCGGCGGCCGCGACGGCCAGGTCGGTGTCAGGAACTCGTGTCATGCGAGCCACGGTGCGGGTGCGCGGTTTCACCCCGCCTTCACCCCGGTTTCAGGTCCCGGACCGAGAGCGCACCCGGACTTATATAGACATGCAAGAAGCAGTATAGTCATGCACATGTCGACCAGGATCGCCGTCGCCGGAGCCAGCGGGTACGCCGGAGGCGAACTGCTGCGCCTGCTCCTCGGCCACCCCGAGGCGGAGATCGGGGCGCTCACCGCGGCCTCGAACGCCGGCCAGCCGCTCGGGGCGCTGCAGCCGCACCTCGTGCCCCTCGCCGACCGGGTGCTCGACGAGACCTCCCTGGAGACCCTCCGCGGGCACGACGTGGTCTTCCTCGCGCTGCCGCACGGCGAGTCCGGCGCGATCGCGGCCCAGCTCGGCGACGACACGGTCGTCGTCGACTGCGGCGCCGACTTCCGGCTCGCCGACAGCGCCGCGTGGGAGAGGTTCTACGGCGGCGACCACGCCGGCACCTGGCCCTACGGCCTCCCCGAGCTGCCCGGCCAGCGCGACCTGCTCCGCACGGCCACCCGCATCGCCGTACCCGGCTGCTACCCGACGGTCGCCACGCTCTCGCTCGCCCCGGCGGTCGCCGCCGGCATCGTCGAGCCCGACGTCACCGTCGTGGCCGCGTCCGGCACCTCCGGCGCCGGCAGGGCCGCCAGGCCGCACCTGCTCGGCAGCGAGGTGATGGGCAACGCCGGCGCGTACGGGGTGGGCGGCGTGCACCGGCACACGCCCGAGATCACCCAGAACCTCTCGAAGCTGACGGACGGCACCGTGAGGGTCAGCTTCACCCCGCTCCTGGTCCCGATGCCCCGCGGCATCCTGGCCACCTGCAGCGCCAGGCTCACCGGCGACGCGAGCGCCGCCGACGCCTACGAGGTCTACGCGAAGGCGTACGCCGACGAGCCGTTCGTCCACCTGCTCCCGCAGGGCCAGTGGCCGCAGACGAAGTCGGTCACCGGCTCCAACGCGGTCCACCTCCAGGTGACGGTCGACGAGGACGCCCGACGACTGGTCGCCGTCGGTGCGGTGGACAACCTGTCCAAGGGCACCGCCGGCGCTGCCGTCCAGTGCATGAACCTCGCGCTCGGCCTCGACGAAGGGCTGGGCCTCTCGACCGTAGGAGTAGCTCCGTAATGACCACTACCTCCCCGCAGGGCTTCCGGGCCGCCGGCGTCGCCGCCGGCCTGAAGTCCACCGAGGCCTTGGACGTCGCGCTCGTCGTCAACGACGGGCCCACCTTCGACTCCGCCAGCGTCTTCACCGCCAACCGCTGCAAGGCCAACCCCGTCGTCTGGAGCCAGGAGGCCGTCAAGGACGGCACCGTCAAGGCGGTCTTCCTCAACTCCGGCGGCGCCAACTGCTACACCGGCCCCGAGGGCTTCCAGACCACCCACGCCGTCGCCGAGTCCGTCGCCGACCAGCTCGGCATCGGCGCGATCGACGTCGTCGTCTGCTCCACCGGCCTGATCGGCCTCGCCAACGACCGCGACCGGCTCCTCGCCGGCGCCCGGGCGGCGTACGACGCCCTCAACGCCGAGGGGGGAGACGACGCGGCGCACGCGATCATGACCACGGACTCGGTCAGCAAGCAGGTGGTCGTCGAGGGCGCCGGCTGGAGCATCGGCGGCATGGCCAAGGGCGCCGGCATGCTCGCGCCGCAGCTCGCGACCATGCTGGTCGTGCTGACCACGGACGCCGTCGTACCGGCCGCCGACCTGGACACGGCGCTCCGCGCCGCGACCCGGGTCAGCTTCGACCGGCTCGACTCCGACGGCTGCATGTCGACCAACGACACCGTCACCGTGATGGCCAGCGGCGCCAGCGGCATCACCCCGACGCCCGACGACTTCACCGTCGCGCTCACCCACGCGTGCACCGACCTCGCCATGCAGCTCCTGAAGGACGCCGAGGGCGCCGACCACGAGATCGCGATCACCGTCGTCAACGCCGCGTCCGAGGACGAGGCGGTCGAGGTCGGCCGCAGCGTCGCTCGGTCGAACCTGTTCAAGGCCGCGGTCTTCGGCAACGACGCCAACTGGGGCCGCGTCCTGGCCAGCATCGGCACCACCAGCGCGCGGTTCGACCCCGCCGACCTCGACGTCGCGATGAACGGCGTGTGGGTCTGCCGGCAGTCCACCCCGCACGCCGACCCGGCCACCGTCGACCTGAGGCCGCGCGAGGTGAGCGTCACCATCGACCTCAAGGCCGGCTCCGAGCGGGCGACCGTCTGGACCAACGACCTCACCCACGCCTACGTCCACGAGAACAGCGCGTACAGCTCGTGAGCATCGACCACATCTCCCACGACCCCGGCAAGCCGGACCCGGCCAAGGCCCGCACGCTCGCGGCCGCGCTGCCCTGGCTGAAGCGCTACCACGGCAAGATCGTCGTGGTGAAGTACGGCGGCAACGCGATGACCGACGACACCCTGAAGCGCGCCTTCGCCGAGGACGTCGCGTTCCTGCGGTTCGCGGGCTTCAAGCCGGTCGTCGTGCACGGCGGCGGCCCGCAGATCTCCACGATGCTCGACCGGCTCGGCATCGAGTCCGAGTTCCGCGGCGGCCTGCGCGTCACCACCCCCGAGGCGATGGACGTGGTCCGGATGGTGCTCGTCGGCCAGGTCCAGCGCGAGCTGGTCGGCCTGATCAACGAGCACGGCCCGCTCGCGGTCGGCTGCTCCGGCGAGGACGCCGGCCTGTTCACCGCGACCACGACCGGCACGGTCGTCGACGGCGAGGAGGTGGACCTCGGCCTGGTCGGCGAGGTCACCGCCGTCCGCCCGGAGTCCGTGCTCGACCTGATCGAGGCCGGCCGGATCCCGGTCGTCTCCAGCGTCGCGCCCGACGTCCACGGCCGCGTGCACAACGTCAACGCCGACTCCGCCGCCGCCGCCCTCGCGGTGGCGCTCGGCGCCGAGAAGCTGCTCGTGCTCACCGACGTCGAGGGCCTCTACCTCGACTGGCCGGACTCCGACGACGTCATCGGCGAGATCAGCCCCGAGGCGCTCGAGCAGATCCTCCCGACGCTCGCCGCCGGGATGATCCCGAAGATGGGCGCCTGCCTCCAGGCGGTGCAGAACGGCGTCCCGCGCGCCACCGTCGTCGACGGCCGCGAGCCGCACGCCGTGCTGCTCGAGCTGTTCACCAGCGAGGGCGTCGGCACCCAGGTGCTGCCCGGCGTCGAGACCAAGACCCGGAAGGCGAGGGACACCCAGTGACCGACGCAGTGAGCACCTACCAGGAGCGGTACGCCGCCAGCCTGATGAACACCTTCGGGCCGCCCCAGCTCGTGCTGACCCGCGGCGAGGGCGCGCACGTCTGGGACGCCGGCGGCAGGGAGTACGTCGACCTGCTCGGCGGCATCGCGGTCAACGCGCTCGGCCACGGCCACCCCGCGCTCGTCGAGGCCGTGACCACGCAGCTGCAGACCCTCGGCCACGTCTCGAACTTCTTCACCACCGCGCCCCAGGTCGAGCTCGCCGAGAGGCTGCTCGACCTCCTGGGGGTCGGCCCGGGCGGCGGCAGGGTGTTCCTCACCAACTCCGGGACCGAGGCCAACGAGGCGGCGTTCAAGCTCACCCGGCGTACCGGCCGCACGCAGATCGTCGTCGCCGAGGGCTCCTTCCACGGCCGCACCATGGGCGCCCTCGCGCTCACCTCGAAGGAGGCCTACCGGGCGCCGTTCGAGCCGCTGCCCGGCGACGTCGCGTTCGTCCCGTTCGGCGACGCCGGCGCGCTCGCCGCCGCGGTGACCGACGAGACCGCGGCGATCCTGCTCGAGCCGATCCAGGGCGAGGCGGGGGTCAACGTCGCGCCCGAGGGCTACCTCGCCGCCGCCCGGGCAATCGCCGACGAGCACGGCGCGCTGCTGTGGCTCGACGAGGTGCAGTGCGGCATGGGCCGCACCGGCCGCTGGTTCGCCCACCAGTCCCCGGTGATCGAGCCCGTCGAGATCCGCCCCGACGTCGTCACGCTCGCCAAGGGCCTCGGCGGCGGCTTCCCGATCGGCGCCTGCATCGGCATCGGCGCCGCGGGCGAGCTGCTCCAGCCCGGCAACCACGGCACGACGTTCGGCGGCAACCCGGTCGCCTGCGCCGCCGCGCTCGCGGTCATCCGCACCATCGAGGCCGAGGACCTGCTCGAGCACGTCACCGTCCTGGGCCAGAAGCTCCGCGACGGCCTCGCCGCCGACCCGCGGGTCACCGAAGTCAGGGGAGAGGGTCTGCTGATCGGCCTCGACCTCTCCGAGGAGAGGGCCGCCGAGGTGGTCGCCGCCGCGCAGCGGGCCGGCTTCATCGTCAACAGCGCGACCCCGAGGCGGATCCGGCTCGCGCCGCCGCTCGTCCTCACGGCGGACGACGCCAACGCGTTCCTCGCCGCTTGGCCGGGCATCCTGGACGAGGCAGGGCTCCGATGAGGCACTTCCTCGCTGACGACGACCTCACGCCCGACGAGCAGGCGCGGGTGCTCGACCTCGCGTTCCGGCTCAAGCAGGGGCCGTACGACGCCAAGCCCCTCGCCGGGCCGCGCACGGTCGCGATGGTCTTCGACAAGCAGACCCTGCGCACGCAGGCGTCGTTCGCCGCCGGCATCGCCGAGCTCGGCGGCTTCCCGATGCTGGTCGACGGCGCGCTCGCCGGGATCGGCGTCCGCGAGTCCGTGCACGACGTGGCCCGGGTCCTCGGCCGGCAGGCGTCGATGATCGTGTGGCGCACCTACGCGCAGGCCAACCTGGAGGAGATGGCCGAGCACGCCGGCGTACCCGTCGTGAACGCCCTCACCGACGACTTCCACCCCTGCCAGCTGCTCGCCGACCTGCTCACCGTGCGCGAGCACAAGCAGCGGCTCGCCGGCCTGACCGTCGCGTTCGTCGGCGACGGCGCCTGCAACATGGGCAACTCCTGGCTGCTCGCCGGCGCCACCGCCGGCCTGCACGTCCGGATCAGCTCGCCCGAGGGCTACGCACCGCAGCAGGCCATGGTCGACCGGGCTGCCGCGATCGCCGCCACCACCGGCGGCTCCGCCGCCCTCGAGCCCGACCCGGTCGCGGCCGTGACCGGCGCCGACGTCGTCGTCACCGACACCTGGATCTCGATGGGCAAGGAGGACGAGGCGGCCGCCCGCGCGGAGGTGTTCGCGCCGTACTCCCTCACCACCGCGCTGTTCGAGCGGGCGTCGCCCGACGCGATCGCGATGCACTGCCTGCCGGCCTACCGCGGCAAGGAGATCGACGCCGAGGTGATCGACGGCCCGCAGAGCGTGGTGTGGGACGAGGCCGAGAACCGCCGGCACGCCCAGAAGGCGATCCTGACGTTCCTGCTCGAGCACGAGAAGGAGGAGGCGACGTGAACACGGTCCTGCGCCCCGGCACCAAGAGCGCGCGCCACCAGCGGATCGTCGAGCTGGTCACGCACCGCGAGGTGCGGTCCCAGTCCGAGCTCGCCATGCTGCTCGCCGAGAACGGCCTGCGGGTCACCCAGGCCACGCTCTCGCGCGACCTGGTCGAGCTCGACGCGATCAAGGTGCGCGCGCCGTCGGGCGCCCTCGTCTACGCGGTCCCCGCCGAGGGTGGCGACCGACGACCCGCGGCGCCCGTCGAGACGGCCGCGGCCCGGTCCCGGCTGGCCCGGCTGTGCGGCGAGCTCCTCGTGAGCGCCGACGCCAGCGCCAACCTGGTCGTGCTGCGCACCCCGCCGGGCGCCGCCCAGTTCCTCGCCTCGGCCTTCGACAAGGCCGAGTTCCCCGAGATCCTCGGCACCATCGCCGGGGACGACACCGTCCTCGTGATCGGCCGCGAGCCCGCGGGCGGCGACGACCTCGCCCGGCGGTTCCTCGCCCTCGCCGACTCGAACCACTCCACTCAGCCGACCCAGCCCGACCAGAAGGAAGACCAGCAGTGAGCAAGGTCCTGACGTCCCTCCCCGCCGGCGAGCGCGTCGGCATCGCGTTCTCGGGAGGGCTGGACACCTCGGTGGCCGTCGCCTGGATGCGCGCCAGGGGCGCGATCCCGTGCACCTACACCGCCGACATCGGCCAGTACGACGAGCCCGACATCACCGGCGTACCCGACCGTGCCCGGCAGTACGGCGCCGAGATCGCCCGCGCCGTCGACTGCCGCCGCCAGCTGGTCGAGGAGGGCCTGGCCGCGATGGCGTGCGGCGCCTTCCACATCCGCTCCGGCGGCCGCGCCTACTTCAACACCACGCCGCTGGGCCGCGCGGTCACCGGCACCATGCTGGTCCGCGCGATGCACGAGGACGGCGTCGACATCTGGGGCGACGGTTCGACGTTCAAGGGCAACGACATCGAGCGGTTCTACCGCTACGGGCTGCTCGCCAACCCCGACCTGCGCATCTACAAGCCGTGGCTCGACCACGACTTCGTCACCGAGCTCGGCGGCCGCGCCGAGATGAGCCAGTGGCTCACCGAGCACGACCTGCCCTACCGCGACTCCCAGGAGAAGGCGTACTCCACCGACGCCAACATCTGGGGCGCCACCCACGAGGCCAAGACCCTCGAGCACCTCGACGTCTCGCTGGAGACCGTCGAGCCGATCATGGGCGTGAGGTTCTGGGACCCGTCGGTGGAGATCGCGGCCGAGGACGTCACCGTCGCCTTCCGCGAGGGCCGCCCCGTGGCGATCGACGGCACGACGTACGACGACCCGGTCGCGCTCGTCCACCAGGCCAACGCCGTCGGCGGCCGCCACGGCCTGGGCATGTCCGACCAGATCGAGAACCGGATCATCGAGGCGAAGTCCCGCGGCATCTACGAGGCACCGGGCATGGCGCTGCTCTGGATCGCCTACGAGCGGCTGCTCAACGCGATCCACAACGAGGACACCGTCGCCGGCTACCACGGCGAGGGCCGCCGCCTCGGCCGGCTGCTCTACGAGGGCCGCTGGCTGGACCCGCAGGCGCTGATGCTGCGCGAGTCCATCCAGCGCTGGATCGCCTCGCTGGTCACCGGCGAGGTCACCCTGCGGCTGCGCCGCGGCGAGGACTACACGATCCTGCGCACGGACGGACCGGCGTTCTCCTACCACCCCGACAAGCTCTCGATGGAGCGCACCGAGAACGCCGCCTTCGGGCCGCTCGACCGGATCGGCCAGCTCACCCTGCGCAACCTCGACATCGCCGACTCCCGCGCCAAGCTCGAGCAGTACGCCGCCCAGCCCCTCGACCAGGGCCAGGTGCTCGTCGAGCACGGCACGCTCTACGGCGAGCTGGAGGCGGGCGGCGCCGACCGGATCGCCGCCAACCCGGCCGCGCAGGTCGCGGACGAGCTCGCCCTGGACAATGCCGCCATGGAGTTCGGGACCGACTGATGAGCACGCCTGAGCCCACCACGAACGCCGGCAAGCTCTGGGGCGGCCGCTTCGCGGGCGGCCCCTCGCCCGAGCTCGACGCGCTCTCGCGGTCGACCCACTTCGACTGGCGGCTCACGCCCTACGACCTGGCCGGCTCCCGGGCGCACGCCAACGCCCTGCACCGCGCCGGCCTCCTCACCGACGCCGACCACGCCGAGCTCCTGCGCGGCCTGGACGCGCTGGGGGAGCGGTACGCCGCCGGCGACCTGGTCCCCGACCCGGGCGACGAGGACGTGCACGGCGCGCTCGAGCGGTTGCTGGTCGAGGAGGTCGGCGCCGAGGTCGGCGGGCGGATCCGCGCCGGGCGCAGCCGCAACGACCAGATCGCCACGCTCTTCAAGGTCTTCCTCCGCGACCACGCCGCGATCGTCGCCGAGCTGGTCCTCGACCTGGTCGACGCGCTCGCCGGCCAGGCACGGGAGGCGGGCGATGCCGTCATGCCGGGCCGCACGCACCTCCAGCACGCCCAGCCGGTGCTGCTCGCGCACCACCTCCAGGCGCACTGCTGGGCGCTGCTGCGCGACGTCGACCGGCTGCGGGACTGGGACGCCCGGGTGGCCGCCGACTCGCCGTACGGCTCCGGCGCGCTGGCCGGCTCCAGCCTCGGCCTCGACCCCGAAGGCGTGGCAGCGGAGCTCGGCTTCACCGGCTCCAGCGCCAACTCCATCGACGGCACGGCCTCGCGCGACTTCGTCGCCGAGTTCGCCTACGTCGCCGCGCAGATCGGCGTCGACGTCAGCCGGATCGCGGAGGAGGTCATCCTCTGGTCCACGCGCGAGTTCGGGTTCGTGGCGCTGCACGACTCCTGGTCGACCGGGTCGAGCATCATGCCGCAGAAGAAGAACCCCGACATCGCCGAGCTCGCCCGCGGCAAGGCCGGCCGCCTGATCGGCAACCTGTCCGGCCTGCTCGCCACGCTCAAGGCGCTCCCGCTCGCCTACAACCGCGACCTCCAGGAGGACAAGGAGCCGGTCTTCGACTCCGTCGAGACCCTCGAGGTGCTGCTCCCGGCCTTCACCGGCATGGTCGCCACCCTCACCTTCGACACCGCCCGGATGGCCGAGCTCGCCCCGCAGGGCTTCTCGCTCGCCACGGACGTCGCCGAGTGGCTGGTCCGCGAGGGCGTCCCGTTCCGCATCGCCCACGAGGTCGCCGGCGCCTGCGTGCGCCGCTGCGAGGAGCTCGGCATCGAGCTCGACCAGCTCACCGACGAGCAGTTCGCGGAGATCTCCCCGGCGCTCACGCCCGGCGTCCGTGCGGTGCTCACCGTCGAGGGCTCGGTCGCCTCCCGCGACGGCCGCGGCGGCACCGCTCCCGCACGCGTGCGGGAGCAGCTGGCCGAGCTCACCGCAGCCGTCGACGGACACCGTGCCCGGCTCGCCTGACCTGCACCGGCTCCTGGCAGGTCCCGTCCTGGACGTCGCGCCCCGCCTGCTCGGGGCGGTCCTCCGGCACGGCGACGTCGCCGTCCGCCTCACCGAGGTCGAGGCGTACGACGGCGCGAACGACCCGGGCTCCCACGCCTTCCGGGGGCAGACCAGGCGGAACGCCACGATGTTCGGACCGCCCGGCCACCTGTACTGCTACTTCACCTACGGCATGCACGTCTGCTGCAACGTCGTCTGCGGCGAGGAGGGCACCGCGAGCGCCGTCCTGATCCGCGCCGGCGAGGTGGTCGAGGGGATCGAGACCGCCCGCGAGCGGCGACTCGGCGCCTCCGACCGCGACCTGGCCCGCGGCCCGGCCCGGCTCTGCAACGCGCTCGGCATCCGCCTCGACCACGACGGCACCGACCTCGCCCGCGGTCCGGTCACGCTCACCGCTGGTACGCCGCCGGCGCACGTCTCCACGGGTCCGCGCGTCGGGCTCCGGGCCGCGGCCGAGCGGCCCTGGCGGTTCTGGGCGACGGGCGAGCAGACCGTCTCCGCGTACCGCCCGGCCGCCTCGTCGAGGGTCCGCGACCGACCCGATTTGGGCTCCTGACCGGAGCGCTGCTAACGTTCGACTCGTCGCGGTGAGCGACTCCCTCCTCGGGCCGCAAGGCCGAAACCAGGGAGTCTTCGCACGCCCGGCACCAGCAGGATCGGCCCCGATCGACGCGAAGTTGACGGCGCCGGACCGAGCCGGTAAGTTTTTGCAGGTTGCCCCGCCGCCGGGCCCGCATGGGACCGGGACGGAACGCGTCTGATTTTTGAGAACTCAACAGTGTGTCAATAGTCGATGAATTGGTTTGTTTTGTTCTGTTGGCTGGCCTCTTTGTTTGTGGGGGTTGGTTGATGGGTTTTTTGACTGATGATTCTGATGTTGTTTTGTTAGTGTTGTCTTGTTGGGGTTTCTCTTTCTATGCGGTGTGAGCCGTGTGGTTGGTTTTTTGATGGAGAGTTTGATCCTGGCTCAGGACGAACGCTGGCGGCGTGCTTAACACATGCA